>JAFXMA010000066.1 GCA_017530725.1 Bacteroidales bacterium
GCCTGGTCCACGCCCGTAATCTCCAGGTAGCGGTAGCCGTGCTGGGTGAAATGGGGCTCGAAGCACTGCACGGGCTCCCCGGAGGCGACATAGATGTCCTGGGCCATCGCGCCACGGATGTTCTCGAGCATCAGCATCCCTTCATTCCCCTGGTACTCGGGAAGATCCGGGTACAGGACCTCGGCAAACCGGAAACGGACCTGCTGCCCCGCCTTCAGGTTCCGCAGCGTGATGCTGGGGACGCCGGCGAAGTTCTGGCCCATGTCATAGACATATACGCCCGGCCGGACCTCGGTGACACTTTCGGCTGTCAGGGTGGTAAAGACGCGGGGCGAAGGATCCTCCTGCGGAACCAGTTGCCAGTTGTCGTACTCGTCCGTACGGGGCGCCGTCTGCCCGAAAGTCGCATCGGAGACATGTCCATCAAGGACCATCTCTTCGGCCGGTTTCCATTGGGCATCGGCCAGACTGCGCCGCGCGTCGGTCACCTGGCCTTGGAAGAGACTGGCATACAAGACGGGACCGTCGGTAGTGACGCGCCAGGAGGACGGGTCCGTGACCACCGTTTGGGTGGAACCATCCGTATATTTGACGTGCAGGCTCGCCAGGAAAGCCAACTGGTCTCCGAAGTAGTTCCGGTTGCCGTTGCCGAAGGTGATTTCGCCGGACCACCAGCCCTCGCCGAGCGAGACGAGGAACTCGTTCTTCCCCTTCGCGAGTTGTTTGGTAACGTCATAGGACTGGTAATAATGGTGCCTGTTGTATTGGGACAGTCCGGGTGTCAGGAAATCCGCCCCCACCTTTTCCCCGTTGAGGCAAATCTCGTAGATGCCGCGCGCTGTCGCATACAGCGTCGCGGATTCGATTTCTTTCTTCTTCAGTTTGAAAGAGTTGCGGAGCACGGGCATCCCACCGTAGGACGGTTCGCAAAGGATCTTCACACCTGAAGCGGCGGCAGCCATCCCATCATTGTGATACAGCAGCGCATGGGGCCCCCGGACTTCCCGGACCTCGAGGTTGCTCACCCGGGCTGTCTGCCCCTCTTCGACCAGCCAGCCCACGTCGGCGAGTTGGGGATAAGCGATGTAGTCGCCGCTGCGGCCGAGCGGACCGACCGTCACTCCCCGGCCCAGTCGGACGCTTCCCAGCGAGACCTGGAGTTGATTGTACGCGACCTGGACCTCGAGTTTCGCCGGACCGGCCGTCAGCAGACTGTCGGCCACCGCCAGGCTCTGGAGAACCTTTCCCGGAACATCGGCTTCCGTATAACCCGTCCGATAGACATTCACGCATTTTTTCTCCCGGTCCAGTTCCACGCGGACAAACGATTCGTCCGGGCCGTTCTCAACGCCCAGGATGTTCAGGTCGGCGTCCATCAGGCGGGGATCGTTGCCGCCCAGGAGGACCGAAGCCCGGGACGATCCGGGGGCGATATCGATGTCGGCCGACAGGATGAACTGCGGCAGGAAATCGGCATAAAGCACACGCTCGGAGGTGCCGATCCATTTCGCGTCGGCGAAGGGGTCGTCGGATTCGACTTTCGGACTGCAGGACAGGGCCGCCAGGCAGAGCATGCCGAGCAGCCAGGGAAAAAGAAGATGACGTTTCATAGGTAATTGCAAAGATAACAAAGTCAGACTACATTTTTACACTTTGAAAAACATTTTGACAAGCGTGTAAGCGTTGTGGGAAAGAAATGTTTTACCTTTGTCGTACTGAAACTTATCAAACCCAATACACTTTTATGAAAAGAATCTTACTGACTGTTGCAGCGCTCGTCGTGGCGCTCGGAGCCTTGGCCCAGCCGAAACTGACCAAGGACAACATCGAAGACGTCATCAAGGCGATGACCGTCCAGGAAAAGGCCACCCTGCTGGTGGGCGGCGCCCGCGCCGCCATGGTGAATGGCGTGACCTCCGGTACCGCCTGGCAGGTGCCCGGTGCCGCCGGTAACACCCGTCCGATCGAGCGTCTAGGCATTCCCGGCACCGTCCTCGCCGACGGCCCTGCCGGCCTGCGCATCCAGCCCACCCGCCAGGGTGACAGCAACACCTATTACTGCACCGGTTTCCCGGTGGGAACCCTGCTCGCCAGTTCCTGGGACATCGCCCTCGTCGAGGACATGACCAAGGCGATGGGCAACGAGGTCCTGGAATATGGCGTGGACGTTCTCCTCGCCCCGGGCATGAACATCCACCGCAATCCGCTGTGCGGCCGTAACTTCGAGTACTTCTCCGAGGATCCGATCCTCTCCGGCAAGATGGCCGCCGCGTACGTGCGCGGTATCCAGTCCAACGGGGTGGGAACCTCCATCAAGCACTACATGGCCAACAACCAGGAAACCAACCGCAACGAGAACGACGCCCGCATCAGTCAGCGCGCCCTCCGCGAAATCTACCTGAAGAACTTCGAGATCGCCGTGAAGGAGTCCGATCCCTGGACCGTGATGTCTTCCTACAACCAGATGAACGGCGAGTACACCCAGCAGAAGTTCGACCTCCTGACCACCGTCCTCCGCGACGAATGGGGCTTCAAGGGCATCGTGATGACCGACTGGGGCAACAAGGCCGGCACCGTGAAGTCCGCCAA
>JAFXMA010000067.1 GCA_017530725.1 Bacteroidales bacterium
AACAACGGCTTCGAGGCCGTCCTCTGCGACGAACTCGTCCCGTACATCGACGCCAACTTCCGCACGATCGCCAAGAAGGAAAGCCGCGCGATGGCCGGCCTGTCCATGGGCGGTATGGAAACGCACACCATCACCCTCGCCCGTCCCGAGATGTTCGGCTGGTACGGCCTCCTGAGCGGCGGTACCTACAATCCGGAGGAAGTCAAGGGCACCGGCGTGAAGGGCATCTTCGTCGGTTGCGGTTCCAAGGAAGGTCCCGACCAGATCCGCAAGGCTGCCGCCGACCTCCAGGCTGCGGGCTTCAACGCCAAGGGTTACGTCTCCGAGGGCACGGCCCACGAGTTCCTGACCTGGCGCCGCTGCCTCTATGAAATGGCTCCGATGCTTTTCAAGAAGTAAACTGAACCTAGACCACGTGAAGAGGCCGTCCTTCGTGGCGGCCTCTTTTTTTGCCGGGATTGACTTAATAAAAAATTTGATTAACTTTGTTTTATAAACGAACAAAACAAACAGCACTCCCCATGAGAATTGTCAAAACCCTGCTATGCCTCGCCGTCCTGATGCCGTTCATCGGATGCAAGAACAATGATGACCAGGAGATCGTCCTCTCCAGCGACAAGGAATGTGTCGTGGTCGGAAACATCAAGGGCCTCAAGAACGGCAAGATAGAACTTGAGGATGAATTTAACGGGTACCAGGTTATCGCCGAGGGGAAGATCCGGAACGGGAAGTTCATCATCCGGACCGAAGTCACCCAACCGACCCATGTTTTCGCCTATGCCGTCAAGGGCAGGAAGATGGAGCAGGTCAGGTATTTCTTCCTGGAACCGGGGATCATTTCAGTGGGCGGTGACTTTGACATCGACCAGGAAAATGGTGCCACAGGCACTCTGTCCAACGATTATTGGCAGGCTTTCAGGCAGGAAAGGGATCGCACGGACAAGGAGGAGATGGACGAATTGACCCTGCGCACCTATGAGAATGCCCCTTCTGACATCGTCCGGCTGAAGTTGCTTGACGGCGATATCACGACCTGGTCCTCTCCGCAGAAGTCGGACCTCATCCGGGCGCTCGATCCCGGGACTTTGTCGATGAAAGGAGTCGGTGAGATGCTGGAACTCTTTTCCCGGAGAGCCAAGGCCGAACCCAATGGAGAGAACGTGTATATCGACATCGAACAGCCTGACCCGGAAGGGAAGGCCGTCTCGCTGAAAGAGATTGTCGAAAAGCCCGGCAACAAGTACGTGCTGGTCGATTTCTGGGCCTCCTGGTGCGGGCCCTGCCGGGAAGAGATGCCTTTCGTGAAGAAAGCCTATGACGAGTTCCACGACAAGGGCTTCGACATCTATGCCGTCTCTGCGGACAACGGGGACAGACTGATGGCCCAGTGGAGGAAGTATATCGTCGACAATCAACTATCCTGGACGAACGTCTGCAACAATGAACTGCATTCCAAGGCCCATCTCGACTATGCCATCCAGGGCATCCCGGACAACGTCCTCATCGACTGCTCCGACGGCAGGATCATCGGCCGCAGCCTCCCCGGTGAAGACCTCGCAGCCATGCTCGCCGAACTGCTGGACTGACGGACGGCTTTCTTGATTGACACCCCCGTGCTGACCCCCGCGCTGCGCCCCAGTCGGGCTCACACCAGCCCCCACCTTGCCTGCCCTTCGCCACCTGGCGAGGCCCGTCAGATTTCCGAGAGTTCCAGCCAGCGGAGTTCTTTCTCGTCCAGGATGCACTGGAGTTCGCCGTAGCGGGTGGAGGCGGTTTGCAATTCCGTGGCAGAGAGGGTGCCGGAGGAGAGTCTGGCCTCGAGGTCGGCCTTTTCGGCTTCCAGGCGCGGGAGTTCCTCGTCCAGGGCCTTGAGTTCCTGCTGCTCTTTCCAGGTGAGGCGGCGCTTGGAAGGGGCTTTTGTCGTTGCAGATTCCTTCGCTACGCTCGGAGTGACCGTTTTCGCCGCCGCTTTCTGCGCTGCTTCGTAGTCCTTGATGAAGGTGCGGTATTCGGTATAGTTGCCGATGAAGTCCTTGACGACGCCGTCACCGCAGAAGACGAAGAGGTGGTCCACCAGGCGGTCCAGGAAATGGCGGTCGTGGGAGACGATGATCAGGGATCCCTTGAATTCCAGCAGGTATTCCTCCAGGATGTCCAGGGTGACGATGTCCAGGTCGTTGGTGGGCTCGTCCAGGATCAGGAGATTCGGCTGCTGGAGCAGGATGGTAAGGAGATACAGCCGGCGCCGCTCGCCGCCGGAGAGGCGGGAGACGGGGTTCATCCACATGTCGTGCGGGAACAGGAACCGCTCCAGCAGATGCGTGCTGGGAACGGTGTCCATCACCGTCTGGCCCGGGTCGAACTGCATGCCGGACTGGTGGTAGTAGCCGATCTTGAGGGATTCGCCGAGGTCCACGACACCGGTCATCTCCCCACCCATCGACGGGTTCCATTTCCCCGTGATGAGGTTCAGGAAGGTCGTCTTTCCGGAAGCGTTCCGGCCGACGATCCCCACGCGCTCGTACCGCTGGAAATTGTAACTGAAATGGCTCAGGTAGCATTTGTCCTCCCACCAGAAGGAGACGTCCCTGCAGTTGATGACCTTGTTCCCGAGGTAGGTGCCTTTCATCTGGATCTCGGACATGTCCACCTGCTTGGAGATGTAGGTGTCCTCGGCCCGTTCCTTCAGTTCCCAGAATGCCTGCTTGCGGTATTTGGCCTTGCCGCTGCGGGCGCAGGGGGTCGCGTGCATCCATTCCAACTCCCGCCGCAGGACATTCCGGACCTTGTCCGTCTCCGCATTGTAATTGTCGATGCGCTCCTGCCGCTTCTCCAGGAAGTTCATGTAGTCGCCGCGATAGATATAGACCTTCCCGCGGTCCATCTCCATGACCGTATTGCACACGCGGTCCAGGAAATAGCGGTCGTGCGTGACCATGAACAGGGTGCTGCGCGCATGCTTGAGGTGCTGCTCCAGGAACTCGATGGCGTCGATGTCCAGGTGGTTCGTAGGCTCGTCCATGATGTAGAAGTCCGCCTCCGAGGCGAGCATCTGCGTCAGGGCCACGCGCTTGACCTCACCGCCGGAGAGGTCCTTCATCGGCTTCTCCCAGTCGGGGAGGGAGAACTGCGTGAGGAGCCGCTGCACCCGGCGTTCGTATTCCCACAGATGCTCCTGGTCCAGGTGGTCCGTCCATTCCGCGGAACCTTCCATGATTTGCCGGAAGATGCTCTTCTCCGGGTCGAAGGCGTATTCCTGCTCCAGGAATGCGATCCGGATATCCTTGAGAAACAGGATTTTCCCGCCGCTGTCCGACTTGTCCTTCCCGGCGAGGATCCTCAGGAGGGAGGTCTTTCCCGTGCCGTTCGGGGCGATGAGCGCCACCTTGTCGCCCTCGTTGATATTGAAGTCGATGTGCTCGAACAGCACCTTGGGGCCGTACGACTTGGAAATGTTCTCGATCTGCAGGTAACTCGCCATGGGAAGACAAAGATACGCATTTTCCGCAAATAAATCGGGTCAGCACTCTCTGGACGCGCCCTCCGGGGGCCTGGTGGGTTTTTGGTGGGAAATGGTTATCTTTGTCCGGAAAAAAGACACCGGATGAAAAAGTTGATGACAGCCGTCCTTGCCGCCGTTCTGACCGCCCTTGTGGCGGGGGCGCAGGAGGAGCCGAAGACGGGATGGGGGTTCACGCCGCTGCCGGACGTGAGTTACAATTCGGACATCGGCCTGAATCTGGGCGCGCTCTGCGATTTCTTCTACTATGGGGACGGGTCGGATTATCCGAATTTCCAGCATCATGTCGCGGTGTGCGGGGCCTGGGCGACGAAGGGATCGTGGTACATGCACGGGCTGTTCGATTCCAAGAAACTGATTTCCGGCGCCCGGGTGACGGGATCGCTCACCTACCGGAACGTCTCGATGAACAATTTCTACGGGTTCAACGGGCCCAACGCTCCATTCTTTCCCGAAATGGACCGGAACCGGGAGACAAGGACCGCCTATTACACGGACCACCGCAAGATATTCCGCGCCGCCGCGACTGTCCAGGGCTCTCTCTGCGGGAAACTGCACTGGATGGCGGGAACCGTCTTCAGGAGCATCCGCTTGTCGGATTTCGACTTGAAAAATTACGACAACGGGAACACTTTGTACCGGTCTTACCGCACGGCCGGCCTCATCCACGCGGACGAGGCCGAAGGCGGGAATAATCTTGAAGGCCGCATCGGCCTCACCTACGACAGCCGCGATATCGAATGGGTCCCGAGCCGGGGCATCTACGGGGAACTGTATGTCAACGGAAACATGGACCTTTCCCACAGGCATTACCACTATGCGCAGTTGGTGGGCCATTTCCGTCACTTCATCCCGCTCGTTTCCGGTTGGATCACGCTGGCCTACCATCTCGGCCTCCAGCACCAGTTTGCCGGGGAGATGCCCTGGTATAACCTGAACGAAATCTCCAACCTCATCTACCAGTACGAGGAATACGAAGGGCTGGGCAGCCGCTATACGATCCGGGGCTACCGCTACAACCGCATCATGGCGCCCGGCTATGCCTGGGGCAACTTCGAACTCCGCGCCAAGGTGCTCCAGTTCAACCTGTCCGGGCGGCATATCGACATGGGGGTCAATCCCTTCTTCGACCTAGGTACCATTACGCGGAAATACCGTCTCCACGAGCAGCGGAATGCGCTGCCCGCCGACGGGGAACCCATCCTGTACCAGGAAGCGCCCGGGAAACTGTTCGCCAGCGCCGGCATCGGCGGGAAGATCCACATGGACACGAACTTCGTCCTCTCGATCGAAATCGGAAAAGGCTTCGATCCGCAACTGTCCGACCTGACGGTCTCGATGTCCACCACCTACACTTTCTAGGCCGCATTTTCCCCCGTACCTATTTCAAATAAGGATATTTTTCCTATATTTGTATGTTGCCGCATAACTTGATTTCATTATTATAATCAATCGATATGGATAAACTCCAGGAACTTACCCAGAAACTCTATGACGAGGGTCTCGCCAAGGGAAAACAGGACGGTGAAGCCCTCCTCCGGAAGGCCGAAGACGAGGCCCAGGGCATCGTAAAGCAGGCGAAGGAAGAGGCCGAGGCCATCCTCGCCAAGGCCCGCAAGGAAGCCGAGGACTTCAAGGTCAAAGTCGAGGGCGACGTGAAAATGGCCGCCCAGCAGTCGGTCCAGGCCACGCGCACGGACATCGAGAACCTCGTGATCGCGAAGGTCGTGGACGGCACCGTGGACAAAGCCCTCTCCAACGAGGATTTCCTCAAGGGCATCATCACCGCCGTCGCGCAGAAATTCTCCGCCGACGAACCCGCCGACCTCGCACTCGTCCTTCCCGAGACCCTGAAGGCCGGACTCGAGCCTTTCGTGAAGAACGAACTCGGCAAACTGCTCGGCAAGGGCGTCGAAGCCACCTTCTCCAAGAAGGTCGCCGGCGGATTCAAGATCGGGCCCAAGGAGGGCGGCTACTTCGTGAGCCTCACGGACGACACGTTCAAGGAACTCATCGGCAGTTACCTCCGTCCCGCGACGAAGAAACTCCTGTTCGGATAATGAGCAACTTCGAGTATATCATCTCCAGTCTCCCCTACCTGACCATGGACTTCAAGTATTCCGGCCAGGCGGGATTCAACTCGGTGATCTCCGACATCAAGCGGGACTTGGACGAACATGACCAGGGCCTCGTGGATTTCCTGATCAGGGGATTCTCCGACAAGGAACTGGACGCGGACTTCTACGCCCAGGCGCTGAAGGGCCGGAACCGCTTCCTCCGGGAATACTTCCGGTTCGACCTGAACCTCCGCAACGCCAAGGTCCGCTACCTGAACGCCCAACTCGGGCGGGAGCCCGACCAGGACCTGATGACGGGCGAGGACCCGGAGGCGGAGGATGTGGACATCGACGGATTCCGCTTCACCGGCGGTGAGTTCGAGGAGGCGATCAAGGTGGACACCATCCTCTCCAACACCGACCTCGTGGCCCGGGAGAAGGGACTGGACGACATCCTCTGGGACAAGATCGACAGCCTCGCCACCTTCCACTACTTCGACATCGAAGCCGTCCTCGCCTACATCGCCAAACTCCACATCGTGACCCGCTGGCTCAAGTTGGACGAGGAAGTGGGACGGGACGTGTTCCGCCGTCTGCTCAAGGATGTCCGCGGCACCTACAGGGGTGTCAATTACACTGAATGATAATTAATTAAAGCAATAGCCAATGAAAACTACAGGTATTGTTACGGGTATCGTCTCGAACCTGGTGACCGTACTGGTGGACGGGCCGGTGGCGGAGAATGAGATCTGCTTCATCGACCTCGCCGGCGTCAAGATGATGGCCGAAGTCATCAAGGTCAACGGGAAGTACGCTTCCGTACAGGTGTTCGAGAGCACCCGCGGCCTGCGGGGCGGCGACAAGGTCGAGTTCGAGGGCAGGATGCTCCAGGTCACCCTGGGTCCCGGCCTTCTGTCCAGCGTCTATGACGGCCTGCAGAACGACCTCACCACGATGGAGAGCGTCTTCCTCAAGCGCGGCGAATACACCGATCCGCTGAACCACGAGAAACTTTGGGATTTCACGCCCATCGCCAAGCCGGGCGACAAGGTCGTCGCCGCCGACTGGCTGGGCGAAGTCAAGGAAGGCTGGCTTCCCCACAAGATCATGGTCCCGTTCTCCTTCCAGGGCGAGTTCACCGTCAAGTCCGTCGTTCCCGCCGGACAGTACAACATCGACACCGTCATCGCGGTCCTGACCGGGGCCGACGGTGAGGACGTCGATGTGACGATGACCCAGAAATGGCCGGTCAAGGTGGCCATCAAGGGCTACCGGGAAAAGCCGCGTCCCAACCGGATCATGGAGACGGGCGTCCGCGTGATCGACACGCTGAACCCGATCGCCGAGGGCGGCACGGGCTTCATTCCCGGCCCGTT
>JAFXMA010000068.1 GCA_017530725.1 Bacteroidales bacterium
AGACGCTCGGCGAGGTGGATGGTGAGGTTGTTCTCCTTGACGGTGTTCAGGATGGCGATCTTCTCGCCGGAGGCGGAGACGATGCAACCGGTGTCGCCCACCTGGCCGCCCATCTCGGCGTAGAACGGGGTCTTGTCGAAGACGAGTTGATACAGTTCCTTGTTCTTCTGCTTGACGGTGCGCTGCTTCAGGAGCGTGGCGCCCTCGTAGTCCAGGAGGTCGTAGCCCAGGAACTCCACCTCGTCGCCGGAGACGAACTCCACCCAGTCGCCGAACTCGTTGGCGGTGGCGTTGCGGGCGCGCTCCTTCTGCTTGCCCAGTTCCACCTGGAAGCCTTCGAGGTCCACGGTGTAGCCTCTCTCGGTGGCGATGAGTTCGGTCAGGTCGATCGGGAAGCCGTAGGTGTCGTACAGGACGAACGCATCGACTCCGGAGATGACCTTGGTGTCCGCGCTGCGGTCCATCGTGTCCTCGAGGAGACGGATACCGCGGTCCAGCGTGCGCAGGAAGGCGTTCTCCTCCTCACGGATGACGCTTTCCACCAGTTTCTGCTGGGCCTTGAGTTCCGGGTAGGCCTCGCCCATGTCTTCCACCAACTGGGGAACCAGGCGGGTGAGGAACGGCTCGTTGAAGCCCAGGAAAGTGTAGCCGTAGCGGACGGCACGGCGGAGGATCCGGCGGATCACGTAGCCGGCCTTCACGTTGGACGGCAACTGGCCGTCGGCGATGGAGAAGGCGATGGCGCGGATGTGGTCGGCGCAGACGCGCATCGCGACGTCCACCTTCCCGTTCTCGTGGTATTTGTGTCCGGAGAGTTCTTCCAACTTGGCGATGAGTCCGCTGAAGACGTCGGTGTCATAGTTGGTTTCCTTGCCCTGGAGCACCATGCACAGGCGCTCGAAGCCCATGCCGGTGTCGATGCTCTTGGCGGGCAGCGGCTCCAGATGGCCGTCGGCCTTGCGGTTGTACTGCATGAACACGAGGTTCCAGATCTCGATGACGTCGTCATTGTCCGTGTTCACGAGTTCCCGGCCGGGAACCTTGGCGATTTCCTCGTCGGGACGGAGGTCGATGTGGATCTCCGAGCAGGGGCCGCAGGGGCCCGTGTCTCCCATTTCCCAGAAATTGTCGTGCTTGTTGCCCGTGAGGACGTGGTCCGCCGGCAGGTGCCGGAGCCAGGCCTGCTGCGCCTCGGTGTCCAGTTCGGTGCCTTCTTCGGGGCATCCCTCGAAGACCGTCGCATAAAGTTTGGTCTTGTCAATCCCGTACACTTCGGTGAGCAGTTCCCAGGCCCAGTCGATGGCCTCGTTCTTGAAATAGTCCCCGAAACTCCAGTTGCCCAGCATCTCGAACATGGTGTGGTGGCGGCCGTCATGGCCCACCGCCTCCAGGTCATTGTGCTTGCCGCTCACGCGGAGGCACTTCTGGCTGTCGGTGGCACGGGGGAACTTGGGCGCGGCATTGCCCAGGAAGATATCCTTGAACTGGTTCATTCCCGCATTCGTGAACATCAGCGTAGGGTCGTTCTTGATCACCATAGGGGCACTCGGAACGATGGTGTGTCCTTTGGAAGCGAAGAATTCCAGGTACTTCTGTCGAATCTCTTTTGCAGTCATCATAAGAAAAATCTATAATAGCCTGCAAATATACGGTTTTTTACGCGGAAACACAAGCGCGTGTGCGGGCGTGCGACGATACAGGCGTCAGACAAGGGGAATTGCCTTGCGCCATCGGAGGGTGAGGTAGAGGGCGCGGACCAGCAGGTGCGTGAAGTAGGCGGCCATCAGGACATGGATGGCGAGGGTTTCCGGGACGTCCCCCCGGAGGGCGTGGAGAAGGCCGATGCCGAGGAACCAGACACCGAAGAATCCCACGACGCACCACACCGTGGAATTACGCAGGTCCTTCGACGCGGTGGCTCCGGTGAAGATGCCGTCCCAGGTGAAGGCGGGGCAGCCGATGACGGGCATCAGGAGCAGCCAGGGGATGAATTCGCGGCCCGCTTCCACGACGCTCGCATCGGACGTCATCAGGCGCAGGAGCGGCACGCCGCCCACGCCGTAAACGAGGAAGAACAGGATCGTCACGCCCAGGCTCCAGACAAAAGTCTGGCGGACCGTGGAGAGGACGCCGTCCGGGGACCTTTCCCCGATGAAACGGCCCGTGAGCGCCTCCCCGGCATAGGCGAAACCATCCGTAAAATAACTGAAAATCATCAGGAGTTTCATCAGGATGGCCCCGACGGCCAGCATCATGTCCCCGTACCGGGCGGAAATCATCGTGAAGCCGATGTACACGGCGATCATGCAGATGCTCCGGAGGAAGAGGTCGCGGTTCAGCACGAAGAATGCGCGCCAGCCGCGGTCTTTACTGGAGAACAATTCCGGCCGTTTTTGTCCGCATCGGGAATCTTGCGTTTCCACTTGCGTACAGTCTGCGTCGTTCTTGTGCGCAACGGGAGACCGGAAGAAGGTCCCGTACCTGCGCCAGACCGCTGTGGATGCGTATAGGAAGCCGGTCCATTGGGCGATGAGGGTGCCCCAGGCGACGCCCGCGAAACCGAGTTCCGGAAGGCCGGCGTACCCGAAGGCGAGGCCGATGGACAGGAGGATGTTCGTGGCATTGACCAGCAGGTCGCAGACCATCGGCCGGACCGTATCCTGCATCCCGATGAACCAGCCTTTGAAGGCGAACAGGGAAAGGGTGGCTGGGGCGGCCCAGATGCGGATGTAGAAGTATTGGGTGGCAAGGGTCTGCACCTCGGGGGAGCATTCCACCAGCAGGAACGCTACCTGTACGACGACCCATTGCAAGGCGACCAGGACGAGACCCGAACCGAAGGCGATACCCAGCGCCCGTTTCAGCGTGACGGCTATATCGGACTTGGCTTCCTGCACACCCGTCAGGGAATCTTCCTTGGAGCCTGCGAGATACCGTCCATAGGCCTGGGCGGTGAGGCCGCCGGTGCCGCCCCGCAGGAAGCCGAAGTTCCAGTACAGCATGTCGAAGAGCATCGTGCCGATGGAGATGCCGCCGATGAGGGCGGCGGCGCCGAGACTGCCGGAGGCGCCCAGGTGCCCGGCCACGGCGATGTCCACCATGCCCACCAGGGGGACGGTGATGTTCGCGAGGATGCTCGGAACGGCGAGGCGGAGGATGTCCCGGTGGAGATTCATCTGAATTTCCGGTCTTCTTCCAGCATGCCCAGGTAGGAAGCGTACCGCTCGGGGGAGATGGTGCCTGCGTCCACGGCGGCCTTCACGGCGCAGCCGGGTTCATGGGTGTGCGTGCAGGGGGTGAAGCGGCAGCCTTCGGAGGCGCGGAGCATTTCGGGGAAATACTTGCCGATTTCCTCTTTCTCCAGGTCCACCAGCCCGAAGCCGCGAAGCCCCGGAGAATCAATGACATAGCCGCCCGACGCAAGGGGGTACATCTCATAGAGGGAGGTGGTGTGCTTCCCTTGCAGATGGGCCGCTGAAATCTGTCCGATCTTGGGGTCCAGGGCAGGGTCCAGCGCCTTGATCAGGGAGGACTTCCCGACACCCGATTCTCCGGAAAACAGATTGATCTTTCCCCGGCACGATTCCCGGAGGGTGTCGATGCCTTCGCCGGTCACCACGGAAGTGTCGATGACCCGGTAGCCGGCCCCTTCGTAGATGGCGTGGAACGCATCGACCTGTTCCGGCGCGAGTTCCCGGTACAGGTCCACTTTCGACAGGATGACGGTGGCCTGGATGCCGTACACGCCGCAGGTGACGAGGATCCGGTCCAGGAAGGGGAGTTTGACCTCCGGAAAGTACAGGGAGACAATGAGATAGGCCATGTCCACATTGGCGGCGATGATGTGCGCCTGCCGGGACAGGTTCGTGGAGCGGCGGATCACGTAGTTCTCCCGCGGCAGCACCTCGGTGATGACCGCCGTCTCTTCCCCGTCCGCCCATTCATACCGCACCCGGTCGCCCACGGCCACCGGATTGGTGATCTGACTGGCCTTCAGCCGGATGCGTCCCCGGAGCACGGCGGGGAAAATCCGCCACTCGGGGAGGGCGGACAATTCGTAGTGGCTGCCGGCATTTTTGACAACGGTCGCTACCCCTCGTGTCATTCGTCGTGCTTTTTGAACAGTTCGTACCGCAAAGATAAGGGTTTGTTTTGGAAATCCGTCCCCTTTCCCTATTTTTGCTCCTGCCGGACGGAAGTCCGGATGACACGACAATAACCAGTTAGCGACATGAATATCCGCATCACCATCCAGTATCATACCCACTGGGGAGAAAGCCTGGTGCTTCGCATCGGCAAGAAACGGTATCCGATGGACCCGGCCTATGCCAACATGTGGCAGAAGGAACTCACGGGCCGCAACCTGCGCGACGGCGACGCCTACACCTTCGAAGTGGAGAAGGAAGGGAAGACCGTCCGCCGCGAATGGCGGGCGCACCGCTACCACGCCCCGGCCGGCGGCACGGACCTCGTGATCCGCAACCGGTGGATCGACCGTCCCGGGAACTCCACCTTCTACGCCGCCGCGTTCAGCGACGTCATCTTCCGCCGCCCGGACGGCGTTTCCTTCCGGAATCCGCGTCCTGCGGCCCCCTGGAAGGAGAACGTCTCCTTCTGCGTGGCCGTCCCCGAAGTGCGGACCGGCGAGTCCGTCGCCATCGCGGGCAGCGGCCCCCTGGGCGACTGGAAGGAGTTCCACCTCCTGGACGACGGAGCATTCCCGTACTGGCGCATCGCCCTGGACGTGAAGGATCCGTTCGAGTACAAGTTCGTCATCGTGGACACGGCTACCCGTAAGCCCGTGCTGTGGGAGGAAGGTCCGAACCATTTCTTCGCCGAGATTCCGGCCGCCGGCTGCCACCTGGAGATTGCCGATGCGACCCCCGTGTTCCGGACACGCCCCTGGCGCGGATCCGGCGTCGCCGTCCCCGTGTTCTCCCTCCGCACGGAGGACAGTTTCGGCGTGGGCGAGTTCAACGACATCAAGAAACTGGTGGACTGGGCCGTGGAGGCCGGACAGAGCGTCATCCAACTCCTGCCCATCAACGACACCACGATGACCCATACCTGGCAGGATTCCTATCCTTATAACGCCGTCAGTTCCTTCGCCTTGCATCCGCAGTTCCTGCACCTGCCCGCCGCCGGTGTCCGCAGGGACGCGAAGTACAAGGCCCTGAAGGCGGAACTGGAGGCCCTGCCCCAGGTCGATTACGAAAAGGTGAACGAGGCCAAGACCGCCCTCCTCCGGAAGGTCTATGCAACCAAGGGTAAGGAGACCATGCTTACACAGGCCTATCACGATTTCGTCGCGGCGAATGCGGAATGGCTCATGCCTTATGCCGCTTTCTCCGTGTTGCGGGACATCCATGGCACATGCGACTTCTCCCAGTGGGGAGAGTTCGCGGAGTACCGGGTCCGCAAGGTCGATGCCTTTGCCGCGGCCCATGTGGACGAAGTGAACTTCTATTGCTGGCTGCAGTTCCTGCTGGATGCCCAGTTGCATGAGGCGGTGGCTTATGCGCACAAGCGGGGCGTCGCCTTGAAGGGCGACCTTCCCATCGGCGTGAGCCGCCAGAGCGTGGACGCCTGGCAGCACCCCGACCTGTTCCACCTGGACAGCCAGGCCGGCGCCCCGCCGGATGCCTTCGCGGTGGACGGCCAGAACTGGGGTTTCCCGACCTACAACTGGGAAAAGATGGCGGAGGAC
>JAFXMA010000069.1 GCA_017530725.1 Bacteroidales bacterium
CGAGGGCCGCAAGGAAATATCTCGATCTTTTCATATGCAATCTGTTCCAGGGACGCCATCGCACAAACGGCGTGCCATCGGGGCAAAGTTACGAAAAAATGGAGTATCTTTGCGGCGTTAATTGCAACTGTTTATGAAGATCGTTTTTGCGACCGGCAATCCCGGCAAGCTGCGCGAGGCGAGCGAGATCCTCGGAGAAGGGTTCGAGATTGTCACCCCGGCCGAAGCCGGCATTCCCGAAGATATACCCGAAACGGGCGATACCCTCAGGGCCAATTCCCTGCAGAAAGCCCAATACATCTATGATAAAACCGGCCTGGACTGCTTTGCTGACGACACAGGCCTGGAAGTCGAGATCCTGGCCGGGGAGCCCGGCGTCCACACCGCCCGCTACGGCGGCCCGCAGAAGAACCCGGCCGACAACATCGCCCGCCTCCTCCGGGAGATGGCCTGCCGCGAGCGGGAGGCCTCCGTCGCCCGGGAGTACGGATTCAACACCCCGCACGCCACCCGCCGGGCGCGCTTCCGCACATCCGTCACCCTGATCCTGAACGGGGAAAAGCATTTCTTCGACGGCATCATGGAAGGGCAGATCGCCCGCCAGAAGGCCGGCAAGGGCGGCTTCGGCTACGACCCCGTCTTCATCCCGGACGGCTATGACATCACCGCCGCCGAAATTACGGAAGAGCAGAAAAACGCCATTTCCCACCGTGGCAAGGCCCTCCGGGCCATGGCCGACTACCTGAAGGGCCGATGACGGAGAACATCGAGGCGATCGTCCTGGGATACACGAAGTTCGGCGAGAACTCCGTCGTCGTCCATACGCTCTCGGAACCGTATGGGCGCCGCGGTTTCCTGGTCCATGTGGGCAAGAAGGCCGGCATGGCCCTCCTGCTGCCGCTGAACATCCTGGAGATGGACATCGTCCCGAACCCGAAGTCCACCCTCTGGAGTGCCCGGAACCTCCATGCGAAGGATCCCCTGAACGGAATCCGGAACAACCTCTATAAGAATACGATGAGCCTCTTCCTGTCGGAAGTGCTCCTGCGCACCGTCAAGGACGGCCAGGCAGAGGAAGGACTCTTCCCCTGGTGCGTCCGCAGCATCCTCACCCTGGATGGCCTGCAGGCCGATTTTTCCAACTTCCACATCCGTTTCCTGCTGGAATTCGCCGGTGCCCTGGGCTTCAGCCCCACCTTCGATGACATCGCCCCCTTCGCGGAAAAGCACCTCAGCCAGATGAAACCCTTTCTCTCGTCGGATTTCTCCGAGTCAATGCTCATCCCCCTCCGCGGCGAGGACCGCAACGCCCTGTGCGAGGACCTTCTCCGCTACCTCGAATACCACACGGAATCGGCCATCAACGTCCGGTCGCTCGCCGTACTGCGGGAGGTCTTCGTTTGAGGGAACATTATTATTTGACGGAAAAGCGTATTATTTCGTTAGGATTTGTTATCTTTATACGCTTTTTGCAAAGAACCGACAACCGCATAATTCCATTCAGATGTACAGAATCACGGAGCATCCCATCCTCGACATTCCGAAAGAGGACCTGCACTCGTTTATCTTTGAAGGACATTCCGTCACCGGACAGAAAGGACAGACCATCGCCGCCGCCTTGCACCAGGCCGGCTATCCGGTCCATCACCACAGCCTGAAAGACCGCAACCGCACGATGGAGTGCGGCATCGGCAAGTGCGGCGCCTGCGAGATGGTCGTGGACGGCCACATCCGCCGCATCTGCATCACCAAGGTGGACGGCGTGAAGGAAGTGCACCGCGCCGGCACCGAGAGTTTCGCCGAGGTGAAGGCCGCGGCCGACGAGGCCCCGAAGAAGGTGTACAAGACCACGGTCGCCATCATCGGCGCGGGCCCGGCCGGACTCGCCGTGCGCGAGGAACTCCGGAAAGCCGGGGTGGACAATCTCGTGATCGACAACAACAGTTCCATCGGCGGACAGTTCCGGATGCAGACGCACCAGTTCTTCTTCTTCGAGAAGGAGCGGAAGTTCGGCGGCATGCGCGGCTTCGACATCGCCGAAACCCTCGCCGGAGACTCCCGGGAAGGCATTCTCCTGGACAGCGTCGTGTGGGACATCCTGGAAGGAAAGCGCCTCGCCGTCAAGAACGTGGCCACGCAGGAAATCTTCTATGTCGATGCGGACCAACTCGTGGTGGCCGCCGGGGCCCTCCCCTTCATGCCGGCCTTCAAGAACGACGACCTGCCCGGCGTCTATACCGCCGCCGTCGTGCAGCGGATGATGAACACGGAGTTCACCCTCCTCGGCAAGAGCATCCTTACCGTGGGTGCCGGCAACATCGGCTATCTCACCTCCTACCAGGCGATGCAGGCCGGGGCCAAGGTCAAGGCCATCATCGAGGCGATGCCCCACGAGGGCGGTTTCCCGGTCCAGGCGAACCGCGTCCGCCGGCTGGGCATCCCCATCCTGACCTCCTACACCCTTGTGGAAGCCATTCCGAACGAGGACCGCAGCGGCATCGTGGGCGCCGTCATCGCCAAGTGCGAGAACTTCCGGCCCATCCCCGGAACCGAAGTCCGCATCGACGGGATCGACTGCATCAACATCTGCACGGGCCTGCTGCCGGACAACCAACTCCTCCGCAAGGGGGCCGAGGTGTTCGGACGCGCCTGCCACGGCGTGGGCGACGCCGTCCGGATCGGCGAAGGGACTTCCGCCGTCCTCCGCGGCCGCCAGTGTGCCTACGAAGTGATGATGGATTTCGGGAAGCGGGTCGATTACAACGCCTACCTGACCATCTCCAAGGAATATATCGACTCCCAGCAGCGGCCCGTCCGCGTACTGGAGAAACCCGCCAAGCCCTCCCCCGAGCGGATGGCGGCCAAGGGTTTCGTCATCGCGGACTGCCTGTACGGCTTTGCCTGCAACCCTTGCTCCTTCGCCTGCAAGCAAGGCGCGATTACCAAGAGTTCCACGTCCGTGACGCCGGTCATCGACTATGACAAGTGCATCGGTTGCATGGAATGCGTCGCAGGCTGCCCTGGCCTGGCCATCTTCGGCTACCGGCCCGACAGGAACCAGGTATTCCTCCCGCTTGAATTCAACCTTCCGGAGGGTGCCAAGGACGTATTCCTGGTCGATGACGACGGCCAGATCGTGGGCGAAGGCGTGATCGAGCGCATCATCCGGAAACCCGGCAAGACGCACATCGCCGTGGTGAAGGCCGTCTCCATCGACGGCGAACTGACGGATGCCCATGGCTTCATCCTGAAGGAGGACTATCCCGAGCCGCTGGTGCTCGAACCCGACCGGTCCGACGCGGACAAGACGTTCGTCTGCCACTGCGAGGATGTGACGCTGGAAGACCTCCTGGAGGCCCTCAAGGGCCGCAAGAGCATTACCGCGCAGGAACTCAAGCACGTCACCCGGCTGGGCATGGGCCCGTGCCGCGGCTCCCGCTGCCTCCCCCGCGCAAAACAGGTCCTCCGTGCCCACGGCATCGAGGTCACGGGCGAATTCACGCCCCGCGGGCCGATGGCGAACCTCGTGGAGATCGGCAACGTCTGCAACCTCAGCGGCGGGCATCGGCTCGTGACTTCCCCGCAGTTCTCGGATGAACAGGCCGTGGAAGTCGGTGCCTTCGTCGCCGGCGGCGGCATGGCCGGCACCGCCCTGTTCCGCTACTTCGCGGAAGCAGGCCTGAAGCCGGTCCTCGTGAACAAGGAACACGGCAGTTCCTGGCGGTGCATCGCCGGCGGCCGCCCTGCCTTCTCCGTCCCCGCCCTCGCGGAAATCGCCAACGGCAACCTGCAGATTTTCAGGGAACTCCATGCCGCCCACGACATCGACTTCAAGATGACGCGGTACGTGAACTTCGTCCATGACGAAGCCACCTACAAGAGCCTGGACGCCTCCCGTGCCTGGTCCGACGCGTACATGATTGACCGGAAGGACTTCGCCCGCGAGATTTCCCCGTACATCAATCCGAACCTGGACATCTACTCGCACGCCCTCATTTCCAACGACTGCTGGCAGGCCAGCCCGGGCAAGACCATCGACACGGTGCGGCAGATCGGCATCGGCCTCGGCGGCTGCGTGATGGAGGATACGGAACTGATCGATGTGGCTAAGACGGGTGAAACCTACCTGATTACGGTCCGGACGGCCGACGGACGTTACCGCAAGTTCAGGACATCCGTCTTCGTGAACGCCCTCGGCGCCGGTGCGGAGAAGTTCGCCCGGATGCTGGGCATCGACACCGGTCTCTTCCCGGTCCGTCACCAGGCCTTCATCACGAAGCGGCTGCCGCTCATCGGCAAGGACGGCGACTCGCTGGACATGCTCATCGACCGCCGCCACTACAAGGGCTTCTCCGCCGTCTATGGGCAGCAACTCGCCGCCACCGGCCAGATCATCGGCTGCGCCTCCCCCGCCACCGACGCGGCGGAAGCCGGCAAGAACCTGAAGGTCAATACGCAGGCGTTCCTGGAGATTGCGACGGAAGTGTTCACGGAGTGGATCCCGCAACTGCGTGGCATGAGCCTCCAGGCCACCTGGTGCGGCTACTACACCGAACCCCGCTACATCATCGACCCGGCCGCCGGCCTGTTCGTCGGCATGCGCGGACACGGCTTCATGCTGTCGCAGTACATCGCGAAACTGTACGTGGACACCCTCCTGGGCCGTCCCGTACCCGCCTTCTTCGCCGACCTGGGCCTCGCCGGCTCCGGTCTGAGCGAAAACGCTTTCAAATAGGATTTATTTCCGGCCCTTTTTCAATCTTTCCCGCTCGGCTTTCAAGGCGCCCTTCCGGGGCGTCTTGGCGGGCTTGCGGGGGCGGGGCGGCATCGGCGCATCGACGAGCGATTCGATGTAATCGTCCTCCGAAGGGGCGGGCACGTTCTCCATTTCCGGCTCTACCAGTTCGTAGTCCAGGAGTTTCTGCTCCAGGTTGGTACCCTTCACGCGGATGCGGAGCGGGTCGCCGAGTTTGATGACGCCGTGCTTGCGCCGGCCGACGGCGCGGTAATGGTCCTCGTCGAAGTCGTAGAAGTCCGACCGGATAGTCCGGTAAGGGATCATGCCTTCGATCTTGGTGGGCTCGATCTCCACGTAGATTCCCCACTGGGTGACGCCGGACACGTGACCGTCGAACTCCTGTCCGACCTTGTCCTCCATGAATTCCACGAGTTTGTACTTGACGCTCTCGCGCTCAGCCTCGGCGGCGATGACTTCGCGTTCGGAGGCGTGCTTGCACTGGGCGGTGTAGTAGTCCATCGACTGGGAGTCCGCCCCGCGGAGGTACATCGACAGGAGGCGGTGCACCATCAGGTCCGGATAGCGGCGGATAGGGGAAGTGAAATGCGTATAGAACTTGAAGGCAAGGCCATAGTGACCGATGTTGTCGGTGCTGTAGCAGGCCTTGGCCATCGCGCGGAGGGCGAGGATCTGGATGGCGCCCAACTCCGGCTTCTCCCTGGCGTCGGTGAGGAGGCTGTTCAGCGACAGGGCGATGTCCTTGCCACTGCCGATCGGGCCCATCTTGTAGCCCAGGTTGCCGGCGAACTCGCGCAGTCCGGTCACTTTCTCGAGATTGGGCTCGTCATGGACGCGGTACACGAAGGTCTTGGGGTTCTTGACCGCCTTTCCTCCCATCTTGCCGTCCGAGGCGACAAACTCCGCCACGGACTTGTTCGCCAGAAGCATGAATTCCTCGATGAGCCAGTTGGCCTCCTTCGAGAACTTCTGATGGACGCCGACGGGTTTTCCGTTCTCATCGATATCGACCTTCATCTCGGGCCGGTCGAAACTCACGGCACCGTTGGCAAAGCGCTTCTTCCGGAACTTGAGGGCGAGTTTGTTGAGCGTGAGGACGGCTTCCTTCACCTCATCCGGGACGATGCCGCATTCGGAGCCTTCGCCGAAAGACTGCTTCATCGCGGCTTCCCCGGCGTCGATGATAGCCTGGGCCAGTTCATAGGAGAACCGGTAGTCGGAGATGATCTCCGTGCGGCCGAACCAGGGGTTGATGACCTTGCCCAGCGGCGTGATCTCGAAGACGGCGGAGAAGGTGAGTTTCTCCTCGTTGGGGCGCAGGGAGCACAGTTTGTTGGAAAGTTTTTCCGGGAGCATGGGCACGGTGCGGTCCACGAGATAGACCGATGTGCCGCGGGCCTGGGCCTCGGCATCCACCGGGGTTCCGGGCTTCACGTAGTAGGAGACATCGGCGATATGGACGCCCACCTCATAGTTGCCGTTGTCCAGTTTCCGGAAGGACAGGGCATCGTCATAGTCCTTGGCGTCGGCCGGGTCGATGGTGAAGGTAAGAACCTTCCGGAAATCCTTGCGGCCTGCGCGGTCCTTGTCGGTGATTTCGTCGGAAATCAGGTCCGCAGCGTTCTCCACGGCCTTTTCGAACCGGTAAGGGAGACCGAATTCCGCCAGGATGGCGTGCATTTCGGTGTCGTTCTCGCCCGGCATGCCGAGGATGTCCACGACATGGCCGACGGGCCCGGTTTCCCCGCGCGGCCACTCGTCCACGACGGCCGCGACCTTCATCCCCCGCTTGCCCCCTTCGGGAACAGGCACGGAGATGTCATAGGGCATGGTCTTGGAGGACATCAGCACCCAGGCCTGTTTCCCGACGACATGGAGGATGCCCACGAAAGGCTTCTTCGAGCGTTCGAGGATGGCGATGATCTCACCGCTGCGGCGCCGGACGTTGCCTTCCCGTTCCTGGGTGACGGCCACCCGCACGGTATCCCCGTGGAGGGCGCCCCGCGTCTTGGACGCCTTGACGAAGACGTCTTCTTCCTGTCCTTCGATCCGGACGAACACGAATCCCTCGCGGGACATCATCGCCGTTCCCACAAACTCGGGAACGATCCGGACCTTCTTCTTCCTTTTTTCCGCCCTGGCGACGTGACCGCCGCGTTCCTTTCTTCTTTTCGGCATGGTTATACTCGGTTAACTGTACAAAGATACGAAAAAACTATTTGAAAGCCGGCCCTGCCGCCGCCGAATGGAAGAAACCCGATGGACGGACCGGGGAAAGCCGGCATTTTTCACTATCTTTGTGTTCATCTAGAACGAAACGATGAAACGGTTGTTTTTTGCTTTAACCCTGGCTCTCGTCCTTGCCGGATGCAAGGACAGTACCCCGCTGTACAAGGATGCGAGCCGCTCCGCCGGAGAGCGGGCAGACGACCTGCTCAAGCGGATGACCGTCGAAGAGAAACTGGGGCAACTCCTCTGCCCGCTGGGATGGCCCATGTACGACAAGGTGGCCGCGGACAGCGTGACCATCTCGGACGCCTACCGCGATTTCATCCAGAACCAGCATGGCGGCATGCTCTGGGCCGTTTTCCGTGCCGATCCGTGGACGAAGAAGACGCTGGAGACGGGACTGGATCCCGTGCTGGCGGCGAAGGCGTACAACGCCCTGCAGCGCTATGCGATGGATTCTACCCGGCTGGGCATTCCCATCATCCTCGCCGAGGAGGCGCCGCACGGGCACATGGCCATCGGTACGACCGTGTTCCCCACCTCGATCGGCCTGGCATCGACCTGGGATACGGAACTGGTGGAATCGGTGGGTGAAACCATCGGCACGGAACTGCAGGCGCAGGGGGCGACCATCGGCTACGGTCCGGTCATCGACCTGTCCCGCGAACCGCGCTGGTCCCGTGTGGAGGAGACCTATGGCGAAGACGTGCACCTGACCTCGCAGATGGCCTCCGCGATGGTGCGGGGCACCTCCTCGAAGGGCGTCATCTCCACCCTGAAGCATTTCGTGGCCTACGGCGTCCCCGAGGGCGGGCATAACGGCAACCCTTCCATCATCGGCATACGGGACCTCAGGGAGAACGTGCTCCCGACCTTCAAGGCCGCCATCGACGCGGGCGCCTTGTCCGTCATGACGTCATACAACTCCCTGGACGGCGTTCCCACCACCTGCAACCAGGATCTCCTGACCGGCGTCCTGCGGGACGAATGGGGCTTCGACGGTTTCGTCGTCAGTGACCTGGAGAGCATCGACGGGCTCCAGACCAGCCACCACGTGGCCTCGTCCCGCCAGGAAGCGGGCGAATTGGCCCTGAACGCCGGCGTGGACGTGGACCTGGGCGCACACTGCTATGCACAACTCAAGGAATCCGTGGAAAAGGGCCGGGTCAGCAAGGCCGTCCTGGACCGGGCGGTGAAACGCGTCCTGGTCCGCAAGTTCGAAGCCGGCCTGTTCGACCATCCGTATGTCGATGAGACCGCCGCCGCGGGCCTCGTCCGGACGCCGGAACACGTCGAAGTGGCCGCCCAGGCCGCCCGGGAAGGCATCGTCCTGCTGAAGAACGACGGCGTCCTGCCGCTGTCCAAGGACATGACCGTCGCCCTCATCGGCCCGAATGCCGACAACCAGTACAACCAGTTGGGCGACTACACCGCCCCGCAGGCGGAAGACCATGTGGTCACGATGCGGGAAGGCCTCGAGGCCAAGGGGATCGACGTCCGCTATGTAAAAGGCTGTGCCATCCGCGACACCGACCGTTCCTCCATCGCGCAGGCCCTCATCGCCACGATGCTGTCCGATGTCGCCGTCGTCGTGGTGGGCGGTTCCTCCGCCCGAGATTTCAAAACGAAATACATCGATACCGGCGCCGCTGTCGTGGACGAGGACTCCGTTTCCGACATGGAAGCCGGCGAGGGCTTCGACCGCGCCTCGCTGGAACTCCTGGGCCTGCAGAACGAACTCCTGAAGGCGGTGCGTTCCGTCGGGAAACCGGTCGTCGTGGTCTATGTGGAAGGCCGCCCGCTGGACAAGCAATGGGCGGCGGAGAAGGCCGATGCCCTCCTGACCATGTGGTACCCGGGCGGCGAAGGCGGCACGGCCCTGGCCGATGTCCTCTTCGGCGACTACAACCCCGCCGGCCGTCTCCCCGTGAGCGTTCCGCGGAACGTAGGCCAACTCCCGGTATATTACAACAAGAAGAACCCCCGCGGACACGACTATGTGGAAATGTCCGCCGATCCGCTCTATCCCTTCGGTTACGGCCTGAGTTACACCACCTTCGCATATTCCGACCTGACGGTTTCCGGCCGTGTCCCCCATGTGGAAGTGACGGTCAATGTGAAGAATACCGGCTCCCGGGACGGGGAAGAAGTGGTCCAGTTGTACGTCGTGGACCCGCTCGCCTCCACCGTCCGGCCGCGGAAGCAACTCCGCGCGTTCGACCGCGTGGCCGTCAAGGCCGGCGAAACCGTACCCGTCACCCTGGAACTCGGCCCCGACGCCTTCTCCCTCGTGAATGCGGCGGGAGATACCGTCATCGAGCACGGCGACTTCATCCTCCAGGTGGGCGCCTCCTCGGAGGATATCCGTTTAAGCGAAAAGATTACCTACTGACCATGAGAAGACTGTCGATTCTGCCTGCCCTCTTCCTCCCGGCCGCCTTATGGGCCCAGAGCCTGCCCTACTGGCAGGACATGAACATCACCTCCGTGAATGCCGAGACGCGGCGGACCGAGGCCGTCTGGTTCGCGGATCGCGCCGACGCCCTGTCCAAGGGCTTCCGCGAGAGCGAGAACTATGCGGATCTGAACGGGGTGTGGGAGTTCAAGTATTTTGACGACTACCATGAGATGGAGAGATTCTTCCGCTCCGCTCAGAATGACACTACGGGCATCGGATGGGACAAGATCCAGGTGCCCGGGAACTGGGAGGTACAGGGGTATGGCGTGCCTATCTACGTGAATATCCCTTATGAGTTCGCCCCCAGGGATCCGCAGCCTCCAACACTGCCGGATGTCTTCCCCGCCGCCCTCTATCACCGGACTTTCACCGTCCCGGAAGGATGGAAGGGCCGGACCGTGTACCTGAACCTCGCCGGCATCAAGTCCGGCACGTATGTGTATGTGAACGGGAAGGAAATCGGCTACAGCGAGGACTCCAAGAGCCTCGCCCGGTTCGATGTCACCCAGGCCGTGAAGGACGGGGACAATGATCTGACGATCAAGGTGTATCGCTATTCCACCGGCTCCTGGCTGGAATGCCAGGACTTCTGGCGCATCAGCGGCATCGAAAGGGACGTGTACCTGTCCAGCGAGAAGACGTCGGCCCGCTTCGACTTCAGCGTCGTTTCCACCCTCGACCCCACCCTCACCCGGGGTGTCTTCCAGTTGAAGATGCGGTCGGAAGGCAAGTCCGACGTGTTCTATGAACTGATCGACAGCAACGGCGAGACCGTCGCCGACGCCATCTACGACTTCCGGGGCGAGTTGGTCACCGTGACCGACACGATCCCGGACGTGCGTACCTGGACGGCCGAAACGCCGGAACTGTACACCCTCCTCCTGAAGGTCAATGGGGAATACACCCGCTTCCACGTGGGTTTCCGCCGAATCGAGATCGCAACCGTCAAGGACGGGGAACGCGACGTGAAGGCGCTCCTCATCAACGGGCAGCCCGTCAAGTTCAAGGGGGTGAACATGCACGAGCACAATCCCTACACGGGCCATTACCAGACCCGGGAGAACATCCTGGAGGACCTGAAACTGATGAAGATGGCGAACATCAACGCCATCCGCACCTGCCACTATCCCCAGCCCCGCGAGTTCTATGAACTGTGCGACAGCCTCGGCTTCTACGTTTACGACGAAGCGAACATCGAGTCCCACGGAATGGGTTACCGGCTGGACCGGACGCTCGGCAACAACACCGCCTGGCAGTCCAAGCACATCGACCGCATCCTGAACATGTACTACCGTACGGCGAGTTATCCCTGCGTGACCATCCTCTCCCTCGGCAACGAGGCCGGTAACGGAGCGAACTTTTACGAGGCCTACCGCGTGCTGAAAGCCCTGGAAAGGGACGGCCAGAACCGCCCCGTATGCTACGAGCGCGCCGAGCGGGAATGGAACACCGACATGCTCGTCCCGCAGTACCCCGGAGCCGAATGGTTCGCGCGGATGGGCGAACGGGAGAGCGGCCGGCCGGTCGTTCCGTCCGAATATGCCCATGCGATGGGTAACTCCACCGGCTCCCTCGACCTCCAGTGGGCACAGATCTACGCCCATACGCACCTGCAGGGCGGTTTCATCTGGGACTGGGTGGACCAGGGTCTGTACGACCCGGAAAAGGGATGGACCTACGGCGGTGACTATGGCGTGGACGCCCCTTCCGATGCGAACTTCCTGTGCAACGGCCTGGTCAATCCGGACCGCAACCCGCACCCGGGCTACTTCGAGGTAAAGCATGTCTATCAGGATATCGCCATTACGGGTGTCGCTCTGGAGGAAGGCCGGTTCTCCATCCAGAACCGCTTCTATTTCAAAGACCTGAAAGACTACGTGGTCCGCTGGCGGCTGGAACGGGACGGCAAGCCGGTGAAAAAAGGGAAATGCACTTTCTCCACGCCCGCCCGCCAGTCCGAGGAGTTCGTCCTGAAACTTCCGGAGCGGAAAATGCGTCCCGAGGGCGAATACCGGATCTTCTTCGAAACGGAAACCGCCCGCGCGCTGCCACTGCTTCCGAAAGGGACAATCGTCGCGGCAGACGAAGTCCTGGTCAAGGACACCGGCGAAAAGAAGGCCTTCAAGTCCCGCAGGCACGCGGATGTGAAAGAAAATGAGACCGAGATCCGCCTGTCGTCAGGACGGGGCAGACTGGTCTTCGACAAGGCGCTCGGCATCGTCCAGCGCTGCACCTACCGGGGGACCAACCTGTTCGATCCGGAGTTCGGCCTCCGCCCGAATTTCTGGCGCGGTCCCACCGACAACGACTACGGCAACAACCAGCCCTATCGGGCCCATGCCTGGAAAGAGGCGTCCCAGACCTTCCAGGCCTCCGTTTCCGAGGAAGAGGGCACGCTTCGGGTGACCTATGCCCTTCCGACCGGCTGCTCGATGACCGTGGATTACACCCTCCTCCCCGGCGGTTCCCTCAAGATTTCCGCCACGTTCCGGGGCGCCGGCAAGAAGCCGGTGGACATCCCCCGCATCGGCTTCCGTTTCCGGGTGAAGGACAATGATTTCCAATACTTCGGACGCGGCCCGATGGAGAACTACTGCGACCGCAACTCCGGCACTTTCAAGTCCGTCTATGCGGCGAAGGCTTCCGATGAGTTCTATCCTTATGTCCGGCCGCAGGAGACCGGCCATCACACGGAAACCGAGTGGCTTTCCACGCGGCAACTCACGGTAGTTGCAGACAGTCTCTTCGAGTTCAACGCCCTCCGGCACAGCGTGGAGGACCTGGACAGCGAAGAGTCCGGCCAGCCGTTCCAGTGGAACAACTTCGACACCCCGCCCGTCCATGACGAGGAAGAGGCCGCGAACGCTCACAGGCGGCACCAGACCCACCTTTGCGACGTTCCGGACCGCGATTTCACCGAAATCTGCATCGACGGCGCCGCCACCGGCGTAGGCGGCTATGACAGTTGGGGCTCCATGCCGGAGCCTTCCCGTACCGTCTGGTCCACCGACGACCGGACCTTTGCCTTCACCCTCGTGCCCGTCCGGGCCCGTAAAACCGAAAAAGCCATCCTTTATGCGTATTAGACTCACCCTGGCCGCCCTCCTGCTGGCCGCCCTGCCGCTGGCGGCCCAGACCGAATATGTGAACCCTTTCATCGGCACGACCAACTTCGGGGCGTGCAACCCCGGTGCCGTGACACCGAACGGGCTGATGAGCGTCACGCCCTTCAACGTGATGGGCTCCCGCCTGAACACCTGGGACAAGGACAGCCGCTGGTGGTCCACGCCCTATGTCCAGGAAAACGTCTATTTCACGGGCTATGCCCACGTGAACCTCTCCGGCGTCGGCTGCCCGGAACTCGGTTCGGTCCTCACGATGCCTACGACAGGGCCCTTGGAGGTGGATTATCACACGTACGGAAGCGAATACACAGATGAACAGGCCCATCCCGGCTACTACGCCGTCCGGCTCCTGACCGGAATCCTTACGGAAGCGACGGCCACCACGCGCACGTCGCTGGAGCGGTACACGTTCCCGGGCGGCGCGGGCAACATCCTCGTGAACCTGGGCGAAGGCCTGACCAATGAGTCGGGCGCCACCGTCCGCCGCGTCTCGGACACGGAAATCGAGGGTTCCAAGTTGATGGGCACGTTCTGCTACAACCGGAACGCGGTGTTCCCGATGTACTTCGTCCTCCGGGTGAACAAGGCGCCCGACAGGTGCGGCTACTGGAAGAAACAGCGCCCGATGACCGCCGAGTCCGCCTGGGATTCCGATGCTGGCCGCTACAAGTTGTATGAGGCCTACGCACGGGAACTGTCCGGCGACGACATCGGTTACTGGTTCCGCTACGAGAACCTTGCCGAGGGCGAGCAGGTGATGGTCCAGGTGGGGGTGTCCTTCGTCAGCATCGACAATGCCCGCGAAAACCTGGAGGCCGAACAAAAGGGTTTCGACTTCGCGGCCGTACAGGGCTCGGCGGAACAGGCCTGGCGGGAACAGTTGGGCAGGATCCGCGTGACCGGCGGTACCGAAGAGCAGAAGACCGTCTTCTACACCGCCCTGTACCATACCCTCATCCATCCGAACATCCTGGAGGATGTGAACGGGGAATACCCGCTGATGGAGTTCGGCAACCCGGAGGCCGTGAACATCAACCGGGTCGCGACCGGGCGCAACGGACAGGCGCAACTGAGGATGCGCGCCCGCGGCGTGGGCCGCGTCCCCGAGGGGCAGCACCGCTACACGGTGTTCTCCCTGTGGGACACCTGCCGGAACCTGCACCAACTCCTGACGCTGGTGTATCCCGAGAAACAGATCGACATGGCCCGTTCCGTGGTGAACATGTACCGCGAGTGGGGCTGGATGCCGAAATGGGAACTCTACGGCCGCGAGACCTTCACGATGGAAGGCGACCCGGCCATCCCGATGCTCACGGACACGTACCTCAAGGGCCTGACGGACTTTGACATCGCCACCGCCTATGAGGCGTTCCTGAAGTCCGCCGAGACGCCGGGGGCGAAGAACCGGATGCGGCCGGATGCGGACCCGTACAACGACCGGGGCTACATCCCGCTGGGCTGGTTCGCGCAGGACTTCTCCGGCGACAACTCCGTGTCCCATGCCCTGGAGTACTACATGGCCGACGCCGCTCTCGCCCGCCTGGCCACGGCCCTGGGGCACCCCGGAGACGCCGCCAAGTACCGCCAGCGCTCGCTGGGTTACAAGCACTACTGGTCTCCCGAATATGGCTGCCTGCGTCCGCTGCAGAAGGACGGGACGTTCCTTACTCCGTTCAACCCGCGCCAGGGCGAGAATTTCGAACCCGTCCCCGGCTTCCACGAGGGAAGCGCCTGGAACTACACGTTCTACGTGCCCCATGATGTGGACGGACTCATCAAACTGGCCGGTGGCTCCAAAGCCTTTGTCAAGAGCCTGAACCGGGTGTTCCAGGAAGGACTGTTCGATCCCGCCAACGAGCCGGACATCGCCTATCCTTACCTGTACAGCCGCGTCAAGGGTGAAGCCTGGCGCACCTGGAGCACGGTCCACGACCTTCTGGCCAGGCACTATCGCAATGCGTCGAACGGCATTCCCGGCAATGATGACACCGGCACGATGTCGGCCTGGGCCGTGTTCTCGATGATGGGATTCTACCCCGACTGCCCGGGCGACCCGTCCTACACGCTCACCCTGCCGGTCTTCGACCGTGTGGAAATCGACCTTCCCGCCGGCAAGACCCTGACCGTTGTCAAGTCAGCAAAGGCCAAGCCCGCCAAGGGCACCACCGCCCGCGTCGGCTCCCGGAAAGTCTCCGACTTCCGCATCACCCACGACACCCTTGTCGGTGCCGGGACGATTCAGTGGCAGTAGTCATAGGTTCCCTTTCACTACCCTGCATTTCCGAATGCGGGGTTTTTCTTTTTGATTACGACGCGGGAGCCGTCGGGGAGGGAAATGGGGGCGAGAGGCTTGATGACGATGCCTTCGCAGAGGTTGTCTTCGAGGGGAGGGAGGCCGAGTTCGCCGGGGATGGCGGTCGGAAAGGACGGAGGATAGTCCAGGCAGTCGTCCAACCGACCGACGAAGCGGTTCCAGGCGTAGAGGAGACCGGCGTCCGAGAAGAGCGCATTCGCTTCCATCACCGGCAGGAAGAAACCGTCCTCACCCGTGAAGACATAGATGTCGAAGGCATAGAAATCGTGCCCGGGAGCATACCGGATGCCCTTCTTCACGGGCCAGCCCTGCGGGTCCGGCACCACGTCCGGATGCGGATAATATCCGCCGAACAGTTCCCCATAGACCGCGATGGAAGTCATCTCCGGATACGACAGCCGGAGACGGTTGTAGATGTGATAGATATGCCCAGAGTACCGCTCGAGCACCTGCTGATAGCCGAAGAAAGGCTCCAGCGGATCCAGGATGGCCGTCCGCCGGGCCATCCGGATCTCCAGATCGTCACACAGGAAGGAGACGTTCGCCCCGTCAACCTGCTCCTGCACGGCGAACAGGGTCCCGCTCTCGACATTTTCACGCACTTGCGCCATCCACGCCGCGTCCGCGGCATTCCCGATGGAAGGATAAGGCTTGAACTGAATCATGGTCAAATACTCTTTTGTGCAAAGTTCGGGAAGAGCCGGGGAAGCATCGACACGATTGCAAGCCTTGCAATGTCGGATTTCCTGCAAGGCTTGCAGACTTTTTTAAGGCAGGGACGTAAAAAATGCGTATCTTCGTATGATGATAGGCTGGGAAGCAAAAGTATGGCTCCGGCATTGCCTGGAGGGTGGGATCCTGGAGGACCCGGCCGTGGATTATCTCGCGGAAAGGGTGGACGAAATGGATGCCGCCGCGCTGCTGGAGGCCATGGCGATCCTGCGGAAACGGCTCTCCGAGATCGAGGTGCTCGAGGGAACGGACGAAGGGGAAAGGATCCGCATCACGAAGGACTGCCGTATCCTCCTTCCGGACCGGTTCGACACGGAAATCCGCCTGCGGCCGCTCGTGAAGACGGTGTTCCTGCTGTTTCTCCGCCATCCGGAAGGAATCCGTTTCGGGGATCTTCCGGCATACCGGAACGAACTTCTGGGCCTGTACCGGAGCATCACCCGGCGTGCCGGCGGACCGGAGATCGAAGCGAGCATCGACCGGCTCATCGACCCGGGGGACAATTCCATCCACGAGAAGGCCGCGAACCTGGCTGCGGCTCTCTCGAAGTACTTTCCGCCGGACCGGCTGCCCGCCTACACCCTTACGGGGAAGGCCGGCACCCCGAAGCGCATCCGGCTGGACCGCAGCCTGGTAGAATGGGAATGAAAGACAACCACATCATGAAAGCACAAGCACTGATCCTGCCCCTGCTGCTTCTCGTGGCCTGCGCACCCAAGCCGCAGGAGGAGAAGACAGCGAAACTGTACACGGACCGTCCTCCCGTGGAGGAACGCGCCTTCGTCTCCCCCGCCGTAGATGCCGCCACGGAGGCTATCGCCGCGCAAATCACGCACCCAAAACTTGCCGAGATGTTCCGGAAATGCTTTCCGAACACCCTGGACACCACCGTCCACTATGCCGAGGACGGGGACGGACGCCCCGACACATACGTCTATACCGGTGACATCCCTGCCATGTGGCTCCGCGACTCCGGCGCCCAGGTATGGCCGTATGTGGAGTACGTCCAGGAGGACGAGGCACTGAAAAAGATGATCGCCGGCGTTATCAACCGCCAGTTCAAGTGCATCCTCATCGACCCGTATGCCAATGCCTTCAACGTGGAGCCCATCGGTCCGGCGGACAAGACAGACCTGCCGGCACCCGGCCCGTACGTGTTCGAGCGCAAGTGGGAGATCGACTCGCACTGCTACCCGGTGCGCCTCGCCTACGCCTACTGGAAGAAGACCGGGGATACCTCCGTCTTCGGCGACCTCTGGATGGACACCGCCAAGACCATCCTCGCCACCTTCAAGGAGCAGCAGCGGAAGGAAGGCCACGGCAGTTACTGGTTCCTCCGGAAGACCGACCGCCAACTGGATACCAAATGCGTGGTGGGACGCGGCAATCCGGTGAAGCCAGTCGGCCTCATCGCCTCGTCCTTCCGTCCATCCGATGACGCCACGACCTTCGAGTTCCTCGTCCCCTCCAACTTCATGGCCGTCACCACGCTCCGCAAGATGGCGGAAATCCTCACGACGGTCAACGGCAAACCGGAAATGGCCGCCGAGTGCACCGCCCTCGCCGCCGAGGTGGAGCAGGCGCTGCAGGAATATGCCATCGTGGACCATCCCCAATTCGGAAAGATCTATGCCTATGAGGTCGATGGCTTCGGCTCCCACCAACTGATGGACGACGCCAATGTCCCGTCCCTCCTCTCCCTCGGTTACCTGGACCCGGAGCGGTACGACGACCCGGTCTATCTGAACACGCGGAAGTTCGTCTGGAGCGAGAACAACCCCTATTTCCACCGCGGTAAGGCCGGCGAAGGCATCGGGGGTCCGCACATCGGCATCGAGAATGTCTGGCCCATGTCCATCATGATGAAGGCCTTCACGGCCCGGGATGACGACGAAATCCGCGCCTGCCTCATCCAACTCCTGAATACCGACGCCGGCACCGGCTTCATGCACGAATCCTTCAACAAGGACGATTCGAACGATTTCACCCGGCCCTGGTTCGCCTGGCAGAACACCCTGTTCGGCGAACTGGTCGTCAAACTGGTGAACGACGGAAAACTTGAACTGCTCAACAACCTTCCCCGATGAAACGATATCTGATCCTTCTGGCCGTCCTGGCGGCCGCCTGTACGGCTCCGGTCCGCGAAACCCTCGTCTCCGACCCGGCCGACTATGTTTCCACGCTCGTGGGCACCCAGTCCGATTTCACCCTCTCCACGGGCAACACCTACCCGGCCATCGCCCTCCCCTGGGGCATGAACTTCTGGACCCCGCAGACGGGGAAGAACGGGGACGGATGGGCCTATACCTATGACGCCCACCACATCCGCGGCTTCAAGCAGACGCACCAGCCCTCGCCGTGGATCAACGACTACGCGGCCTTCTCGCTGATGCCGGTTCGCGACGCCTCGAAGCCGCAGGAGAAAGAGCGTGAGAGCATCTTCTCCCACCTCAGCGAGGTCGCAAAGCCGTATTATTACAGCGTTTACCTCGCCGACCACGACATCAAGACGGAAATCACCCCGACCGAACGGGCGGCTGTCATGCGGTTCACCTTCCCGGACAGTGAGACTTCCGGCGTAGTCATCGACGCCTATGCCGGCGGTTCCTATGTGAAGGTCCTGAACGACAAGCGCACGGTCGTGGGCTACTGCACCAACAACCACGGCGGCGTGGAAGGCGACTTCAAGAACTGGTTCACCGTCCTGTTCGACAAGGACATCGTCTCCTTCGACATCTACAACGGTGAAGCGCGGGAGTATCCCGAGGACCGTCCCCGCGAGCACGCGATGGCCGTCGTGAAGTTCGCAACCAAGCGCGGCGAGCAGGTCAACGCCCGCGTGGCCTCCTCCTTCATCTCCCTGGAGCAGGCCAACCGCAACCTCCGCGAGGTGGAAGGCGCCTCCTTCGAGGAGGTCTGCGCCGAGGCGAAGGCCCGCTGGAACGAGATCCTGGGCCGCATCGCCGTCGGCGGCGGCACCGAGGACCAGTACCGCACCTTCTACTCCTGCCTGTACCGCGCCGTCCTCTTCCCGCGGAAACTGTATGAAATCGACGCGGACGGCCAGCCGGTCCACTACAGCCCCTACAACGGAAAGGTCGAGAAAGGCTACCTGTACACCGATTCCGGCTTCTGGGACACCTTCCGCGCCCTGTTCCCGCTGCTGAACCTCGTCTATCCCGACGTCAATGCGGAGATCCAGTCCGGCTATGCCAACGTCGCCCGCGAGAACGAATTCCTGCCGGAATGGGCCTCCCCGGGCCACCGCGGCTGCATGGTGGGCAACAATTCCGCCTCGGTCGTGGCCGACGCCGTCGTCAAGGGCGTGAACAAGGAAGGCCTGCAGGAACTCTACGACTGCATCCGGTACGGCACGGAGCACGTGCATCCCACCGTCAGCTCCACCGGCCGGCTGGGCCACGAGTATTACAACTCGCTGGGCTATGTCCCTTGCGACGTGGGCATCAACGAAAGCGCCGCCCGCACCCTGGAGTACGCCTATGACGACTGGTGCATCCTCCAGCTCGCGAAGATCCTGGGCCGCCCGCAGGCGGAACTGGACAAGTGGGCCGCCCGCGCG
>JAFXMA010000070.1 GCA_017530725.1 Bacteroidales bacterium
CCCGTCCAGGCCCTCGCCAACATCTATGAAATGTACTACGCGCAGGCGATGAACCTGGCCCTGGCCGGCCGCAAGGACCCGGCCGCCAACGCCTGGGCCGATGAGGGCGAGCGCTGCTTCGCCCGTGACGCCGCCCTGATGAAGGGATACAACAAGGACATCGCCGGCGGCAAATGGGACGACATGATGACGCAGAAGCACATCGGCTATTTCATGTGGAACGACAACTTCCCGGCGGACCGCCTGCCGCGGGTGGAACGCCTCGAAGGGACCACTCCGGGCGGCTACTCCTTCGAGGCCGATCCGCGCGGCTTCACGGCCATCGAGGCGGAGCACTGGAACCAGGCCGCAGCGGTCTCCGGTGCCTCCTGGACGGTAATCCCGTACATGGGCCGTACCCTGAGCGGCGTCGCGCTGATGCCCTACACGGTACCGGCGGAAGGCGCTTCACTGACTTACCGAGTGTGCATTCCGGAAGGCGTGACGGAGGTCAAGGTCCATGTCATCACCAAATCGACCCTCGCCTTCAACAACACCGGGCACCGCTACGAAGTGGACCTGGCCGGGGCGAAGCAGACGCACCTCTTCAACGAACGCCTGAACGAGGATCCGCGGAACATCCATTCCGTGTACTACCCCACCGTCGCCCGCCGTGTATCGGAGACCGTCTCCGACCTCCCCGCCCGGCCCGGCTGGCAGGAACTCGTCCTGCGTCCCCTCGACCCGGGTATCGTCTTCGAGAAAATCGTGATCGACTACGGCGGCTACACCCCCCGCTTCCTCTTCGGAGACGAGTCGGCCGCAGACAAATAAAGAGAAGGAACAGGGCCCGGAAGGGCCTTATTCTTTGTACGGATCCTGTCCCGTGAGTTCGCAGAGGTACAGGTAGATGGCCTCCCAGGCGGGTTTGCGGACATAGTTGACCCCCTGGTACAGGAGCGGCATGTTTTCCTCTTTCACCCAGGAGTCCCTGTCGTTGATGCCCCAGATGGTGATGCCGCCGCGCTGGGCAGGCGGGACGATCTCCAGGTATTTCTGGAAGATGAACTTGTACAAGTCGGCCTGGGCGGTGAGGTCGGAGCATTGGATGTCCAACTCGGAGATGCGGACGATGCGGCCGGTGTCCTTGAGATCCGTCAGGCTGGCGACAACCATGTCCTTGAGGTCGGGCGTCGTCTTCATATTCAGGTGCATCTGCGTACCGACACCGGTCACCTGCGGATTCCCCTTCACATAGTTGCAGTAGGCCTGCCGCTTCTCGGGGCTCGTCTCCAGGTCGTAGTCGTTCAGGTACAGAATGGCCTCCTTGCCGTTGCGGGACAGCGCGTCCGTGGCATAGGCGAAAGCCTTGTCCACCCAGTCCTTGGTGCTCTTGAAATACCGGCCCCAGACGAAAACGTTTTCACCGGTGGTGTTCCCCGCGTTACGGAACTCGCCGACGGGCCAGTCGGAGAAAGTCTCGTTCACGACATCCCAGCCGTAAACGTCGAAATGCCCGACCATCGTGTACACCCAGTCACGATAGACATAGCCGACGGCATCGTTCACCAGTTCGCCGCGGAGACTGGTGCTGGCCGTGAAAGCGGATACAGCGCGGCGGCGCGGCAAAGAGGCCGCTCCGGACACCGAGGTAATCCGGATATCGTCCAGGTAATAGGTTACCGCCTCGAATCCGCCGTAGAAAGCGATGGAAAGTTCGGATCCCGATGTCACGGTGTAATCCAGGCTCTGGTAGGTCCAGTCCGTGCCCATCGACGGGAACTGATTGTACGTGGTGCTGTAGTACTTCGTACCGCCGTCTCCGCGGATGTCGATCTGGAAGCCGGCCGCCTTGCTGGCCTTGCCGTACCAGGAAATCCGATAGGTCCGGCCGGGCGTGACCGGGAAAGACTTGGTCATCACCTGGATGCTCCAGGAATCCTTTGCATACCCCGAGGAATTGTCCATTTTCAGGGCCAGGGAGCCGCTGTGGACCGATTCGTTCGTAACAGACACATAAGCGGGACCGTTCAGCACGGAAATATCGGGCGAGTTGAGCGGGCCCGTGGCGAGACCTTCGAAGTCGATGACTTCGTCGAGGTCGCCTCCGGAAGGTTCCTGGCCTCCCCCGCCTCCTTCCCCGAGGACGCGGATATTGTCGATGACAACGTCCTTCGCGGCCATGAGCCGGAAGGCAAACGCGCCTAAAGATTCAATCGTGAAAGTAGCGGTATATCTGCGCCATTCAGTGGTCACGTCCGTCTGCGCTTCCTGGCCATCGCCGGAAGTGGTCTTGACGGTGCCTTCCCGGGCAAGTGTCTTGGCCCAGAAAGAGACGTCATACGGTTTCCCCGCCTCGACGGCCACATCGACCGTCAGCGTGGCGCCATCGGCGACGGCCTTGGCGGCATAATCGCCCGCGAATACGTCGTACAGGCTCTGCAGGACCTCGAAACCATGGGCATCATAGCCGTCCAGCGTGCCGGTCTCGAAGTTCCAGTTCTTCTGCAGCAACGAGGCGTTGTTGTTCGCGGCGGCCTGTGAAATCACGTTGTTCAGGTATGTGCGCTGCTGCTGGCTGTGCCAGCCGAGCGTATGGCCGAACAATTCATTCCCGCAGGCCTTCGCCCAGCCGGCCATCGCATCGGCCCGGGAGAAGTTGTAGGCACCGCCTGCCTGGACGATGCCGTCGTGCTTCATTTCGTTGCCGAAGGTGACGGCGGCGAAATCGCGCTTGAGGATGTCCGCGACTTTGGGATTGTCCCGGTACTCCCCATAGGTGAAAGAGACGCCCAGTTTGAGGCCGGCCTTCCCGGCCAGGTCCTTCAGGTCGTACTTGTCATAATCCACCACTTTGGTCGCCGGCGGATCCGGCGTGACCGGTTTCTCTTCCGGCTTCTCTTCCGGCTTCTGCGGCGTGACGGGCGCAGGGTCGTCCTTCCCGCAGGAAACGACGCCTGCCGCCAGCGCGGCCAGCAGGACGGAGATCCATATCCTTTTCATTCTCATCATTCGTTTTCGACCCTGCAAAAATAGGGAAAAAGAACGGATTTGAAGATTTCTGACCCATTTCTGGCCTTGTTTTCTGCAGGGAAATCGTATATTTGTATTCGGTAAAAACTACAATAACCCGAAATAACACCTCAAACGATATGGCAAACAACGAATCCAAAGGCTTCTACAAACTGAGTTGGGCCCAGCGCATCGGCTTCGGCGCCGGTGACATGGCGCAGAACCTGATCTACCAGACCATCTCCATCTGGCTGCTGTTCTTCTACACGAACGTGTTCGGACTGGATCCGGGCGCGGCCGCCCTGATGTTCCTCATCGTCCGCCTCGTGGACGTCCTGTGGGACCCGATCGTGGGCACCATCGTGGACAAGGGCAA
>JAFXMA010000071.1 GCA_017530725.1 Bacteroidales bacterium
CCGCTGCACACCTTCCGTGCCGACATCGACTACGCCCTGGCCGTGGCCCGCACCCAGATGGGTACCATGGGTATCAAGGTGTGGATCTGCAACGGTGAGAAGTACGGCAAGCAGGACCTCTCCCCGAACGCCGGTTTCGCCGCCAACTCCCAGGCTCCGTCCGCCGGACGCCGTGAGGGTGGCCGTGGCGACCGCCGTGGAGGCCGTGGTGACCGCCGTGACCGTCGCGACCGTCGTGACGACCGCGACCGCCGCTAATCCAGCGTGCTGCGCTAACGAAAGCACTCTCCGTCCGGGGAGTGCTTTTTTGTTTCCGAGGCGGGCATAATTTTCGTAGCAATCATTGTAAACCAAAGTCTTCATGCGTCACTTTCACAAAGCACTTGTCGTACTCCTCTCCTTTCTTGTCCTATCCGGCAGCCTGTCGGCCCAAACCCATCAGCAGGGAAATCTGGGAGAACTGAAACAGCAGCAGGAGGACAGGCCCCTGGTCGGAATGAAGTTCCGGAATCTCCGGATGGCCGACCCGCAAGGGATTGAACACCGGCTCAGCGACTATGCCGGTCAGGGCCGATGGGTCCTTGTCGATTTCTGGGCGTCCTGGTGTGGCCCCTGCAAACGGGAGATGCCGAATGTGACCGCCGCATACAAGAAGTATCACGTCCAAGGATTCGAGATTATCGGCCTGTCCTTCGATGCGGATGCGGCCGACTGGAAGGAAGCCATCGAAACTTGGGACATGCCCTGGGTTCATCTGTCCGACCTGAAATACTGGCAGAGCAAAGCCGCCCTGGTCTATGGCGTCCACGCCATCCCGGACAACATCCTCATCGATCCGGAAGGCATCATCGTCGCCCGGGGCCTCCGCGGCCTCGAACTGGAAACCTGGCTGGCCGAAATCTACAAATAGCCGCACGACAAGTTCCGGCATAGCAATCAGGGGATATCCTCTCGTGCGCCAAGGGCCGATTTCGACTCCCCGAGCACCTTGCCCCTCTATTGGGCCAGGAGAAATGGGGGCAGATGTGCGGCTGTTTGGCGAAATGGCGAGATTTGGCGATTTTGCTTGGATTGTTCCGGAGAATTGACGATTTTACAACCGGACGAATCATCCGAAGTCATCGTTCTGGTGGCGGGAGCATGGGGCGTGAGAAGAAAGCGATGAAGCAGGAGTATTTCCACATTTGCGCCAACGGCGCCGATGCCCGGAATTTTATAATCCGCGAGGAGGATTATTATGCGGCGTTCAATCTGGCCGGGGTTTGTGCCGCGAATACGGAAGTCGTTGTTGTCTCATTTTCTATCGAGGACAGCCACCCTCATTTCCTTCTTTGGGGGACTCGGGCGAATTGCTCCCGTTTCAAGGTATTATACGAGACCCAGTATGTCCATTATGCGGCGGCCACCAGATCTGGCGGAGCGGACATTAAGTTTCACTGTGAATTGTATTCCATTGGTGATGACGTGGATTATTTGCGCAATGCTGCCGTGTACTCCATTATTCAAGCCACGAAGGACGGGAAGCCGGTGATGCCGTATGATTATCGCTGGGGAACGGGTTCCATGGTCTTCCGAAATGGCTTTTATACACCCGTCTGGCTGTTTGATGACCAAGGCACCATCTGTAAGCCGGTTCCCTTTGGCTCTCTTGGAGCCCGTGCCCGCCGAGCGCTGCTCCACACACGGAGCATGTCGATTCCCGAGCATTGGTTAGTATGCAACGGGATTATCCTTCCCTCCAATTATGTGGATGTTGCGCGGTTTGAGTCCATTTATGGCACGCACAACCGATTTCGCGTTTTCCTGTCCAGCCCCCGAAAACGGGAGGAGGTGATGCTGGCGAAGATGGCGGAGGAAAGGGGCGTTTGCATGGAGGATCTGGAGGCAAGGAAAGTTTGTGGAAATGTTTGCAAGCGAATGTTCGGGACCCGCGATCCTCGTCGGCTGAATACGCATCAACGGATTCAATTGGCGCAATCAATCCGGCATCAATTCCGACTGACTTTTCGCCAGTTGGCAACGCTGGTCCGCCTTCCGGAGACGGAGATCCGGACTTTCGTTCGATGAGGCACTGGCGAGTAATCCTTCCACGTTATGGGTTCTTCGCCAAATTGCCGCACGGAAGGAGAGGGATGAAGTGGCTTGATGAAGGGGCGTGGTGCTCGAAGGGCTGATATCGGCCCTTGGCGCACGGGGAGGGCGAGAACGCGGCATAAGGAGTTGGTCGATGTGCGGCTGTTTGGCGGATGGGGCCAGTCCCCGTCGAGACCGTTGCGGGGAGGGGGGAGGGAATTGCGAAATAATCGCTATCTTTGCGTGGATTAATGCGAATGACGATGAAAAGAGTGATTTTGAGCCTGGTGGTGCTGCTCGCGTCAGTGGCGATGCAGGCGCAGGTGCGGCCGCAGACGAACCATACGGTGTCCACGACGCTGGGTCTGGGCCTGGAGTATGGATTCGAGTGGGCGTTCGCCGGACAGGCGACGGTGATCGGCCGGGTCGGATACGCTTCGAAGGATTTCACCCTCCGGAGCGCCCTCGACAACTTCCATTGGGCTACGACGATGTCACCTTCCGTGACGCTGGAGCCTCGTTACTATTTCCTGATGAACTGGCGCGACAGCAAGGGCAAGTACACGGCGGGCAATTCCGCCGAGTTCTTCAGCGTCCCCTCCACGGTCACCCTCAGCAAGAAGGGGTTCGGCCTGGGCGAGGTGGCCGTGTCGCCGGTGCTCGGCGTGCGCAGGGCCTTCGCCCGGCACTGGTTCCACGAGTTCACCGCCGGGGCGGACCTGCTGTGTTACCCGACTTTCATCGCCACCCCGCACGTGGGATACCGGATCGGATTCTTATTCTAACCCAACGATATGAGCAAGCAATTGATATACCTGGCCGCCGCGCTGCTCGCGGCCGCCTGCGCCCCGAAGGCTGGCGATACCACCAAGGTCGTGGGCAAGTTCGGTGAGGATGCCCCCGCCGTCGTAGAGATTTCGATGGGCAATGTCCTGGACACGACCATCCTGGTCACGGACGGACGTTTCGAGGCCCGGATTCCGAAGGATCTCACGACGATGACGCTCCTCCAGGCGGGAGATAACACGATCTCCTTCCTTTCCGACGGTACCACCATCACCATCGACCCGGAAGCGGGCACCGCCGTGTCCTCGAGCAAGAAGGGGCCCCAGGCCCGGTACGCCGTTTACAACGCGTGGATGGAGAAGTTCCTGGCCGACTACCGGGCCAAGATGACGGAGTTCGGTGAGGACGAAGATGCCGCCGGGGAGTATTTCGAGCAGGTCATCGAGCAGTTCAACGACTACCAGAAGGAAGCGGTCAAGGCCAATCCCGACAGTTTCGTGGGCCTGATGGCCATTTCCCAGATCATGGATGATGACGCGGACGGGATGCTGGCCCTCCTGAACAGCCTGACTGACGAGATGAAAGCCACTCCGCAGGCCCGGCAGATGCTCGCCTCCTTCGAGATGCAGTCCAAGACCGGCGAAGGGCAGCCGTTCGTGGACTTTACCGTGGTCCAGGATCCCGACAGCCCCGAAACCTCCACGGTCAAACTCTCCGACTATGTGGGCCGGGGTAAGTACGTGCTGGTCGATTTCTGGGCTTCCTGGTGCGGGCCCTGCCGGGAGGAGATGCCCAACCTCGCTTCCGTCTATGAGACCTACTGCGGCGAGAACTTCGACATGCTGAGCATCGCTGTCGCCGACCGGCTGGAGGACACGCTTCCGGCCGCCCGGGAACTGAGCATCGTCTGGAACCAGATCGTGAATGCCCAGCGCATCCCGCTCGAAGCCTACGGCATCGACGCCATCCCCCACATCATCCTCTTCGGTCCGGACGGCACGATCCTCAAGCGGAACCTCCGCGGCGAGGCGATCGGCGAGGCCGTGAAAGAGGCCCTGGGGCTTTGAGTTCCGCATGACGGTACGCGAGAAAATAGCGCTGTTTCCGCATTCCCCGGGCGTCTATCGGTATTATGACGCCGCGGGGAATGTCATCTACGTGGGGAAGGCGAAGGACCTGCACAAGCGGGTCGCGCAGTACTTCGTGCCGCCGGAGCGGCTGACGACGAAGACGCGCATCCTCGTTTCGAAGATCGCCGATGCGCAGTATTCGGTCGTGGACACGGAGGCCGATGCCCTGCTGCTGGAAAACAACCTCATCAAGCAGTACAAGCCCCGCTACAACATCCTCCTGAAGGATTCCAAGACCTATCCCTGGATCTGCGTGACGGGGGACGAGTTCCCGCGGGTGTTCATCACCCGGCGCATCGACAAGGCCCATGGGAACCGCTATTTCGGCCCGTACAGCAGCGTAATGCATGCCCGGAACCTCGTGGACTTTTTCCGCGAGACCTACCCCTTGCGTTCCTGCAACCTGAACATCACCTCCGAGGCTATCCTGAAGGGGAAGTTCCGTCCCTGCCTGGACTTCCACATCGGCCGTTGCAAGGCCCCCTGCATCGGCAGAATCTCAAAAAAGGAGTACGGCGACAACATCGAGGAAATCATCCGTATCCTCACGGGCCGGGGCGGGGAAGTCATCCGCCATTACAAGACCTTGATGACCGAGGCGGCCGAGCGGCTGGAATTCGAGGAAGCCCAGGTGTACAAGGAAAAGATCCGGACCCTGGAAAAGCATTACGCGAAGTCCATCATCACCTCCGCCGCCGACACCAGCGCCGACGTGTTCTCGCTCGTGCTGGATGCGAACGAGGCTTTCGGCAACTTCCTCCGCATCCGCGGCGGCGCCATCGTCCAGTCCCTGAACCTGGGCTTCCGCTGCGCCATCGAGGAGGAGCCTGCATCCATCCTGTCCGCCTTCATCGCCGAGATCGAATCCAAGTTCGGCGAACTGTCCAAGGAGGTCCTCGTGCCGTTCCTGCCGGACGTGGAGATCGACGGGGTGGAGTTCCGGATTCCGGTCCGGGGAGACAAGTTCGCCCTGCTGGAACTCAGCGCCAAGAACGCCAAGGAGTTCCATTTCCACAGCATCAAGCAGCGCGAGCACACGGATCCGGACCAGTTCCGCCTGAGCGTGATGGAGGAACTCCGGAAGGCCCTGGAGATGAAGGAACTGCCGCACCACATGGAGTGCTTCGACAACTCCAACATCCAGGGAACGAACCCCGTCGCCTCCTGCGTCGTGTTCCGCGATGCGGAGCCTTCCAAGAAGGATTACCGCCGCTTCAAGATCAAGACGGTCATCGGTGCCAACGATTTCGCGTCGATGAAGGAGGTCGTGAACCGCCGCTATTCCCGGATGCTGGAAGAGGCGCCCGACGACTTGCCGCAACTGATCGTCATCGACGGCGGCAAGGGTCAGTTGGATGCCGCGTACCAGGCACTGGCCGAACTGGGCCTGACCGAGCGGCTGACTGTCGTGGGTCTGGCGAAGCGGCTGGAAGAGGTCATCCGCGTGGGTGACCCGTACCCCTTGTTCATCGACCGGAATTCCCAGGCGCTGAAAGTGCTCCAGCGTATCCGCGACGAGGCGCACCGTTTCGGCATCACCTTCCACCGCAACCTCCGCTCCAAGGCCGCCATCCAGAGCGCCTTGCGCGAAATCAAGGGGGTGGGGGAGAAGACCGAACAGCGCCTGCTGCTGCACTACGGTTCCGTGGCGAAAATCGCCCAGGCGCCCCTGGAGGAACTGTCGGCCCTCGTGGGCGCGGAACTGGCGGTGAGAATACACGATTACCTGAATGAATAGAGATTCCGGGTCAAGCCCGGAATGACAGAAATATGAACGACAAGACTTTCAACAAATGGTTCAACACCTTCATCCTCGTGGGGATGGCGGTGGTGACGGTGGTGGTGACGGCCATCAAGTTCCGTGATGCGGACAGCGGCCGGGCGCTGCTGGTGATTTCGGCCATCGGGTCCCTGATGGGGGTCCTGTGCACCGTATGCGCGGCGAACGGCCGCATCCTGACCTTCCTGTTCGGCATCATCGACGTGTCCATCTACGGGGTGATGTGCCTGCTGGGGACCCGCTACGGGAATGCCGCCCTGCACCTGCTGTATTTCCTGCCGATGCAGTTCGTGGGCTATTTCCAGTGGCGGAAGCGCGGTGCCGAGGAAAAGAAGAAAGTGCAGGCGCGGACGCTCAGCGGGAAGCAGTGGCTGCTGTACGGCGCCATTTTCCTGGCCGGTCTCGTCGCAGCCTATTTCATCCTGGCCGCCCTGGACAAGACAGAGGCGGCGGGGGTCGTGAAGTGGCTCGTCTTCCTGGATGCCTTCTCGATGATGTGCAACATTATCGGCCAGTACCTGCTGTCCACGGCCTACATGGAACAGTGGTATTTCTGGATCGGAGTCAATGTCTCGACCATCCTGATGTGGGTCCTCACGCTGCGCCAGGACCCGGATTCGGCCTTCGCGACCATCTACATCGTCAAGTACAGTTTCTACCTGCTGAATTCCCTGAACGGCCTCCGGATCTGGCATAACCTGAGCCGGGGAGAAGCGGCATGATGTTTGTTTTGGGAGGGATTGTTTTCTTTTTTCGGAAATTTTTGCTTACTTTGCAGCATAAATACGGAAAACGGTAATAAAACTATAAACTAAAATCTGACTGTTATGACAAACGAAGAAATCGTAAAGCAGGTCAAGGACATCATCGTCGACAAACTCGGCGTTGAGGAATCCGAGGTCACCGAGACCGCCAGCTTCACCAATGACCTGGGTGCCGACTCCCTTGACACCGTCGAACTCCTGATGGAATTCGAGAAGGTCTTTGGCATCAAGATTCCCGATGAGGAAACCAGCGGTATCGCCACTGTCGGCGACGCCATCGCAAAAGTAACCGAGAAGCTCGCCTAATACGGCTCCGGTAAGAACAGGAAAATCCGACTCGCAAGAGCCGGATTTTCTTGTTGTCTGGATGTCTTCAGGAAACCCTTATCCCCTCGGGACGGAGAACGTGACCCGGAAGGTGGGGACGCGCGGGGCGCCCGGAGAGAGGAGGAGGCAGGAGGCGCTGTTCGTCGCCGTGGAGGCGGGGCCGTTGAGGATGGCGCGGTAGTAGCGGTCCTTGTCCAGTTCCTGCGTGGTGCTGTAGGTGGTCTGGTTCATGGAACTGAGCATGCTGGCCATCATCATCATGTTGTAGTAGTTGGAATAGCCGCCGTAGCCATAGCCGCCATAGCCGTAGCCACCGTAACCATAACCGCCATAGCCGCCGTAGCCGCCGTAACCTCCGCCGTACAGGTTGTTGTAGTACATCGCGTACATCATCTGCTGGTACTGGGCTTCCTGCTCGGCGTTGCCGTTGGCATTGGCCACGGTCTCACTGTGGACGGTGAGGAACCAGATGTCGGCATCCTCCTTGGTGTCCAGGTCCGTACGCTGGAGTACCTGCTGCATGTGGTAGGTGATGTCCGGGGCGTAGGCCAGGTTCGCACGGTCCAGGTCGCCCTGGTTCTCGGAGGAGGCGCTGGCATCGGTCAGGCCGGCGAAGGTGACGGTTTCGTCCTTGTTGGTCTTCCGGATGGTGGGGCTGATCATCTTCGGGAACAGGTCCACCAGGGTCTGGTCCTCCGGCATCTCGAACGGAAGGATGATGCTGGCTTTGTTGATGACGGTCTTGACGGGATCGCCCTTGCGTTCGGCGATAGCCGCGACGACTTTTTCCCGCAGCGGTGCCACCGGGATGACCGGTTTCAGTCCGCCGCCGCCTTCGATGAGGATCTCATCCTCGGCTTCCCCTTCGGGCGCTTCGTGGGTGGTCCGGTTGAAGGCGTACTGGTAGAACTTCGTGTTCTGCTCCAGGTATTCGGCCTCGTTGTAGAAGGCGGGCTCGCCGGGGATGAACAGGAAGGACGTATCCTTCTGGACGCCGTTGTAGGTGGATCTCACCTTGAGCGTGGCGACATTGTCGTTCCGGTAGTAGTAGTTGCTGCTGACCGAGAGGATGGACAGGTTGAACAGGTTGATGCGGCCGCCGATCCCTTCCGGAATGTCCGTCTCGATGTAGATGCCCGGGACTTCCTTGATGTAGTCGGAGTACTTGTTGATGGTGGAGCCCTTCGTGCGGTCCACCAGGACGGGACCGAGGCGCTTCAGGGCATCGATGTACCGCTGGCCGTATGCCTGGGTGAACTCGATGCTCAGGGAATCCTTTCCGTCATACACGGGAATGCCGCGGGTGATGATCTCGGTGCCGTGGGGGATGTCCTTGTTCGTGCGGGTGTCCTTGGTGCTGAGCGTGTCGGTCAGGGAATAGACGAACAGGTTCTGGAAGATCCGTTCCTGTCCGGAGGTGGCGGTGGAGACGGTATCGGCCTCGAGGTGGAGCGAGAAACTGACGAACTGGGGGTTCGTGCCGAGGTCCAGGGTATCCATGGCCGGGACCAGCGTGAAGGCGCTGGAGCGGGTGGTCAGGCCGAAGGTCTCGTCGCGGATGGCGCCGATGGCGAGACGGGTGTCCGAGAAACCGGACAGGTCGTCGGCCCGGCGGAGGTGGATCTGCTCGATCGGGAATTCGACGGTATAGGTATCGTATAGGAGGGATTGGTCGATCAGGTCCTTGCCGATTTCGGGGCTGCCCTTGATGCAGGCGCTCAGCGCGAGGGGAAGGGTGGCGAGGAGGAGTGCTTTCCTACAAGCGGATTTCATTGTGATAAACTGTCGTAAAAGGCGTTGTACTGGTCCATGTAACTGCCGTCGGCGAGGGCTGCCGCGTCGAAGGGGAGGATGGGCTTGCCCAATGTCCCGATGTACGCCTGAAGGGCTGGGTCCACGCCCGCCGATCCCAGGATGATGCCGTCGGAGTACTGCGCGGCAAGTTGAGCAAGTTCCATGCCACCCGCCTTCTCGGGCAGGGGGACGTCCTTGGGCTTGATGCCGCCGAACAGGATGGTCTGGGCGAGACCGTCGGCAAAGGTCTCTGCGGGGGTGTCGTCATACAGGGAGAGCACGACCTTCGCGCCGGAGAAGACAGGGTCTTCCTTGTAGGCTTTCTTCAGGTAAAGGGGAAGGACATGGGAGATCCAGCCGTGGCAATGGATGATGTCCGGGGCCCAGCGCAGTTTCTTCACCGTCTCCAGGACGGCACGGGCATAGAAGATGGCGCGTTCGCCGTTGTCGGCGAAGAAGTGGCCCTTCTTGTCACGGAAGATGTCTTTCCGGCGGAAATAATCCTCGTTGTCGATGAAATAGACCTGGATGCGGGCCGACGAGATGGATGCCACCTTGATGATCAGGGGACGGTCCACGTCACTGATGATGATGTTCATCCCCGACAGGCGGATGACCTCGTGCAACTGGTTCGTGCGCTCGTTGATGCAGCCGTACTTGGGCATGAAGGCGCGGATTTCCTTCTTGCGCTCCTGGATGCCCTGCGGGAGTTGCCGGCAGAGGGTGCCGACGGGGCTCTCCGGAAGGTAGGGGACCATCTCGGAGTTGACGAAGAGGACTTTCTTGACGGAATCAGCCATGACAATTACTTTTTAACATACAAAGTTACGAATTTTTTTTGAGATTCGTCCCGATTCACTAACTTTGGGCGAAATTAGGGGTGTTATGCAGAACTCCAACAACCGACTCATCCGCCGCCGGCTCTTCGGAGCCTGGGTGTCCACGGTGATCAGCATCAGCCTGGTGCTGCTCCTCGTGGGGGTCGCTTCCATCCTGCTGCTCAACGCCCGCAGCGTGTCGGACTACTTCAAGGAGAACCTGCAGGTCTCGGTCCTGATGAAGCAGGACGTTTCCGATGAGCAGGCCCTGGCGTACCAGTCCACCCTCGCCGGCATCCCGGGCGTGAAGGCCACGACGTTCATCTCCCGCGAACAAGGCATCGAAGAGATGGCGAAGATGCTGGGACGCGATTTCCTGGACGTCTTCTCCACGGCTCCGATTCCGGTTTCCATCGACGTGAACCTTGAGGCCGCCTACGTGTCCACGGACAGCCTGGAAGTGGTCCGGGAAGCCTTGTCGGCCTCGCCGCTCGTGGACGAGGTCGTGTATCAGACCTCCCTGGTGGAGGCCCTGAACGCGAACCTGCATAAGATCGGCCTGGTGCTGGGCGTGCTCATCCTGCTGCTCCTGTTCATCTCCTTCGTGCTCATCGGCAACATGGTGCGCCTGAACGTGTTCTCGCGCCGTTTCACCATCCATACGATGCAACTGGTGGGGGCTACGCGCGGCTTCATCCGGGCCCCGTTCATCGCCCAGTCGGCGCTCCAGGGACTCTTCGCGGCCCTGGTGGCCATCGGCCTGCTGGTGGGCGGCCTGTACATCCTGAGGAAGGAGTTCGTGCAACTGTTCGAGATCTTCCGCCTGGATTCCCTGCTCCTGACGATGGGCATCGTCGTCGTGAGCGGCGTGGTGATCTGCGTGGTCAGCACCTGGATCGTGGTCGGCCGGCTGGTCCGGTTCGACAGGGACCAACTGTATGCAATCTGAGATTATGGCAAAGAACGACAATAAGATGGCAATGACGGCCGGCGGGATCAGACTGATGATCGCCGGCCTGCTCGTCATGGCGGCGGGGTTCATCCTCCTCGCCGGCGGCGGGTCCGACGACCCGCAGGTATTCAACTATGCAATGTTCAACTTCCGGCGGCTGGTGGCCGCGCCGATCGTCATCGTCGCAGGCATCGTCGTGGTGGTGGTCGCCATCATGCGCCGCCCCCGGGAAAAGAAGGAGGAGTAACCCATGGATTGGTGGCAGGCGATTCTCCTGGGCCTGGTCCAGGGGCTGACGGAATTCCTCCCGGTGTCCAGTTCGGGACACCTGATGATCTTCAAGGAACTGCTGGGCGTGGATGCCGAAGGCTTCCTCGACTTCACGGTGACGGTCCATTTCGCCACGGTCCTCGCGACCATCGTGGTGTTCTGGGGCGCCATCTGGCAGTTGCTCAAAGGCTTTTTCCAGTTCAAGTACAATGACGAGACGGACTATGTCTGCAAGATCCTCGTCTCGCTCATCCCGGTGATGATCGTGGGCTTCTTCTTCAAGGACCAGGTCGATGCGCTGTTCAGCGGCTCGCTGAAGCAGGTCGCCGTGGGCCTGTGCATCACGGCCGCCCTCCTGATGGTCTCCGACCAGATCGGCCGCCGCATCAAGGCGCCCAAGGCGAAGGACACCCGGAACGGCATCTCCTACGGCCAGGCCGCCCTGGTGGGCGTGGCCCAGGCCTTCGCCGTCGTCCCGGGCGTGTCCCGGAGCGGCAGCACCATCGCCACCGGCCTCCTGTCCGGCGTGCGGCGGGACGTGATGGCGCAGTTCTCTTTCCTGATGGTCCTCATCCCCATCATCGGCGAACAGTCGCTGGACCTGCTGAAAGTCGCGACGGGCCACGAGGCCTTCGGCGGCTCTGTGGGCGCCCTCGCCCTCGTGCTCGGTTTCGTCGCCGCCTTCTTCGCCGGCCTCTTCGCCTGCAAGGTGATGGTCGCCATCGTCCGCAAGGCGAAACTCTCCTGGTTCGCCCTCTACTGCCTCCTCGTCGCGGTTCTGATCTTCGTCCTGGCGTAGCACCGCTGTCATTCCGAGCGTAGCGAAGGAATCTGGATGTCGAAGAATCTCACATACTTCGCCTCCGACGTCCACTTGGGCCTCCAGGTGGCCGATCCGACGGGCCGCGAGGCGCGGTTCGTGGCCTTCCTGAAGGCCATCCCCGCCGCCGAGACGGAGGCATTGTATCTGTTGGGTGACATCTGGGATTTCTGGTACGAGTACAGGGACGTGGTCCCGAAGGGCTATGTGCGGGTTTTCGGCGCGTTGGCGGACCTTATGGACGCCGGGGTGAAGGTGTATTTCTTCCCCGGCAACCACGATATCTGGACCTATCGCTATTTCGAGGAGTTGGGCATGACCCGCCTTACGCAGCCCTATGTGACGGAAATCGGCGGAAAGACTTTCTGCCTCGGGCATGGGGACGGACTCGGCCCCGTGGACCGGGGCTACCGGATTCTCCGGGGCATCTTCCACAACCGCTTCCTCCAGGCCTGCTTCAGCGCCCTCCATCCCTGGTTCGCCTTCCGGCTCGGGAACGGATGGTCGCGGAAATCCCGGTTGGGAAAGAGCATCGGCTATACCTTCAAAGGGGAGGAGGAGCCGCTCTACAAGTTCTGCGAGTCTTTCAACGCACAGCGCGCCGCTTCCGACGCCCCTCCCGTCGATATCTTCCTCTTCGGTCACTACCACTGCGCCGTGGACCTTTCCGTCGGCCCCTCCCGCCTCCTGCTCCTGCAGGACTGGATTTCCGTCTCCAACTGGGTGGTTTTCGATGCGGTTTCCGGTGACATTTCCGTGTGTCGTAAATAGTTGACAATCATTGTGTTATGGTCTTGTCTCCATCCCCATGGGGCATGGATGGACAACGAATGCGCTGATTGTCAGGCGTTTGGGTGGAAACAACATTCGACCTTGATCTGTTTGGCGAAATTTTTGCAAAGAAGTATCTTTGCGCCTTGAATCATGAAGCGTCTGCTGGTCATATCGCTTTTGCTCGCAACGGTCATTCCCGCTGCCGGGCAGCACGTGAAGGAGGCGATGCGCAAGGCGAGGCAGCGCGAGGAGGCGATGGCCCGCCGCATCATCATGGGCGAAGAGGGCCAGGGCAACAGCGGCTACCTCTCCTACCGTGTGATGGACGGGGACACGATGTATTTCGATACCATCGACCCGGTGTGGATCTTTTCCCGCAAGCAGCAGAAGGACTGGAAGAAGTACTACAAACTCGTCTATAATTTCGCCCGCGTGTATCCCTACGCGCAGGCCTCCGGCCGGCTCCAGGAAATCGTGGACAGCACCATCACCGTGAACAACTATGGCCGGATGAAGAAGGACCGCTACATGAACGAGGTCCAGGGCATGCTCTTCAAGGATTTCGAGGGCGCTCTCCGGAAGATGACCATCTCGCAGGGCGCCGTCCTGCTGAAACTCATCGACCGGGAAACGGGCCAGTCGTCCTATTCCATCATCCACGACTACAAGAACGGCATCGCCGCCGGCTTCTGGCAGGGCATCGCCAAACTCTTCGACAACGACCTCAAGTCCGAATACGACCCCGAAGGCGCCGACCGCGACCTCGAAGGCCTCGTTCAGGCCTGGCACAACGGTACCTTCAAGTCTCTCTACTGGTCCATCTTCTGGGAAGACCCGCCGGAAGTGAAGGTCCCGGACTTCTACAAGTCCGTCCCCGAATCCTGACCCGGTGCGGGCATCCGTGCCGATCGATGAAGTGCCGAAGGTGGTCCACTCGCTGGACCACCTTCGGCGTTTTACCCCGGTTTTCGCTGAAGGTGGTCCTCTTGCTGGACCACCATCGGCATTTTCCGGCGATTGGGACTTTTCTCCCGTACGGCGGGTGCCGTTTTCCGTGTCGATTTCCGGCCCCCAAAAGCCGCGGTCGAAAATGAGAGGAAAAACTTTTCAACAAAATACGTAACTGCCGATAAAATCGTGTAGTTAAGTTTCAAAACCCGCGGTAGAAAAGTTTGAAAAATATTGCGAAAAAACTTGCGGATTCAAAAAAAATGCGTAACTTTGCAATCCCTAAATCGGGACGAAATGCACCCAACCAGCTGAGTATCAACGAGTTAGGGACGATAAAGGAAAATTTTAAAACATTACAGCAATGTTACAGCCTAAAAGAACTAAATTCAGAAGGGAACAGAAAAACCGCATGAAGGGCAATTCCGGTCGCGGAAACCAGCTCGCATTCGGTTCCTTCGGACTCAAGAACCTGGAGAACTGCTGGCTGACCGCCCATCAGA
>JAFXMA010000072.1 GCA_017530725.1 Bacteroidales bacterium
CTCGGCGCCACGCCGCTGCCGGTCCTGAACAACGGCGTCACCTGCCAGTTCGCCGGCCACCAGTACATCGCCCCGCTCGAGACGAAGGCCGACCGCGACCGTTTCTACAACATCTTCGTCAAGGACGCGCTCGACTTCATCGAGTTCTGCAATGGCGGAGTCGATACGCAGTGGGGCGCCATGCGGGCGAAGTTGGGTCACCCGGAACCGTTCAACCTCAAGTACCTGGGCATCGGCAACGAGAACCAGGGACCGGAGTTCTGGGAGCGTTTCGACATCATGTACAAGGCCATCAAGGCCGCCCATCCCGAGATCACCATCGTCTCCACCGCAGGTTCGGCCGATGCGGGCCGCGAATTCGACGCCAACATGTCGGAAATCGATGCGAAATACCCCGACACCATCGTGGACGAGCACTATTACAAGGGCGACGACTGGTTCTACACCCACGGCGACCGCTACGAGGCGGGTAAGCCGCGCGGCAAGGACGGCAACACCTACGACCGCAGCAAGCCTACGCGCGTTTTCGTGGGCGAGTTCGCGAACAACCGCGCCAACAACGCCTACTCTTCCGCCATGGCCGAGGCGGCCTACTGGACCAGCCTGGAACGCAATTCCGACATGGTCGTGATGGCTGCCTACGCCCCGCTCTTCTGCAAGAAAGGCTTCAACAAGTGGAACTCGAACCTGATCTGGTTCGACAACCGCGGCATGTGGCGCAGTTGCAACTACTGGTACCAGCAACTCTTCTCCGTGGCGGGCGACCGCGTCTTCGCGATGTCGCCGGCGATGAACGGGGACGCCGCGGACGAGCACATCTACAGTTCCCCCACCATCGACACGGAAACCGGAGAAATCTTCATCAAACTGGTCAACGCCGAGGCGGTGGACAAGGTCTTCACCGTCCAGACGGGGACCGGTCTGGCCTATGAGGCCACGCTGGAGTTCGTCTCGTCGCACGATACGTCCATCAAGAACCAGGGCGACCAGAACTACTACTCCAGCCATCCGGACTTTGCGGCGCCGGCCTCCTTCCGCGGTCCCGGCGCAGCCGAGCGCCCGGGCCTCCGCGAGATGGCCTTCCGCTTCGGCCGCCGCGTGAAGTACAACGAGCCCGTGGTCCCGCACACAAAAGCGTTGGGCACGGTCCGGAACAGTTTCGATTTCACCCTGCCGGAGAATGCCATCGCCATCCTGCGGCTCAAACCCGTCCGCTAGATGAACAAGACTTGCCGATTTCTCCTGACGTCCCTCCTGGTCCCGGCCGCGGCCACCGTGCTGGCCGTCCAATGCGCGACCGACCGTTCCAAGGCCCTCCCCTGCGATATCTATCGGCAGGGAGGAACGCCCTGCGTGACCGCCCACAGCACGACACGACTGCTGAATTCCACCTATCACGGCCCCTTGTATCAAGTGGTCCGTGAATCGGACGGCAAGGCGCTCGACATCCGCGCCGGGCGGGACGGCTACGCCGACGCCGCCGCCCAGGATGCCTTCTGTGAAGGGACGCTCTGCTACATCTCCGTCATTTACGACCAGTCCGGCCTGGGAAACGACCTCCTTCCCGCACCTCCGGGAACCTTTGCCGGCCCGGACAAGGGCGGGTTCAACACCCGCGCCATCGCCGATATGGCGCCCGTCCTGATTGACGGGCACAAGGCGTACGGCGTATATATCATGCCGGGCATGGGTTACCGCTGCAATGACGCCCGCGGACTGGCTATCGACGACGAGCCCGAAGGAATCTACTATGTCATTGACGGAACGCACTTTGACAGCGGCTGCTGCTTCGATTACGGCAACTCCTCGACCAACGGCCGCGCTGTCGGAACGGGCACCATGGAGACCACCTATTACGGCACTTCCACCGCCTGGGGCCGCGGCAACGGAGAAGGACCCTGGATCATGGCCGACATGGAAGCCGGCCTGTTCTCCGGCTACGGTGCGAAGCAGAACGACGTTCCGGCCATCACCGGCTGGCGTTTCGTGTCCGTCTTCGTGAACGGAGGAGGCGGCAACCAGTGGGACCTGCGCGGAGCCGACGCATCCTGCGACACGTTGACCACCTTCTACAGCGGTCCGCGTCCCCATAGCAAGGAAGGCAATGACGCGTACTACCCGATGCACAAGAAAGGCGGCATGCTGCTGGGCAATGGCGGGGACAATGGCAACGGTTCGGCGGGTACGTTCTTCGAAGGCGTGATGACCGCCGGCTATCCGACGGATGAAGTTCTCGCGGCCGTGCAGGCCGATATCGCCTCCCGCTCCTACCGCGCTTACCCGCTGGCTCTGTCGCGGATCACCGGTTTCACGCCCGGTGCGGACGCGACGGTGAGCGTCTTCTTCGAGAACACGACCGGGAAGCCCGTGAAGGGCCTCTCGCTGCAAGCCTCGCTCCCGAAGGGCTGGCGCCTCAGCGGCGGGGATGACATCCCCGCCACCATCGCTCCCGATGAAAGCGTGCGCATCAGTTACACGCTGACGGCCCCGGACACCCGTTCTTCCGGCGAAGTCCGGTTCTCCGCCGCGTGGAAGGGCGGAAAAGCCGATATCGGCAGCCGCATCCGCTGTGCGGAGGCCGTCAAGATCAATGAAGTCGCACTGGCCGGCGAAGGCGTGGAACCGTTCGTCGAACTGTACAATGCCGGTGTCGCCGAGGCGGACCTCTCCGGACTCGAACTCGTCCTACGCCGCAGCGGCCAGGCGGCCGTCCCGGCGCTGGTCCTGCCGCAGGGCACCCGGATCGCCGCAGGCGGCTTCCTCCTGCTGAAGCAGGCGCCCGAAGCCGTTCCGGACCCAACGACCATCTTCATCCCGGTATCGACCGGTCCGATTCTCACCTTCCCCGCCGGCACGGATGTCCTGCCGGCAACCTCCGTCGAGCAAATCGCGGTCGGGCGGAAACTCGGCATCGGCCTGGGCGGCCGATATGAAGTCGTCACGGTCACCGAAGTCGGCATGCCTGCCACTCAGAGCAACCTGACGAAGGCGGCGAAGGCCGGTGACGACACGCTCTTCATCGACACGACGGCAGACCTGGTTCCGGGCCAGGAACTCACTGTCGATACCGGCGACCGGAAAGAAGTCGTCGTCATCAAGAACGTGCTCGTCTCGGCGCGGAAGCGCATCCGCCGGTTCGGTGAACCGATGCCGCCCACCCCGCCCGAACCGGGGCAGGTCGAATTGACCGAACCCTTGAAGAAAGCCCACGCGGAGGGCGTGGACGTGTCCTGTCCGGGCACCGGCATCCGCTTCGAGCCGTCCACCCGTTTCGCCCACGAAAGCGGCGACGCCCTGCAGCCGCTCATCGCTGAACCGCATGGCCTGTATGCGACCGGGAAGCCGGAAGAGGGGCTGGTATTCCAGTATGGGCTGTCGGCCTCGGCGGGCTCGATTGCGCTCGTCGATCCGGCCACCGGGACCGTTCTCGACGCGATTGTCTATGGTTCGCAGCAGAGCAATTCCAGTGCGAACGGCACCATTGCCAGTCCGGAACTGGCCACCCTTGAGGGTGAGCAGCACGGAGGCGGCTGCATCGCCGTCGTGCCGCAGCCGATGCCCGCCTGGGTGCGGGCGCGGATGCCGGATGCACCCGAGCGCACCGTCTGCCTGGTACGTTCGCCCGACGGCGCCGATGCGGACCGGCTCTGCGAAGACTTCCGCCTGAGCCCGCTGCCGACGCCCGGAACGGCCAATGTGGTCGAATAACCCTTAGCGGAACAGCATCGGGGCGAACTGGTGCAGGGAACGGCGCCAGGTGAGCCATTCGTGGCCCGTGCCCGGGGATTCGTAATAGAAGTGCCTGACGCCCAGTTTGTCCAGGGCGAGGTGCAGGTCGCGGATGCCCGCGTACATCTGGGTAGGTTCATCCGTTCCGATGCTGATGTACAGCAGATGGTAGTCGTCGTTCAGGGACTGCGGATACATCTCGGCGTCGCGGCGGTCGCCCGGGCCGCGGCCGGAACCGCTGAAGCCGCCGATCCAGCCGAAGAGTTCCGGATGGTCCAGGCCGATCGTATAGGCCTGGAAACCGCCCAGCGACAGGCCGCAGATGGCGCGGTGGTCGCGGTCCGTCAGCGTACGGAAACGGGCGTCGAAGGTCGGGAGGGTTTCCTCGACCGTCACTTTCTCGAAGGCGTCGAAATTGAACAGGTTGAAACCGCCCGCGGGCTGGGCGCCGGCGAGCGTCGCCACGGCGTGCTCGCAGACGATGATCATCGGCTCGCAGGAGCCTTCCGCGATCAGGTTGTCCATGATGTCGCGCATCATGCCCTGGGTGGCCCAGCCGGTCTCATCCTCACCGGCCCCGTGCATCAGGTACAGCACCGGGAAGCGGCGCGCCGGGTCGGACGCATACTGCGGCGGCAGATAGACATAGCAGGTGCGTTCCGCCCCCGTCAGGGCGGAGTTGTATTTCTCGATGCGGATCTCCCCGTGCGGGACGTCTTTCTCCAGGTAATAGTCCACCCCCGCCTCGGGAATCTCGATACCGCTGGACCAGAAGCCCGAGCCGAAGAACAGGCGGCTGTTCGGGTCGGAGACCCGCTTCCCGTCCACATTCAGCGTGTAATAGTGGAAACCGGGCACGAGGGGCTCCGTCCTGGCTTCCCAGATGCCGTCTGCACCCTTCACCATCGGATAGTTCTTCCCGCCCACGTTCACGGCGACGGCCTGGGCCTCGGGATACTCGTTGCGGAAAACGGCCGTCAGGTCCGGATTGACCTTCGGGAACGCCTGGCCGGGCTTGTTCGTGGTGGCAGGCGTCGGCTCCGTGAGGACACCGACGGTTTCTTTCTCGATCAGATACGACCGCAGGCGCGCGATCTCCTCCGGAGTGAGCGGGTCCACGCCGGCTGAATGCCGGGTGGTCGCCCAGTTGTACACAAGTTGGTGGATGTCCGTCACTTCGGGCCAGCCGAACTTGCGCAGATGCTGGACCGCCTCGTACAGGATATGCGTCTCCTTCCCGTCATCGCGGAAATCCCGCAGACGGGTGTTCGGCCCGGCGAAAGTCGTGATTTCATAGTCCTTGGACATATCGCTCTCGGACACGCCCAGGAGCGCTTCGACGAGGAAGGCCAGGGTGCCGGTACGGTCCGCACCGCCGGCGCAGTGGAAAAACACCGCCCGGCCTTCGCCCAGATAGCCGATGATAGCCCGGATCGCCTGCTGGTAGAGTTCCTGCGTATTACCGGTGCCGCGACCGAGGTTCTTTTCCACGGGGAACTTGACATACTCCACGCCTTCCACGACCGGGCCCACATTCGCTTCGCTCTCCTTGATGCCGCGCAGGTCCAGGTCCACGGAAATGCCCAAGTCCTTCTTGAAGATCTCCTTGGCACGGTCCGTCGTCCGGCGGCTGCTGAGCGCGGCGCCCCGGAACAGTTTCCCATAGGCGATATGCCCGCCGTCGGCCTTCCAACCACCCAGGTCGCGCATGTTCGAGACCACCCCGGCAATCATGCGCATCGGGCCGACGGGCGTGAATCCGGACGAGGCCAGGACCTTCCCGTCGCCGTCCAGCACCTTGTAGAAGTATTTCTGGCCCGGAACCAGGTTATAGATTTCGGCGACATTCGCTTCGACCGGAACCTCGACCGCCGCCTCGAAAAGCGGAGACCGGGACACCAGCACCTTGGCGGCGTTTCCTTCCGTCCAGGCAATCGTCACCGGCTTGGGCCGGTCCGTCGCGTGCAGGTTCTTCCGGTATTCCCGGGCGTAGGAAACGGTGTACGCGGTGTCGGCGGAATAATCCACTTCTTCCAGGAACCGCCGGGTCCCTTCATTGACCATGCCGATTGTAACCTCCTGCGCAGCGGCGCAGACGGTCAGGGCCGCACAGGCGGCCAGGAGCAGGAATCTTCTTTTCATGCCTAGGGTTGTTTTCATATCACAGTTCCTCCCCGCTGTTCAGGCGGGAAAGGAAAGCACGGGTATCGTCGAGGGTCTTGGGGAGGGAGTGGGACTTGAGCCAGGCGTCCAACTCGTCCTTGCGGGCGGGGAAGCGTTTCCGGAGGCTGCGCTTGTTGATGGGGGTGACGCTGCCGGCCTGATACAGGAAACAGGACTCGGAAACATTGTAGGGGTAACTTTTGGACGACTGGAGGGTGTACATCATCCCGTCGGACTGGAGAGAGCCTACTTCCCGGATGGAACTGGTGCGGGACTGCATGCCATAGGCGCCCGTCTTGACATCGCGGAGGATCTCCACATCGCGCCGGTAGGCCACCGTCAGGTCGTCCGTAATGGGATACAGCCGGTAGAAAACGCCGTCGATGCGGACGAAGACGATGTCGTCCACGACGACGCGGTTGATGTTGTCGGCGCCGGATGCCAGTTCCTGGTCCTTGTCCATGAAACGCAGCGTCTGGTCCACGGCGCAGATGTTCAGCGTTCCCTGCGCCGGCCCCTGGTCGGAAAAATAGACCATCCCCTGCCGGAATTCCGGCAGCAGGTAGAAGACGTCGGCAGGCATGTCGCCCCGGGCCTCCTGGCCGAAGGCGGAAAGGCCGGCGAGAAGAAAGAGAAGGAGTACAGTCCGTTTCATTACCTTGTGGAGACCGACCGTCCTGTCCGGTCAATCTCCACAAAGATAGGGTTTTTCGGGAAAAGATGAAACTACCTCCGGGCGGCTTCGGCCAGGCCGGCGCGGAGGTTCTCGATGACGGCCTCGGAACTGTAAGTGGCGCCGGAGACGGCGTCGAGTTTCATTTTGGCGGCTTCGCTCACCTTCTTGCCCACGACGGCCTTCAGGAGACCGCCCTGGATGACACGCTCGAAGTAACTGGGCGACTCGGTGTTCGGGAGTGCCTCCACTTTGGCGACAACCCCGTTGACGACCTTGATGACAAGCGGCGTGGGACCGTCATAGCCGATGACGTCCTTGCAGAGTTCGGTCGTATTGATCACGAGGGTATCGGCCGGAGCCGTACGGGCGGGACGGGCGCCGCGGGCGCTGCTCACCAGACAGACCGGAACGAGGAGGGCGGCGATGGCCGCCAGAAGCATCGATTTCTTCATGTTAATCATAGTTTGGGGAGCAAAGATAGGGATTTTCCGGGAAATTGCCGATATTTGCGTAAATGCTGACCACCATGAAACGTATTCTCCTCTCCGCGGTTTGCCTGCTTTCGGCAGTTGCCGCCCTTGCCCAGAACAGTTTCGTCCACGACCAGTCCGACGGCTACGTCTGGCCTACGGACCCGCAGGTCCTCGCCAAGTTGGACCAGTGGCAGGACCTCAAGTTCGGCGTCCTGATGCACTGGGGCCTGTACAGCGTCCCCGGCATCGTGGAATCCTGGAATCTGTGCAACGAGGACTGGATCGTCCGGCCGGAAGGCTCCACCTACGAAGGGTACAAGCAGTGGTACTGGAACCTCTCGAAGGTGTTCAATCCCGTCCGCTTCAATCCGGAGCAGTGGGCCGACGTGTTCGAGGACGCGGGCATGAAATACATGATCTTCACGACCAAGCACCACGACGGCTTCTGCATGTTCGACTCGGAATATACCGATTTCACGGTGGCCAAGGCCGGTCCCTTCGCCGGCAACCCCAAGAAGGACATCGCCAAGTACGTCTTTGACGCCTTCCGGCCCAAGGGCTTCATGATCGGCGCCTATTTCTCCAAGCCCGACTGGCACTGCGAGTGGTTCTGGAACCCTTACTATGCCACCCCGCGCCGCGGCATCAACTACAAGGTGGACCAGCATCCCGACTGGTGGGACAATTATGTGACCTTCACGAAGAACCAGTTGGGTGAAATCACCGGCGGCCGCTATGGGCAGTTGGACATCCTCTGGCTGGACGGCGGCTGGATCACCGGCGACCAGGTGGGCCTGAACGAGGTCCTTCCCGAGGCCCGCAGGGTGAGCCCCGGCCTGATCAGCGTGGACCGCACCATCCAGGGCCCGAACGAGAACTACCAGACCCCGGAGCAGTCCGTCCCGAAGACGCAACTCAGGCACCCCTGGGAGTCCTGCATGACCCTCGGCACCGACTGGGGCTGGACCCCGAACCCGCGCTTCAAGACCGCCCGCCGCGTCATCGGCACGCTCGCGGAGATCACCGCCAAAGGCGGCTGCCTCGTGCTCGGCGTCGGCCCTACTCCGGACGGCCTCATCGAGGACAAGGCCATCGTCATCCTGCAGGAAATCGGTGCCTGGCTCCGCCGCTGCGGAGAGGCGATCTACAACACCCGCATCACGGACAACTACAACGACGGCAACATCTGGTTCAACGCCTCCAAGGACGGCAAGACGCTCTATGCCATCTACGCCCTCCCCGATGACGAAACCCTCCCGGCTGAACTGACCTGGACCGGCAACCTCCCGAAGGGAAAAGTGACCGTCCTCAACAATGGCAAGAAAGTGAAAGCCACCGTCAAGGACGGAAAAGTGACCGTGAAACTCCCGAAGGGGCTGGCGAACGAGCCGGTTGCGCTGAAGTTCAGTCTTTAACCTTCCCGTGTCCGTTCTGGGGTCAATGTCCCTTTGGTGCGCACCCCAAGCGACATTTCCTTCATCTTCCGCACAAATGCCTCCGGGGTGCAGAATTGCATCCCGGAAACAGGGCTTCGACTCGACAATACCCGGTCGGAGGTGATGAAATAATCACATCCGGCGTTGTAGGCGTGGTAAACCTGCAATGCATCCTCAAAATCCGGCGCTCCGGAAAGCAGGGCGTCCTGCAGGTCAAAGGCATTCAGCGGCTCCAGATTGACATAATTCCTGATTTGAAGGATGCTGTCGCGAAAAAGTCGCTGCGTCCCGGGGTCTTTCCGGAAAACATAGGCGGCATCCACGACACTCTGGACAGTAATGACCCCCTCCAACTTGAAATTACGGATTTCCTGGAATATTCGGATGGAATATTCCGTAGCGGGCCGTTCCGCCACGGACAACACGTCGATAAGGACATTTGTGTCCAAAAAAACCTTAATAGTCAACATATTTTTTCCAGAGATATTCCAACTTGGGATCAGCGGCGAACTCTTCGTCTGTAGGACGTTTTAACTCCAGGCAGCGCAATTGCCGTATTTCGTCGGAAATGGGAGTCTCCGACAAAAAGTCAGGCAGGTTCGGCCGCAAGGCTTGCTCCATCGCATCCTCTACCAGTTTGTTTAAAGAAACGTTTCTCCTTTTAGCCTCCCGCTTCATTCGTTCCAGCAGGTCCGGTTCGAACCGGAAGGCAGTTTGTACACGCGTTGTGGACCTCATAATGATAACGCTTTCCGCAAATATATAACACATCCGGCAAAAAAGCAAGATTCCCGGCCGGGCCGGGAATGACCGGATAACGAATCGTACTATTCGCCCAGGAGGCGGAAGAGTTCAGCGAAAATCTTGAAGGAATCTTCCGCGGAGGTCATCAGGAGACGGTTTTCCTTGGCAAAGGCCTTCAACTGCGGGGCCACGGCCGGGAAGGCATTGTACAGGTCCTTGAGTTTCTTGGCCTTGTAGTACTGGCCATCGACGGTGAGGAAATAGGTATTCTCGCACCGGACCTGCCAGATGTCCAGGGAATGCTCGCCGGTACGGTCGTCCGCCGTGGCATGGCTTCCGGAAGTCCAGAGGACATCCACCTTGTTCTGCGTGACGGCGCCCAAGGCACCCTTGGAACCCTTGTTCACGTTCCGGAACTTCCAGTTCAGCAGAATCTTGCGGCCACCCAGGTCAACGACCTCGCACAGGAGCCCGTCATGCATGACAAAGTTGCGCTCCCCCACCGTAAGGGTCCGGACATCCTGGAGATTGGTCAGTTCCATCACGTCGTTCCCCCGGATGTAATACAGCGTCTGCCGCGTGACGTCGAAATTCAGTTCCACGTCGGCCGTGGACTGGTTCGAGAACACCAGATGGCCCCTGGTAAATTCGGGGAACAGGTATGCCGCCTGCTGGGCGGAGGCCGAAAGGCTCGCCAGAAGGACGGTCAAAGCAATCAAAACCAAGCGTTTCATCATGAAAAAATCGTGCGGCGCTCAAACGGCACCGCCGCAATCCCAATCAAAAATCAAGCCAGTAAACGACGCCGGTTTGGCATCGATTTCACGGTTACTGTCCAGTAAATGAATCAAAAACGAAAGAAAATGACGATTTTTTAGAGAAAAGGAATGAAAATCAAGAATTTTACTTATCTTCGCCTATTAATTTAGAAATTAATAAAGAAATTGCAGAAACTGCCTGTTTGTCAACAAATAAACACATAAATCGAACCAATCAGTAATTATCGAGTATTTGACACGACAAAACGATAACTTAAACCAACTATTCATCAACCATTAACCAACAAAACCAACGCACATGAAAAATCTGTTTATCAGACTTTCCCTGGTGATCGCGCTTCTCGCGGCAGGCCTCACGGCCCTCGCCCAGACGACCGTCCGGGGAACGGTGAAGGATGCGACCGGTAACGGAGTTATCGGCGCTTCCGTGTTCGTGCAGGGAACCCAGAACGGCGCCATCGTCGATATGGACGGTTCCTTCGCCCTCCCGGGCGTGAGGAACGGTGACGTTCTCGTCATTTCCTGCATCGGTTATGCCACCCAGAATGTCACGTGGACGGGCGGTCCCGTCAACGTGATCCTCGCCGAGGACGCCGAGATGCTGGAGGGAACGGTCGTCACCGCCCTCGGTATCCGCCGCGACCAGAAGGCTCTGGGTTACGCCGTGACCGAACTCAAGAGCGAAGACCTCAATGCGAACCTGATCAACCCGGTCTCCGCCCTCCAGGGCAAGGTCGCCGGTGTCGAGATCAACGGTTCCGACGGCGGTATGTTCGGCCGTAACAAGATCCTCATCCGCGGCGCCTCCACCCTCGGCAAGAACAACCAGCCGATCTTCGTCGTGGACGGCATCATCCTCGACAACGACGTCGTGGATCCGTCCGCCGACTGGGACGCCGACAACCTGGACTACGGTAACCAACTCAAGAACCTGAACGCGGACGACTTCGAGTCCGTGTCCATCCTGAAGGGTGCCGCCGCGACGGCCCTGTACGGTTCCCGCGGTCTGAACGGCGCCATCATCATCACCACCAAGAGTGGCAAGGGCTCCCGCGGCCTCGGCGTCTCCTTCACCCAGACCGTCGGTTTCGACAAGGTCACTTCCGGCCCCCGCTTCCAGAACGTGTTCATGGAGGGTCCTTTCAACCACTATGTCGTCTTTGCCGGCCTTTCCTCGGTCGATGGTGATACGCACCACAACGAAGTTTACGACCCCACCGGCAAGTATCCGTCCCTCCTCTCGCTGGCCCGTGACTACCAGGAGAACGGCCTGGCTTACGGTTGGCGCTTCGACGAGTACGACAAGGTGGAATGGTACGACGGCAACCTGATCGACGCCAAACCTTTCGCCAACAACTTCATCGATGCCTTCAACCTTGGTTTCAACACCAACACCAACGTCACCCTCTCCGGCGGCAACGAGCGCAGTTCCATCTACGCCTCCCTGTCCGAGAAGTACTCCACCGGTACCCTCCCGAACAACAGTTTCAACCGGTTCAGCACCCTGCTGAAGGCCTCCCACAAACTGAATGACGCCATCGAGATCGAGGGCTCCGTCAACTTCACCAATTCCGAGCCCCACAATGCGCAGCCGAACATCGGTGAGAACTTCATCAGCGGTACCTGGGACCGGACTTATGACGCCAAGTACTACCGCGACAAGTATAAGGGAGAACACGGCGGCCTTGCACAGTCCGGCTATGGTGACAAGTGGGGAAGCATCCCCGGACGCGGCACCTGGTGGAGCATCTGGGAGAACGAGACCATCCAGAAGGAAACGGTCGTCCGCCCGAACCTGAAGGTCACCGTCCAGTTCACCCCCTGGCTCAAGTGGGTCACCGACGGCAGTTTCAACTACTACTACACCCGCCAGGAGACCAAGTCTCCCGACTCCGGTTATGCAAACTCCAGCGGCGGCGGCCGATACAGCCTCTCCCAGACCACCCGCGAGCAGACGAACCTGAACACCAACTTCATCTTCGACTTCAATGCCAATGAAGACTGGCAGGTGGGCGGTTTCCTCCGCGCCGAATACTTCAACAACTTCGTCCAAAGCATGGGCGTGAACACGGAGAACGGCCTCATCGTCCCGAACCGGTACTTCATCAAGAACTCCCGCGGTACGGTCAAGGGCAGCGGCTCCATCAGCGGCACCAAGACCATGCTGTCCCTGGTCGCCCAGGCGACGGCTTCCTACCGCGACCTCCTCTTCCTGGAAGTGACCGGCCGTAACGACTGGACCTCTTCCCTCGTGTATGCCGACGGTCACGGTAACTATTCCTACTTCTACCCGTCCTTCAGCGCCTCCTGGCTGCTGCACGAGACGTTCGACATGCCCAAGGCCATCTCCTTCTGGAAAGTGCGCGCCTCCATCGCCCAGGTGGGTAACGACACCGACCCGTACAAGATCAACACGGCCTACACCGTGGCACAGATGAAGAACAACGGAAACGACAAGTACTTCATGGTCGTTCCCCGCGATATCTACGACCAGAACCTCAAGCCCGAGCGCAAGACCTCCTGGGAAATCGGTACCGACTTCCGCGTGTTCAACAACCGCCTCGGCCTGGACGCCACCTTCTACAAGGAGAACACCCGCGACCAGATCATGAGCGTGTCGCTGCCTCACGCCTCCGGTGCCCGCAGCGCCTTCATCAACGCCGGTAACATCCAGAATACGGGTATCGAACTCGCCCTGAACACCACGCCGGTCGAAACCCGTGATTTCACCTGGGACCTCAACTTCACCTTCACCAAGAACTGGTCCAAGATCGTGGAACTCTCCGACCTCGTCGCGAACTACATCAAACTCCAGGGTGATGCCGACTATGGTAACTACCGCATCGGTTCCGTCGCCCAGGTGGGCGGCACCTACGGTCTGCTGATGTCCGACAAGATGCCCATGCGGGACAAGGATGTCCTGGATGACAATGGCAACGTCACGAAGAAGGGCTCCGGAAAGATGGTCCTCGGCTATGCCTACAACGCCTACTACAACACGGCTTACATCCGCAGAAGCGGTCAGGTGGAGGAAATCGGAAACTCCGTTCCCGACTTCCTCGGTTCCATCAACACCGGCATCCGCTACAAGCGCTTCCAGGTCCGCGCGTCCTTAGACGCCCGCTTCGGTGGCTACGTGGCCTCCTATCCTTCCCACTACGGTACCGCTTACGGTTATCTGGAGACCGCCCTCCGCGGTGCAGACGCCGCCCACGGCGGTGTGACTTACACCTCCAGTTGGGACGGACATACCTATGACGACGGTATCATCCCCGACGGTATCTTCCTGACCGGGACCAACATCCCGCAGCCGGACGGCTCCACCTATAAGGTTGAGACCGGCGAGTTCCAGACCGGTGAAACGTATCAGGAACTGGTGAACAAGGGCAAGGTCGATCCTTCCCACCAGTCCGGTTGGAATTACCTGACCCACAGTTGGGGCAACGGTATTGTCGATGACACCTGGTTCACCAAACTCAACTACATCGCCCTCCGCGACGTTTCCGTCTCCTATGCGATTCCCGAGAAGTGGGCGAACGCCATCAAGTGCCAGGGCATCACGCTGCAGGCGAATGCCCACAACCTGGGCTATCTGCTGAACACCATGCCCAACAAGGAGAATCCGGAATCCGTCCGCGGTACCGCCGCCTCCGAGTTCCGTGTCCGTAACCTCCAGGGCGTGACCACGTACTTCACCTTCACCATCAACGCGAGATTCTAATCTTGAAAAAGGCAATGATTACCATGAAAGCAAATAGAATACTGATTGCAATCTCCCTGCTTGCGGCCGTGAGCGTGACTTCCTGCCGCAAGGAGTTTGCCGAGCTCAACCAGGATCCGGCGGCCGTCACCACTCCCGAACCCTCCTATCTCGCCACTACGGCCATGATGGCGTTCGAGGCGAATGACTACACCTATTGGTTCTACAACGCTCCGCTCTATTACCGCTGGTCCCAGATGGCTTCCGGCAGCGCTTACACCGAGAATTCCTTCGCTATGGGCGCCGTCAACTGGCAGAACAACTACATCTCCATGCTGGCCTACCGCAACGAGATCGACAGTTACAACACTGAGTTCAATCACCCCGAATTCAATGCCTATTCCGCCATGTGCGGCGTCCTGGCCGTGTACGGTGCCATCTACGCCAGCGACATCAACGGTGACATCCAGTACACCGAGGCGGCCATGTACACCCACGGAGGTACGCTTACCCCCAACTATGACAGCGTGGAGAGCCTGTATGACACCCTCGTGGAAGATCTGAACAAGTATATCGCCATCTTCCAGGACGACTCCCAGGTCATCGTCGGCAGCCAGGATATCATTTACGGTGGCAACACCGCCAAATGGGCCAAACTCGCCAACTCCCTGAAACTCAAGATTGCCGTCCGCCTGTACAACAACAACGCCGCCAAGGCCGGCGAGATCGCCAAGGCCGCGGTGTCCAGCAACGCCGGCTTCCTGAGCAGCATGGACGACTCCTTCATCTTCCACAAGGCCGACGCCCGCATCGAAGACATGATCCGCCACGTCATGGGTGACCTGGACGCCGGAGACGCCGCCTACCAGACCGGCAACGACATCTCCATGTCCGGCGCCAGCGCCAACGTGATCAACTTCATGAAGGCCGGCCGGGATCCCCGCGTCCGTTTCTTCTACACGAAGAACGCCTACAACTCCGAAATCATCAAGGAGTTCATCAAGGAAAAGAAGTACGATGACCTCCCGACCTTCGTCAAGGAGAACATCGAACTCGATGAAGAAGGCAATTTCGTGGCCTGGAAGGAGGGTGAAGAACTGTGGTCCCGCTATCAGGGAACCCCGGTCGTCGGTTACAACTCCGCCGAATACAACACGTACAAGGCCGAGATCTTCGAACCCTCCAACACGCGCTACCAACTCAAGATCGAAGACGCGAACAAGTCCTATGGTTCCGGCCGTTCCAGCCTGAGCCAGGAAATGATCCGCGGCCGTGTCGATTTCTCCGTGCCGACCATCCCCGGCGGTCCCGTCATCCAGGACACCGAAGACGTTCCCTGGTGGGGCATGTACATGGGCGCTGGTGAGACCTACCTCTACCTGGCCGAACTCGCCCAACTCGGCGCCATCTCCGGCAATGCCCAGAGTTTCTACGAGAAGGGTGTCGAACTCTCCGTCAAGGAGTGGGATTTCGTCGCCGGCAAGAACAAGATCCCGTATTATGGCAAATCCTGGGTGGACGGCCACAAGTATGCTGCCGAAGAAGTCTCCATCGAACTCAAGGATGGTGAAATCGAGGCCATGCTCAAGACCGACGCCGTGAAGTGGGACGGTTCCCTCGAGAAGATCTATCTCCAGCAGTTGATGAACTTCACGATGATGCCCAACGACCAGTTCGTGACGGCCCGCCGCTCCGGTTATCCGAAGATCGGTTCCAAACTCCTTCCCTTCGTGAAGTTCGACGGAATCGCCCTGGAGGCCATTCCCCGCCGCTTCGAGTTCACGACGCCGCAGTTGACCGACATCATGTACGAGATCCGCAGCAAGAACCTGAAGGACCAGGGCTTCACCACGGGCAGCAACCAGTCCGGTATGGGCTTCGCCTCCTCCACCGTGCTCAACACCGAGCGCCTGTGGCAGGACAAGAACGCCCCGCAGTGGGGTTCCGCCAACTAAACCGGTCCTGAGACAACGAATTCGGGCGACCCTTCGGGGCCGCCCGTTTTTTCGTGTCATCCCGACGAGGTCGGAGACCGGGGAAAGGGTCTAGTATTTATGCCTCGTTTTCTCGATCTCCTCCCGGGTGATTTTCCGATGGTCCATGGCGCGCCATGCGTAAGCGATGTAGGCCACGACGAACGGGATGAGGAGGGATACTCAGAACATCACTTTCAGCGTGAAGTAACTGGAGGAACTGTTCCGGATGGTCAGGGAACTCTGCAGGTCGTCCAGGGACGGGTAGTAGGCCGTGCCGTTGAAACCGGCGATGAAGAAGACGGCCACCACCACGAGGACGGCGCCGGGGAAGGCAAACCAGAAGCCCCGGCGGTGTTTCGTGAAAATGCCCAGGTACATGCCCGCGAGGACCAGCAGGACCCCGATGATGAACAGGGAGAACACGACCCGCTGGTGCAGGAAATTCTGCAGATACTTGTACGGCTCCATCGACACGATGCCGTCGTCATCGATGGAGAAACCGTCTTTCAGCATCAGGATCAGGAACCAGGTCACGAAAAAGAGCAGGAAGGGAATCGCCGCGATCTTGAGCGTGAGGCGCATCTGCTTACGTACATCGTGGTCATTCACATTGTTCAGGATGTACAGGGCGCCCAGGACGACCGCCAGGAAAACCACCGTGAGGCCCAGCAGGACGGCATGTCCCTGTCCGAGGGCCTCGAGGCCGTGCCAGGCATTCGTCCACGTACTGATGACCGGCGAGGCCGGATTCGCGATGGCGGCCTTGTCCACGGTGAAATGGGAGCCCGTGAAGAAGGTACCGACGGCAGTGCCCACCAGGAACGGAGCCAGGATGCCATTGGCCAGCAGGGCGATGCGGAAGGCCCTGGTCCCCAGCAGGTTTTCCTTCTTGGCGTAGAATTCGTAGGAAACCGCCTGGAAGACGAAGGTCACCAGCAGGAGCACCCACACCCAGTAGGCGCCGCCGAAACTGGTGCTGTAGAACAGCGGGAAGGAGGCGAAGAAGGCCCCGCCGAAGGTCACGAGGGTGGTGAAGGTGAGTTCCCACTTCCGGCCCGTGGAATTGAGGATCATCCGCTTCTGGACATCGTCCAGCCGGCGGCTCATGAGGTGGATGTTGGCACCCTGGACAAACATCAGGGCCACGAGCAGACCGCCCAGCAGGGCGATCAGGATCCACCAGTAATCTTGGAGGAAAGTATAGGTCATGGTTTAGTTCTCGGTGATTTGCGGTCCTTTCTTGATGGCGCCCAGCATGATGCGGATCTCGATGACGAGGAAGAGGGCGAAGATGGCCAGGAAAAGGAAGAAGGTCGTCTTCACCGCGCCGGCGCTGAGGCTGGAGACGGCGACGTTGACGGGCAGCAGACCCTGGATGGTCCAGGGCTGACGGCCCACCTCCGCCACGATCCAGCCGCACTGCCCGCAGATGAACACGAGCGGGATGCAGCACAGGGCGGCGATATAGAACCAGTTCTTCTTATCCAACTTGTCCTTCCAGGAGAAAATGAGGGCGAGAAGCAGCAACAGGGCCATGAGCATCCCCAGGCCGATCATCAGGCGGAAGGCCCAGAACACCACGGGAACCGGCGGAATCACGTCTTCCGGTTTCTCCAGGTGGCCATAGCCCATGTACTGGACATTCCTGTCCAGGACCTTCCGGACGACGGCAGCGGAGTCGGGATCGGAGTCCTTCAGTTCCCGGTACACGGCCAGGGCGTCCAGCGCCTTGCGGCCGCGCGCCATCTTTTCGGCGACGGAAGGGACGACATTCCCCTCATTGTCCGTGTAGCCGTTCAGGATGTCGTTGATGCCAGGAACCACTCCGTCGATGTCATGGGTGGCAAGGATGGACAGCATGCCCGGAATCTCGACGCCCGGGACGATGGAGAACGGGGCGCGCGGGCCGCCTTTCTCGAGGCCCTCGGCCGCCGCCAGTTTCATCGGCTGGTACTTGGCCGCATGGACTCCGGAAGAGTCGCCGGACAGCATCACGGCACCGGTGCCCACGAGGCCGACGATCGCACCGATGAGCATGCTCCTGCGCGCGAATTCGCGCTCGCGGCCCTTCAGCAGGTACCAACCGCTCACCGCGACGACGAACACGCCGCCGGTGACCCAGCCGCTGGTGACGCTGTGGAAGAACTTGGAGACCGCCACGGGATTCGTGACCACCTCCCAGAAGGCCTGGGCGGAGGCCATCTCGCTCCGGACGGTGTCGGGATTGAACGTCGTGCCCACGGGGTTCTGCATCCAGCCGTTCGCCACCAGGATCCAGTAGGCGGAGATGGTGGCGCCGATGCCGGTGAGCCAGGTCGATGCCAGGTGGAACCGCTTGGAAACCTTGTGCCAGCCGAAGAACATGACGGCGAAGAAGGTCGCCTCCATGAAGAAGGCCAGGATGCCTTCGATGGCGAGCGGCGCGCCGAACATGTCGCCCACGAACCACGAGTAGTTGCTCCAGTTCGTGCCGAACTCGAATTCCAGGATGAGGCCGGTGGCGATGCCCACGGCAAAGTTGATGGCGAAGATCTTCATCCAGAACTGGGTGGCCTTGCGCCAGAAATCGTCTTTCCTGACGACGTAGAGTGTTTCCATGATTGCCATGACAAGCGCCAGGCCCAACGTCAGGGGGACGAAGAGCCAGTGGTAGGCAGCGGTCATGGCAAACTGGATACGGGACCAGAGGACGGTATCCATGGTTGTTCGTTTAAGTTATTAGTTTGGGTGTTGTTATGGTTCCGGGTCAGGTTCTCCCCCACCGTCTCGCTCTTTTCCGCATCGGTCTTCCCAGCCAGGACGGGCCGGAAGAAGAACACGCGGAGGATGGCGAACAGGATGAAGAATTTCAGGATGACGAGCCAGATGAGCGGACGGCCCCAGGTCTGGTTCTTGAAGCCATCCCTGTAAAAAAGCCAAACTTTCTTTACCAATCCAGCCACGTTTTTCGTCCTTTCTGACAAATATAACAATAGTTTTTCGTTTTTTTTGATTATCTTGTCCCCGATGCATAAAACTGTGACCACATGAGCAAACTCCTGAACAAACTCAACGACCTGAGCAAGATTACCCGCCGCGCCGCCTTCTCCGACATGGATCACCAGATCAAGAAATACAAGTACGGCTCCGACGCGTTCATGCAGATTCTGGAAAGCCGCTATTCCTGCCACGCCTTCACCCACCATCCCGTCTCCGACGCGAAACTCCAGATGATCCTGGACGCCGGCCGGATGGCCCCGTCGGCCGCGAATCTGCAGCCTGCCCGCATCTGGGTCGTCAAGAGCGAGGAAGCCCTGGCCAAACTCCGGGAAGTGCATCCCTGCTACGGCGCGCCCGTCGTCCTCATCGTCGGCTGCCGGAACGAAGAAGCCTGGGTACGCCCGTACGACGGCATCAACGCGGCGAAGACCGACGCGGCTGTCGTCCTCACCCACCTGATGCTCACGGCCACGGACGTGGGCCTCGCGAACATGTGGATCTGGGACTTCAACCCCAGCAAGATCCGGGAAGTCCTGCCGGAAACGCGGGACCATGGCATCTATGGCCTGCTCGCCATCGGCCATCCGGCCGCCGGCGAAGGCAAGCCCACGGAACTGCACGACCAGCGGAAACCGCTCGAGGACCTGGTCATTGAACTGTAATCCCTTGAAACGGATCGAAGTCGTCGCGGCCCTCATCCTCCGGGAGGGCCGCGTTTTCGCCACCCAGCGGGGCTATGGTCCCTGGAAGGACTGGTGGGAGTTCCCGGGCGGAAAGATGGAGCCCGGCGAAAGCCGCGAGGATGCCCTGCGGCGGGAAATCGCCGAGGAACTGTCCTGCTCGATCGACGTAGGTCCCCTGCTGGACACGGTCGAATGGGATTATCCCGAATTCCACCTCACGATGCATTGTTTCCTGTGCACGCTGCAGGAGGAAGCGCCGCACCTGAATGAACATGAAGCGGCGCGCTGGCTTTCCGCCGGCGAACTGCACTCCGTCAACTGGCTGCCGGCCGACTACGGTTTGCTGCCCCAACTCGCCGAGCATCTATGAGAGTCGTCATCCAACGCGTCCTGGAAGCCTCCGTGTCCATTTCCGGCACGGTTACCGCTTCCATCGGCCCGGGGCTTCTCGTGCTCCTGGGCATCTGCAACGAGGATGGTTCCGATGATATCGACTGGCTCGTACGGAAAATCGCGGCCCTGCGCGTTTTCGACGACGCGGAAGGCGTGATGAACCGGAGCGTGGTCGATGTCGGCGGCGACGTTCTGGTCGTGAGCCAGTTCACGCTCATGGCCTCCACGAAGAAGGGTAACCGCCCGGCCTACATCCGCGCCGCCCGGCCGGAAGTGGCCATCCCGCTGTACGAGCAGTTCTGCGCCTCCCTGTCGGAGGCCCTGGGCAAGCCGGTTCCCACCGGCACCTTCGGGGCCGACATGCAGGTCGCGCTCGTCAACGACGGGCCCGTGACGATCTGTATCGACACGAAGAACAAGGAATGATTGTCATTCTGAGCGAAGCGAAAGAATCTATTTCCCCAGGATCAGCCGGATCCCCCCGACCGCCAGCAGCGACTGCGCGGCCAGGTAAGTGACCATCACGAGGAAGTGCCTCAGGGGGAAGGTCATCACCCCGAAGGTATCCATCGCGATGCAGGAGTCCGAGAAGGCGAAGAGGACGGTGCCGGCCAGAAGGATCCACCAGGTGGTCAGGCGGCCCCGCGGCATCCGGATCACACCGGCGAAGGCGCTGAATACCAGCAGCATCAGCGCGAATCCATAGACCGTCATCGGCCAGAACAACTCGCCGGAAATGCCGATGACCGTCACCAGGCCGTACACGATGGCTGCCATGATGATGGAGGCGATGGCCCAGTGCCAGGCCATAAGGCCTTTCCAGGATTGCCCGCCGAGCAGGCCCATATAGAACAGATGGCCTATGAGGAAGGCGGCGACACCCCCCACGAAGAAAAAGAACCCCTCCGGAATGAGCAGGATGTCCCCGACACATCCGAACAGTTGGGCCGCCATCAGGAGGGCGATCCCCATGTTATCCTTCTGGTGTCCATGGCCCAGGAGGTAGGCCAGGGTGGTTCCGGTAAGAAGCGGCAGCAGGGCGGGTTTCACCATCGGGGCGAGCCTCGTTCCCAAGATGCAGCCGATAAGATTAAGCACGGCTGCCACGCAGAAAAAGGCGCAGGGTATGTACCAGAGTGTTTCTTTTCGCATAGGTATCAGTCCGTTTGGGGTTGCAAGATAGGAATTCCCGCTGAAAAAACCAAAGTGCCCGCGCTTTGCAACCCGGTTGCGCCCCGGTCGGCGTACCTTTGCAGCGAGAAATAAACGACAACTATGATACACGAAGACCATCACCACCACGCGCACGAGTGCCATTGCCAGGAGCACGGACATGAGCATCCACACCATCACGAGCATGAGCATCACCACCATCATGAAGAGGGCGGCGCGAAAGAGAGCATCGTCAAGATCGCCTTGGCAACCGTGCTGCTCGTTGCGGCCGTCATCATCGAAAAGAAAACCGACTGGCCTGTCTGGGCCTATCTGCTGGTCTATCTGGTCCCCTACCTGATTGTCGGCTGGGAGACTTTGACGGAGGCCGCGGAGGCGATTCTGCACGGCGAGGCGATGGACGAGAATTTCCTGATGGCCGTCGCCACGCTGGGGGCGCTCGGCATCGGTTTCCTGCCGGGGGCCGAAACGCAGTTTCCCGAGGCGGTGTTCGTGATGCTGTTCTTCCAGGTGGGCGAACTGTTCGAGGGCATCGCGGAAGGCCGCAGCCGGAAGTCCATCGCCCATCTGATGGATATCCGGCCCGATACGGCCCATGTCGAGCAGGACGGCGTCCTATCGACAGTCGCGCCCGAAACGGTCGCCCCCGGGGAGATTGTCGTCATCCAGCCCGGCGAGAAGGTGCCCATGGACGGAATTGTCCTGGAGGGCCGGTCGAACCTGGACACGGTGGCCCTCACGGGCGAGAGTGTACCCCGGAGCATCGGCCCGGACGACGAAATCCTGTCCGGGTGCGTGAACCTGTCGGGCGTGCTGCGCGTTCGGACGACGAAGGCGTTCGGCGAGTCCACCGCGGCGAAGATCCTGGACCTCGTGGAGAATGCCGCGGAGCATAAGTCCAAGAGTGAGAGTTTCATTACGAAGTTCGCCCGCATCTATACACCCATCGTCGTGGGGTTGGCGGTTTTGCTGGCGGTCATCCCTTCGCTACTGACGGGCGAGTGGGCCACGTGGATCTACCGGGCACTCATGTTCCTGGTGGTGTCCTGCCCTTGCGCGCTGGTGATCTCCGTGCCGCTGACCTTCTTCGGAGGCATCGGCGGGGCGTCCCGGAAAGGTATCCTCGTGAAGGGCGCCAATTTCCTGGACACGCTCAGCCGCGTCCGGACCGTGGTCTTCGACAAGACCGGCACGCTCACGGAAGGCGTCTTCGAAGTGACGGCCGTGCATCCGGAACTCATCGACGAAAAGGAACTGCTACATCTGGCAGCGCATGTGGAGCGGCATTCGACGCACCCCATCGCCACCGCGCTGCGCAACGCATACCCCAACGAGCAGGACGACTGTGTCATCGCCGACGTGGTCGAGACCGCCGGCCATGGAGTCATCGCAACGGTCAATGGCCGCCGTGTCGCCGTGGGCAATGAGAAACTGATGAAACGGGAAGGCGCCCTGTCGCATCCCTGCGAACTCAAGGGCACGATCGTGCACGTATCCATCGACGGGGAATATGCAGGGCACATCGTCATCTCCGACCGCGTGAAGGCCGATGCCGCCGAGGCAGTCGCCGCCCTGCATCGCGCCGGCGTCCGCCGGACCGTGATGCTCACGGGTGACCAGCCGGAAATCGCCGCGTCCGTCGCCTCTGCCATCGGCATCGACTCCTTCCACGCCGGCCTCCTCCCCGCCGACAAAGTCGCCCGCGTGGAGGCGCTGCTCACGGATCACGACACCGCCGGCGCGGTCGCGTTCGTGGGCGATGGCATCAACGATGCGCCGGTCCTCGCCCGCGCGGACCTCGGCATCGCGATGGGCGCCCTCGGCTCCGACGCCGCCATCGAGGCGGCCGACGTCGTCCTGATGGACGACAAGCCCTCGAAGGTCGCCGAAGCCGTCCGCATCGCCCGCCGCACCCTTCGCATCGCCCGCGAGAACATGTTCTTCGCCATCGGCGTGAAAGTCCTCGTCCTCCTGCTCGCCGCCTTCGGCCTGGCCACCCTCTGGATGGCCGTCTTCGCCGACGTAGGCGTCACCGTCCTCGCCGTCCTCAACGCCATGCGCGCGCTGAAGGTGTGAGCGTTGTCGGCCCCTTCCCGTTCCCCCAGCCTGTTCAGCACGGCTGAGGGAACGTTTTTGTGGGGTTCCGTGCCCTCACACGTGCTCCAGCACGGCTGAGGGAGCATTCTCGCGGGTTATTGTGCCCTCACACGTGCACCAGCACGGCTGAGGGTGCATTCTCGCAGGTTATCGTGCCCCCTCGCGTGCTCCAGCACGGCTAGGGGAACGTTTGTGGCCCGATTCGTTACCCGGCGCTTGCTCACTCATGATACTTCTTGGACTTGAGCGCCTGGGAAATGATACGGGCTGGGATGAATATGGATTGAGACAAGGTGACCGCATCCAACCTGTATTTCTTGTTCAGCCGGACGGCCAGGGCACAACGGTCGTCGTTGGACAGATCGGACAGTATCCGGCCCTCCATCATCAACTCCTGTTTGACAATATCTTTTGCCTCCTCCACAGAGAACGTTATCTCCTCCCCTATCTGGTCGGCGATTTCGATGAACGCTTCGTAATCCTTCACTAGACGGGTCTCGAATTCCTTCGCCGTAGGAAACACCTTGTACAGGACATCCAAATCCACAAAGCATTGCGGCAATACCATTCCCAATCCCGGGTGGATCAAACGGTCGGGAGGGATGGGAATGTGGGTCTGGAACACCTTTCTCAACTTCCGTTCGGACAAGTCGCCCGCCCGGACTGTATCGAACAGGCGAAAGACATCGGAATAGAATACCATGGACGAACCGAACAAGTATCCGCCAGGGCGGATGTTCAAGACTTCGGAAGCGTTCCGCGCGATATATATGCCATTCTTTCGCATCTGATCCTCGTCCACGACAGGAATCAATTTGAAATCATAGTCTTCCGGAAGTGGGGGATGCCCATCCTCTACCAACCGTTTGTTAATCCGGCGTTTCACATAGTCAAATACAGCCACGCAATGTTCCCCTCGTCCGGAAAGAAGCAAGTGAAGATGACTTCTCATCACCTCATAGAAATGAACTTTCACGGGAAAAAGCAGGTCCAGAAGGGATATCGTGTTTACCAAATACACATATTCCGCTTCATCATGGCAAATCGTCCCTTTCTTCCCATCCGTACATAAATGATAATAACCCTTCTTCCAGGATTTATACTCGGCTCTTCTTTTCTGTCTCTCATCCATTTCGTTCTTTTTCTCTTCCCCGCTCCTCGCAGGGTATTGTCCTATATTCTTTCTTGCTTGGAACCCGCCTGTTCCGTTGGTGTCTTGTTCTCTTCTGCTCCGTTCCGCAGCACACGGCCGTACTCGTTTCCCAGCACGGCTGGGGGAGCGTTCTCGCGGGTTATCGTGCCCTCTCACGTGCTCGAGCACGGCTGAGGGATCGTTTGGGCGGGTTATTGCGCCCTCTCACGTGCTCCAGCACGGCTGGGGGAGCGTTCTCGCGGGTTATCGCGCCCTCACATGTGCTCGAGCACGACTGAGGGATCGTTTGGGCGGGTTATTGCGCCCTCTCACGTGCTCCAGCACGGCTGAAGGAGCGTTTTTGTGGGTTACCATACCCTTGCGCGCGTCCGCACGGCTGAGGGATCGTTTGGGCGGGTTATTGCGCCCTCTCACATGCTCCAGCACGGCTGGGGGAGCGTTGGGGGCCTTATTTGTTCCCCGACGTGAGCCAGGTGTTTCGCGTTGTCTCATGCGGAGGCTTACGGGCCGCTGGAGAGAACGGAGACAGGGCGGGCAGGGGGTGCGGAGGTCGTGGCGACGGTCTCGGAAGGGGTGCCCTCGACGGCGGCGAGGGTGGCGATGGAGATGCGGGCGGTCGTGTAGGGGCGCAAGGCCGCGTAGCAAGCGTAGAGGGTGGCGCCGGTCGTGAAGGTGTCGTCCACGAGGAGGATGTGGCGGGCCGATGCGAGGACTTTCGCCGGGGAATCCGGCGCGTCCATCGACACGTTCTGGAGCGCATCGATCGACACGCCCTGGAACCGTTTTGGACCAAAGGGACGAACAAGTCGCACCAATCTGGAAACAAGTCGTGCCCATAGAGAGAACCGCTCGGGCACATGGAAGGCGGAGGCTACGTTCTGAGCCTTCTGTTCCACGGTGAGGCGGGTCTGCGTTTTCGTGCGGCGCGACCGGACCAGCAGATCCGTGCGACACACGGGAAACAGGTCCGTCCGGGGCGCTGGGGGCAGGTCCGTGCGAAACACGGGGGACAGGTCCGTCCGGGGCGCTGGGGGCAGGTCCGTGCGACACACGGGGGACAGGTCCGTCCAGGGCACGGAGACGAGGGCATGGGCGAGGATGGCGGATTGGTTGTAGCCGCGGGAGTGGAGGCGGGTCCAGTGGAGGGGGACGGGGATGACGAGGTCGATGTCGGCGAGGTGTGGGGCGGAGGCGAGGCGGCGGCCGAGGAGGGCGCCGTAGTGGCGCCCGGCGGCCAGGTCCGCGTGGTACTTCAAGGCACGCGGGATGGCCCGGTAGCCTCCTTTGTAATGCATCAGCGCTGTTGCGTAGGCATAGTCCATGGGCTCGGTCCCTCGATGGCGCTCAAGGACCGCGTTGAACCGGTCGGCCATCGGATTATGCGGCTGGAGCCAATAGCGGGTATATGGCACGTCGGCCGCGCATGCCAAGCACAGATGCCGCTCGCGCAGCCCCAGTCTGCATCCGCAGACCAGGCATGCGCGCGGCATCAGCAAATCCCCCATCGCACGGACAGAGTCCATCAACCTACTCGTCATTCAATTCACTATAAATCAAACAATTACACTCTTTCTACCCCTCGCAAGGACAAATCACATCTTTATTTGTAGTTCCATCAACCGACGGATTCTTTCGCTGCGCTCAGAATGACAAAGGTCAGCCGCTCATTATGACTGGGGGGGTCACAGCGTGCTGCTGGAGGGTAGCATCCTCAACAGACAAGATTCCTTCGCCGCTGCGCTCAGAATGACAAGTAGAACCGCCACTCGGAATGACCAAGAGCCGTCGCTCGAACGGCAAGGGGCCCAACCTTCGCCGGGTGGGCCTAAAGATAGGGAGGAGAAAACAAAAACAACACAGGTTGTTGATAACTTGTGTTGTTTCAGTAGGTAGTTTATGTGTTTTTTATCCTCGGAACGGACAAGGCCGGCGAAGAGGACAAGGTCCACCGGACGGCCAAAGTCGGCAGAACGGAGCCGCTCGGATACCCGGGGTCCGATCAGTCGCCGTAGATGTAGCGATGCTGCTCGGGGGTGAGGGTGTCGATGGTGATGCCGTCGGCGTGGAGTTTGCGGAAGGCGACGTCGCGGTCGATTTCGGCCGGGACGTTGTTCAGGAGGGCCGGGAGGGTGTCACGGTGCTCGAGGAGCCAGCGGGCGCTGAGGGCCTGGATGGCGAAGGACATGTCCATGATTTCGGCCGGGTGGCCGTCGCCGGCGGCGAGGTTCACGAGCCGCCCCTCTCCCAGGATGTAGATCGTGTGATTGTTCTCCAGCAGGAAGCCTTCGATGTTCTGCCGGGCTTCATGCCGCTTCACGTGGTGGGTGCGGAGCCAGGCGACATCGACCTCCACGTCGAAGTGGCCGGCATTGCAGCAGATGGCGCCGTCCTTCATGGACAGGAACTCGCGCGCGGTGATCACGTCCTTGCAGCCGGTCGCGGTGATGAAGAGATCGCCGATGGGGGCGGCATCGGCCATCGTCATCACGCGGAAACCGTCCATCGCGGCCTCGAGAGCCTTGACCGGATCCACTTCCGTGACGATGACCCGGGCGCCGAGGCCCTTCGCACGCATCGCGATGCCCTTGCCGCACAGGCCATAGCCCGCGACCACGACATCCTTGCCGGCCACGATGAGGTTCGTCGTCCGGTTGATGCCGTTCCAGACGCTCTGGCCCGTGCCGTAGCGGTTGTCGAACAGATGCTTGCAGTCCGCGTCGTTCACGAGCATCATCGGGAACTTCAGCGTGCCGGCCCGCTCCATCGCCTTGAGGCGCAGGATGCCGGTCGTCGTTTCCTCGCAACCGCCGATCACGTTCGGGATCAAGTGCGGGAATTCCTTGTGCATCAGCGTCACCAGGTCGCCGCCATCGTCTATGATGATGTTCGGGCCGACCTCCAGCACGCGGCGGAGGTCCTCCTCGTACTCGGCCATCGTGGCACCGTGGACGGCGAAGACATTCAGGCCTTTCCAGGCCAATGCCGCCGCCACGTCGTCCTGCGTGGACAACGGGTTGCAGCCGGTAGCATACATTTCGGCGCCGCCGGCGGCGAGGCACAGGCACAGGCGCGCGGTTTTCGCCTCCATGTGGACGCTCAGCGCGATTTTCAGCCCGGCGAAAGGCTTCGTCTTCAGGAATTCCTGCTCGATGCTGTCAAGCAGCGGCATGTGGTTGCGCACCCAGATGATCTTCTGCGCGCCGCTCTCCCACAGGTTGATGTCTCGGATGTGGCTGGACATAGGCAATGCGTTTCTAAAGAGACAAAGTTACGAAATCCGCAGGATTTTCCTATCTTTGCAGTCCGATTTACTAAAACGCTAAACTATGGGTATGTTAGACGGAAAGGTGGCCCTCGTCACCGGTGCCGCGCGCGGTATCGGCAAGGCCATCGCACTGAAATTCGCCGCGGAAGGCGCGGATGTCGCCTTCACGGACCTCGTCATCAACGAAGCCGCCGAGGAAACCATCGCCGAAATCGCCGCCTTCGGGCACAAGGTCAAGGGCTACGCTTCCAACGCAGCCAACTTCGACGAGACGCACACCGTGGTCGAGGAGATCCTCAAGGACTTCGGCCGCATCGACATCCTGGTCAACAACGCCGGCATCACCAAGGACGGCCTCGTGATGCGGATGAGCGAGGCGCAGTGGGACGCGGTCATCGCCGTGAACCTCAAGTCGGCCTTCAACTTCATCCACGCCATCGTCCCGCAGATGGCCCGCCAGAAGAGCGGTTCCATCATCAACATGGCCTCCATCGCCGGCCAGATGGGCAATCCCGGCCAGGTCAACTACGCCTCCTCCAAGGCAGGCCTCATCGCGATGGCCAAGTCCGTCGCGAAGGAGATGGGCTCCCGCGGCATCCGGGCCAATGCCATCGCCCCGGGCTTCATCGTCTCCGAGATGACCAACGCCCTCCCGGAAGCCGTCCGCGAGGAATACATCAAGAACATCCCGCTCAAGCGCGGCGGCACGGTCGAGGAAATCGCCAACACCGCCCTCTACCTGGCCTCCGACCTCTCGTCCTATGTGACGGGCCAGGTCATCGCCGTCAATGGCGGCCTCTACTGCTAGGCAGATTTCTCGACTTCGCCTTTCGGGCTTCGCTCGAAATGACAAAAACGCCCGGTTTTTCGACCGGGCGTTTTTCTTTAGTTCCGCAGCAGGATCTGCCCGCCGGCGGAGTCCACGGTGATCGTGCTGTCCCGATGGACGGAACCGTCCAGGATGGACTTCGCGAGCAGGTTCACCAGTTCGCGCTGCATCAGCCGCTTGATCGGACGGGCGCCGTAGGACGGGTCGTAGCCGTGTTCCACCATGTAATCCTCGAAAGCGGGGGTGAAAGTGACGGTGATGCCGTTCTCCGTGAGTTTCTTCTGCAGGTCGTCCATCTGGATATGGAGGATGTCCCGGATATCGGCCTTCGAGAGCGGGTCGAACATGATGATTTCGTCGATACGGTTCAGGAACTCCGGCCGGACCGTCTGCTTCAGGACGTCCAGCACCTTGGCGCCGCACTCGTCCAGGAGGGCGCGCCGCTGGGCGATGGCCTGGGCATTGACCCCGTCCACCTCCGGCAGGCGCTCCATGTAGGACTGGACGATGTCCGAGCCGGCGTTGGAGGTCATGATGAGGATGGTGTTTTTGAAGTCCACCGTGCGGCCCTTGTTGTCGGTGAGCCGGCCGTCGTCCAGCACCTGCAGGAGGACGTTGAACACGTCCGGATGGGCCGTCTCGATCTCGTCCAGCAGGACCACCGAATACGGTTTCCGGCGCACGGCTTCGGTCAGTTGGCCGCCCTCGTCGTAGCC
>JAFXMA010000073.1 GCA_017530725.1 Bacteroidales bacterium
AGGTGAGAACAACTCCAAGATCGCCATCGCGAATTCCAACGCGACCCGCCGCGAGAAGGAGGCCGAGGCCGACCGCGTGGCCGTCGCCGCCGAAAAGGTCCAGGCCGCGAAGGCCCTCGAGGAGGCCTACAAGTCCGAGCGCGACGCGGAACTTGCCCGTGCCGCCCGTGAGGAGGCCACCCAGAAGGCCAATGTCGTGGTTCCCGCCCAGATCGAGAAGGAGAAGGCCATCATCGACGCGGAAGCGGAAGCCGAGCAGATCCGCCGCAAGGCGAAGGGTGAGGCGGACGCCATCTACGCCAAGATGGACGCGCAGGCCCGCGGTGTCCTGGAGATCCTCACCAAGCAGGCGACCGGTTTCCAGCAACTCGTGGGCGCCGCCCAGGGCGATGCGCAGAAGGCCGTGCTGATGATGATCGCCGACAAACTCCCGGACCTGGTGAAGACGCAGGTCGAGGCCGTGAAGGGCATCAACATCGACAAGGTCACCGTCTGGGACACCGGCACCGGCACCGACGGGAAGACCGCGACGTCCAACTTCATCTCCGGTCTGATGAAGTCCGTTCCTCCGCTGAACGACCTCTTCAACATGGCCGGCATGGAGTTGCCGTCCTACCTCAAGGGCGCTGACAAGGAGAAGCAGCCCGACGTGCAAGAGGAGGTGAAATAATGCCCATTGTCATCAATATAGACGTCATGCTGGCCCGCCGGAAGATGTCATCCGGCGAACTGGCGGAAAAAGTGGGCATCACCCCCGCAAACCTCTCCATCCTCAAGTGCGGGAAGGCCAAGGCCATCCGCATCACCACGATGGAAGCCATCTGCCGCGCGCTGGACTGCCAACCGGGCGACATCCTGGAATTCAGGCCCGGGGAGGAAACCCAGTCCGGATAAAAAGCAGGAGCCGGCTCATTCGAGCCGGCTCCTTTTTTTGTCTTCGGGCCGAGGCCTAGAAGCGGTCCATCAGGGCGAAGATGCGGGCGCGGACTTCGTCGATGGTGCCGACACCGTCGATTTCGTTGTAGCGGCCGGTTTCCTTGTAGAAGCCTACGAGGGGTTCGGTCTTGTCGTGGTAGGTGCGGATGCGGTTCTCCACGACTTCGGGGCGGGCGTCGTCGGCGCGGCCTTCGATGGTGGCGCGGTGCGCGATGCGCTCGTGAATCATGGCGTCGGGAATCATGATGGAGACGACGGCCGTGACGGCCTCGCCGGTCTTGGCGAGCATCGCGTCGAGGGCCTCGGCCTGGGCGATGGTGCGGGGGAAGCCGTCCAGCAGGAAGCCGTCCACGCCTTGGGCGGCCTGGAAGCGGGCCTCGATCATGCCTTCGACGACCTCGTCGGGGACCAGGGCGCCGGCCTCGATCAGGGCCTTGGCCTGGAGACCGAGCGGAGTGCCTGCGGCGATTTCGCTGCGGAGGAGTTCACCGGTGGAAAGGTGGCAGAGGTTGTACTGCTCTACCATGGCGCTGGCCTGGGTGCCTTTGCCTGCACCCGGAGGGCCGAAGAGGATGTAGTATTTCATATCAGATCTGAGTTTCCGTGTCCAGGACGTAGATGTCCTTGTAGTTGCGGCCGAGCCCGTCGTAGTCCAGGCCGAAGCCCACGATGAATTCGTTCGGGATATCCATGGCCACATAGTCCAGGGGGATGCTCTTGTTGTACATCTCAGGCTTGAGCAGCAACGTGCAGACCTTGACCTTGGCGGCCTTGCGGGCGTACAGGATCTTGACGAGGGCCTCGATGGTGCGGCCCGTGTCCACGATGTCCTCCACGATGATGACCTCCTTGCCGGTGATGTCGCCGGTCAGGCCCATGTCCATGTGCACGGCACCGGTGGACGAGGTGCCCTGGTAGGAGGACAGTTTGATGGACATCAGATCGACGTCGAAGTCCAGGCGCTTCATCAGTTCGGCGGTGAAGAGGATGGATCCGTTCAGGACGCAGAGAAGGACGGGGACGGTATCGGTCCCTTCGTAGTCGGCGTTGATCTTGGCGGCGACTTCGTCGATGGACTGCTCGATGCGCTCCATCGGGATGAGGGGTTTGAAAACCTTGTCGTGAAGTTTGATTCTGTTGTTCATGAGGCCGTGTTTTAGTCTTACAAAAATAATAAGAAAAACATAAAAAATCATCGAAAACATTTATTTTGGACTGAAACAACGCGCCAGGGAGACCGGAGTCCGGAAGAAAACCGTATTTTCGGTTCCATGAAGAGAAGACTCGTGCTGTTGCTGCTGCTGGCCGCCGCTCCGGTCGCGGCCCAAACCGATGAGACCGTCCGGGCGGCCCTGTTCCTGACCGGGGCGGACGGTCCCGAAGAACTGGACGACCGGTTTGTCGAGGAACTGGAATCCTGGCGGAACCGTCCCTTACCCCTGAACCGCGCCTCGCGGGCGCGCCTCCTCGAAAGCGGGCTCCTGACATCCTATCAGGTGGCTACGCTCGAGGAGTACCGCAGCGTGTCCGGAGATGTCCTGTCCTTTGCCGAACTGGAACTGGTGGACGGGTTCGGGAAAGAGGCGGTGGCGGTGCTCCGTCCTTTCCTTTCCCTGGAATCCGCCCGCAGTCCCGGCGTGGTGGTCCAGGATACGCTCATCTTCCGCCATTCGGCCATCCTGCGCGTCACGCTGAAGGATGTGGGCGCGAAATACCGCCTGCAGGCCGGACGCATGGAGGCGGCAGGGGCCTGGAAAGGCCAGAGCGCGACGTTCTACGGCCTCTTCCGTCTCCGGAAGGGGAAGATACTTATCGGAGACTTCAACGCCCGTTACGGGCAGGGACTGGCCTTCTGGAGTGCCTTCCAACTCGCGGGCCTATCCACGCTGGAGGCCTTTTCCAAGCGGGCGAACGGGATCGCACCGGCCTGGTCCTTCAACAGGACGGGCACATACCGCGGCCTGGCGTGGGATTATACGGGGAAGCACGGGCAGTTTGCCTTGTTCGGTGCGCTGGACGGAACGGTGGGCGCCCATGCGGGCTGGCTGGGGCGCAGCGGACAGGCAGGCGTAACGGCTACTCCCAAGCGTGTCTCCCTGGACGGACGCTTCGGCTTCCGCGGCGTGGACCTCTTCGGCGAGGCGGCCTGGGGCGGAAACGCCTTTGCAGGCCTCGCCGGCACCCTGTTCCCGCTCGGGGAACACTGGAAAGGCGCCCTCCAACTGCGCGCAATCCCCTCCGCGTATTCCGGCAAGAAGAACGGGGAGTACGGCGCTGCAGCCGGTCTGTCATACCTCTCGGACAGCCGGACATTCAAAGCATCCGTAACCATCGACGGCGCCCTTCTTCCCAAGCCGGAAAGCGACACCGGCCGCAGACAGGTGAAATCCACCGGCCTCCTGGCCTGGACCCTCTCGGAGAACTGGCTCCTCGAATCCCGCCTGGTCGTCCGCCTGCGCAATTACGACAGCAACCGGACGGACCTCCGGACCGATGCCACCTGGAACCGGGGGACCTGGACTGTCAAGGGACGGCTCAATGGCGTCCACGACGGGGGATTCGGCATCCTGGGCTATCTGGAAGGGGGATGGAAACCTTCCCGCGGAGCGGTATGGCTCCGGTTCACGGGATTCGGAACCCCTTCCTGGCAGGCCCGCATCTACTGCTATGAACGGGATGCGCCGGGCAATTTCACTTCGCCCGCGTATTACGGGACCGGCTTCTCTGCCATGGCCTATGCGGGGTGGAAGAAACGCCTGGGAAAGACGGATTTCAAACTCTATCTGCGGGGTTCGTACAAGTGGCAAAAGGAAAAGCCCGGCCAGGCCGGGCTCAAGTTCCAACTGATGGCGGACCGTTAGCGCCGTCCCACCTTCAACCGCTGTCCTTCGCGGATCCGGTCGCTCCGGAGGCCGTTCCAGGACTTGATGTTCTTGACGGTCGTGTGGTAACGGGCAGCGATCTTGCCCAGGCTGTCACCCCTGCGGACCTTGTAATAGACCCACTGCACCTTGGTGCTGGACTTGGCCGCCGGACGCCTGGCCGTCGCGGGCTGAGGCCGTCCGACATCGACGGAACCGGAGAACATCTCGGCCGCCTTGTGCTTGTAGATGGTGTCCTGGTTGTCCAGGAAGGCGTTGCTGTAGTTGAACGGGAGGCGGAAGACCTGCTCGCCCTGGGCACCCGGGACGATGTCCTTGTAATACTGCGGGTTCAGGTCGCGGAGGTCGTCGATCGGCACGCCGAGCACTTCGCTCACCTGGCGGAAATGGAGGTTCCGGTTGATCATGAACGTGTCCACGTGCGCGGGCATCTGCACCGGAGCGGGCTCCAGGCCGTATTCATTCGCATAGTTCACCGCGTACATCGCACCCACCATCGCCGGCACGTAACCGCGGGTCTCCCGGGGCAGGTAGGGGTAGATGGACCAGAAATCACGCCTGCCGGCGCGCTTGATGGCCTTGTTCACGTTGCCGGAACCGCAGTTGTAGGAGGAGATGGCTAGGCTCCAGTCGCCGAAGATACGGTAGGCGTCCCGCAGATAGCGGGCGGCCGCATCGACGGAAGCCACCGGGTCCATCCGGTCATCGATGTAGGAGTCGATGCGGAGGCCGTAGTTCCGGGCCGTGGAGTGCATGAACTGCCACATGCCGGTCGCGCCGACGCGGGAGACCGCCACCGGGTTCAGGGCGGACTCGATGATGGCCATGTACTTGAGTTCCAGGGGAAGGCCGTACTTGCGGAAGGTCTCCTCGAAGATGGGCATGTAGTACTGCGCGAGGCCGAGGATCTGCCCCATGCGCGTGGGCATCTTCTCGGAGTAGAGGACCATGTAGTTCTTGACGGTCTCGTTGTAGGGCAGTTGGATGAAGGAATTCATCTTCTGCAGCCGCTCGATGAGCACCTGGTCCGGCACGCCGGAGGTGAAATGGACGCTGTCCATGTTGTACTCGCTCTGCGGGTTCTCCCGGATCTGGCGGTGGAGGTAGTAGATGCTCAGGAGACTGTCCGTGACGTCGTCCGTGTAGTCGAGCATATCGTCCTCCTGCCCTTCCTGGTAGTCGCCGCCGCCGAAGGCCGGGCTGTCGAAATAGTCGATGGCGCCTCCCATGCCGGCCGCTTCCTTGTCGCGGTCCTCGCGGTACAGTTCGTCCAGTTGGAGCCGGATGCTGTCACGCTCGTTCGCGTCGGTCTTCAGCCATTCCAACTCCTGCTGGATGGCCTCCAGGCGCTGCTTGAGTTGGACGTTCTCCCGCTCGAGTTCCTTGCGGGTCTTGCGTTCGGGTACGGGAGGCGCCGCTGCGGCCCGGAGCGGGCAGACGAAGAGGAAGGCCGCGAATATGATCGGTAACTTGTTCATCCTGAATCAGAATCTGAGGGTTAGTCCGACCCCCATGCCGGGGGCGGAGGCGAATTCCGGGGTGATGACCGTAGGCTCCACCCGGAGGGAAATGTCGTCGTCCATCTCGAAGTCCTGCATGTAGGCAAAGACGTTCGCATCGACGATCTGGACCACATAGAACAAGGCGGTGGCCAGGATGGAGTAGTCCCGGTAGCGGCGGAAGAGGTCGCGGTAAACCTTCGCGTTCTCCGCACTGATCGGGGGTTTCTCCACGTCCGGGTCCGTGCTGTTGGCCTGGTCGTAGATCCATTTGTAGCGCTGATAGTTGCGCCGGTTGGTCGTGTAGTAATAGATGCCGCCGGCCATCGCTCCCCAGTAGATGGGGATCTTCCAGTACTCCCCGTTGTACACCTGCCCGAGGCAGGGGAATAGGATGGAGTACAGGGTGGCCTTGCCGGGGTCCGGTTTCCGGTCCGCAGGGAAAGTGGCGGTCATGTCCAGCAGGGAGCCCCACCACACGAGGCCGGCTCCGAGATAGGACAAGGTGCTGTACTGCTTGAATTTCGCGTCGCCGGTATTCTTGAACTGGTTGTTGAAATGGATGCCCAGGCCGACGCCGGCGCCGATGCCGCCGTAGATCACGGGCAGTTTCCAGTACTGGCGGTTGTAGATCTGGCCGCCGCCCACGAACACGGTGGAACCCATGAACAGGTTCTGGACCTGCCCGGGGCGCTTGTGGGCGAGGCTGCCGAAATACTGCTTGAAACTGAACAGTTGGGAACTGTCCGTCTTCGCCTGCTTGGAGGTGTCCGCGTAGTTTTGCGAGAAGGCGTCCCGCTTGAACTGGTCGTCCCGCGCCTGTCCGTGGAGGACGGCGGGAACCAGCAGCGTGGCTACGAGGAGAGGGAGCAGGCGTAACTTCATGGAGGACTATCCGCGGTTAGGGTCCAGGGCCTGCAAGAAACGTTCCATCTGCTCGTCCGAATCGAACCGGATGGTGATGGAGCCCTTGCCGGCAGGGGAGCGCTTCAGGGAGATGTTGTCGCCGAAATAGCGGCCGACATTCTCCAGAAGGCGGTAGTACATCTCCGGAAGTTCCTGCGGTTCTTTCCCTTCCGGCTGGGGCAGACCTTTCTCCAGCGCACGGACCTTCTCTTCCAACTGGCGGACGGACAGACCGCGGCGGACGATGAGGTCACAGAGCATTTCCTGCGCGCCCGGATCTTCCACGCCCAGGAGGACCTTGGCATGGCCCACGCTCACCAGGCCCACCTTCAGGTCGTGCTGGACCTTGGCAGGCAGTTTGAGGAGCCGGAGTTGGTTCGCCACGGAGGCGCGTTTCTTGCCCACGCGGTCCGCCATCTGCTCCTGCGTGAGGCGGCATTCCTCCATCAGGCGCTGGTAACTCATCGCCACCTCGATCGGGTCCAGGTTCTCGCGCTGGATGTTCTCGACGATGGCCATCTCCAGCATGCCCTGGTCGTTGGCATCCCGGATGTAGGCGGGGATCATGTCCATGCCGGCCTTGATGCAGGCGCGGTAGCGGCGCTCACCGCTGATGATCTGGTACTTGGAACCCTTCCTGCGGACCGTGATGGGCTGGATGAGCCCGAAGGTGCGGATGGAATCCGCCAGTTCCAGGAGGGCTTCCTCCCCGAAACTCATGCGGGGCTGGAAGGGGTTCGGTTCGATGAGGTCCACCGGAATCCGGAGGACGTCGGCCGTGACTTCCTTCGCCGTGGTCCCGACCACTTCCTTGTTGATGTAACCGACCGGCTTGCGGATCTCGCGGAGGTCGGAGGCGTCGTCGCCGAGGAGGGCGCTGAGGCCTTTGCCCAGGCCATGCTGTACTTTCGCCATCAGATTTCTTCGTTCTTGGAGAGCACTTCCTCAGCCAGGTGGAGGTAGTTGGAAGTGCCGTTGTTGGTTACGTCGTAAAGGACAATGGGCTTGCCGTGCGAGGGGGCCTCGC
>JAFXMA010000074.1 GCA_017530725.1 Bacteroidales bacterium
GGCAACGAGAGCGCGATGGGCACCGAGTTCCGCGGCACCATCAAGCCCGGCCACACCACCATCTTCCCGTTCACCCGCCTGCAGGGCGGCCCGATGGACTACACCCCCGGCATCTTCGAGACGGACATGTCCAAGAACAATCCGAATGACAAACAGCACATGCACCACACCATCTGCAACCAACTGGGCCTGTACGTGACGTTCTACTCCCCGCTGCAGATGGCGGCGGACCTGCCGGAGAACTACGCGAACTTCATGGACGCGTTCCAGTTCATCAAGGACGTGGCGGTGGACTGGGACAAGAGCGTGTACATCGACGCCGAACCGGGTGCGTACATCATCACCGCGCGGCATCCGAAGATGTCCTCGCTGAACTCCGGCCGCCTCGCCGGCAAGTCCGGCGCGTGGGAGTTCGCGAACCCCGACGGCAAAGAGCATGACGTGTGGTTCCTGGGCGGCGTGACGGACGAGAACGCCCGCACGTTCGACGTGAAACTGGACTTCCTCACTCCGGGCGTCCAGTACGAAGCGACCATCTATGCCGACGCCCCCGACGCCGACTTCGAGACGAACCCGAAGGCCTATACCATCACGCGCCAGACGGTGACCCGTGAGACGGTGCTCAATCTCCGAATGGCGCGTGCGGGTGGATTTGCCGTATCGTTACGGTCTAAATGACGGGCGGGGGGCCTTCTTGGGTTCGCCCAGGAAAGAAGCCTCCTGGTTTGCCTCGTCCAGACAGAACACCATATAGTCCTTTCGGGCGGCGGTGACGGGTTTCCAGTCGCCGCCGTCTTTTCCGTTGGGATCGGCGTACTTGGCGAAGTTGGACCAGGCGGTAAGCATCTTCTCGGAGAGGTCCCAGTCACCCTGCGTCCAGGGACGCCAGCAGTTCTTCAGGGACTTGAAGACGTACCAGAGGTCGGAGGAGTGGAACGCGCCCTGTAGGACGTTCGGGCGGCCGTCGGTGGGCAGCGGGCGGGCGAACTGGTAGGCCCAGGCCTTGCCGCCGTGCTCCTCGCGGTTCAGGCAGAAGTCCGTGATGCCGGGTTCCATGTTGCCGGCGTCGTTCAGGGTGTAGCCGATCATGTAGGGGACATCGGCCAGGGTACCATCGACACAGGCCTCATCGAAACCTTCCGTAAGGACATAGCCGTCGATGTACGGGGAGATGGGGGAGGCGGTGAGGACGCTGCGCTTGCCGGTGGCGCTGCTGTAGAGGGTTCCCATCGCGAAGATGGTCTCGGTCGATGCGCGGCGGAGTTTCTGCAGGTCCGTGAGGCCGGCCCAGTCGGCGACCTCCTTGGTGGAGGCCTCGGCTTCGGCGAGGGTTAGGGGACCCTGCTGCGGCATGGCGCGCATGCCCGGGAACATCGGCTCCACGGGCTTTCGCGGATCCGTGAAGCCGCTGCCACTCATGATGACGGCCTTGTTGAAGAGGCCTTTCGTGAGCGGGGAGGCGCTGAGGAACTTGGTGCTGCGGGCGCCGGCGCTCTGGCCGAACAGCATCACGTTGTCCGGGTCACCGCCGAACTGGGCGATGTTGGCCTGGACCCATTTCAGGGCCTGGATCTGGTCCAGGGTGCCCCAGTTGCCGGTGGGGTGCTCCGGATTCTCCGCGGAGAGTCCGGGATGGGCGAAGAAGCCGAACGGGCCCACACGGTAGTTGAAGGAAACGAGGACGACGTCCTTGCCGGCCCACTCCTGGCCATCGAACTCCGGCTCGGAGCCCCAGCCTTCCCGCATGCCGCCGCCGAACACCCACACGGCCACGGGAAGTTTCGCGTCGGTCTTTCCAGGAGCCTTGGTCCATACGTTCAGGTACAGGCAGTCCTCGCTGTAGGGCGCCTCGGCCCCGTAGCCCCACTCGGTGGTGTAGCCGCCGGGGTAGTGCGCGGCCTGGAACGGCGGATGGCCGAAGGTGTCGCACACGCGGACGCCTTCCCACGGCACGACGGGCTGCGGCGCCTTCCAGCGGTTCTCGCCGATGGGCGGCGCGGCGAAAGGAATGCCGCGGAACACGGTGACGCCCGGGACGTCGGCCGCCACGCCTTGGACTTGGCCGCCCTCGACCGTGAGGATGGGACTCGCTTTCTCGTGTGCACAGGCGGCCATGGCCAGGGCACACGCAAGGATCAGGAATCGTTTCATATCAGATGGCTTTGGTTGACTTTCGCAGGAGCCGTGACGCATTCCGTTACAGGCGGACGCGACCGGAACCGGAGGAATGGGCGTTGATGCCCGTGTAGTCGAGGTGGCCGGAGATGGAGCCGGAACCGGTGGTGGTGGCCGTCACGCCGTGGCAGCGGCCGTGGACGTCGATGCCGCCCGAGCCGCTGGTTTTCAGGTCCATGTCCCCCTCGACCGCAACCTCGCGCAGGCGGATCCGGCCGCTGCCGGAAGTCCGGGCGGCGGTGTTGCCCTTCGCGGTGAGCCTGTCGATGCTGATGCCGCCGGAGCCGCTGACGGTGACATTGAACCCATCGCAGGAAACAGCGTCGATGCGCAGGCCGCCGGACCCGCTGGCCTTCCCCTCGAAACCTTCAGCGGTGACCCCGTCGATGCGGATGGATCCGCTGCCGCTGCATTGGATGGCCAGGTCCCGGCAATCGACGCTGCCGACCCGGAAGTCGCCGCTTCCGGACACCTTCAGGTTCAGGTTACCGTCCGTGTGCAGGATGCCCTTGTGGATAATCTTCCCGCTTCCCGCTGCGTGAAGGCTTTCGATATCGGGGGAGGAAACGACGACGCGGAGGATGAGTTTGGGATACCGGCCCTCTTCGAGACGGAGTTTTAGGATTCCGTCCTCGACCACGGTGATAACCTTGTCGGCGAGTTCCTCGGTGCTTTCCACCCGTACCTCCTGTGCGTCTGCCTGCTCGTAATAGACATTGGCGGGCAGACTGGAAACAAGGCCGCGGAACGGACCGACCTCGCGGACCTCGCTATAGTCGATTCCGTCCTCGGTGTAACTTCCCACGATGGCAGCGCCGCCGCCGACATTGATGATGCAGGAAACCGCCAGGAGACCGGTGATAAGGATAGGGACAAGATGTTTCATGGTGCTCTCTGAATAAACCGACCCCAAAGTTACAATTCTTTTTCGGAAAGTCCGCGTATGTTAAAAAACCGGCGCGAAAGGAACACTTTCCCGAAAAAACAGTTAAATTTGTAGATTCCTGGACAAGATTACCTTATCCAACCATATTAACTAACAAAACCAACAGGCTTATGCTAAGAAAGCTTCAATCAGCTTTGCTGACGGTCGTCCTGGTAACTCTTTCCTGGATGGCCTCTGCCCAGAACCGCACGGCCACCGGTGTTGTCAATGACAACGTAGGCCCGGTCATCGGCGCTGGCGTAGTAGTCTCCGGAACCACCAACGGTGCCATCACCGACGGAAACGGTTCCTTCACCCTTTCCAATGTTCCGATGGGCGCCACGCTCGTGGTGAGTTGCATCGGCTATGAGACGGTGGAAGTCGTCTTCAACGGCCAGCCCATCTCGGTCCTCCTGCGCGAAGATACGCTCCTCCTGGACGAGGTCGTGGTCACCGCCCTCGGTATCTCCCGTGAAAAGAAGTCCCTCGGTTACGCCGTGCAGGACGTGAAGGCGGAAGAACTCACCCGCGGCGGCGGCGTCACCCTCACCGACGCCCTGACGGGCAAGGTGGCCGGCCTCATGATCAACAACTCGGCGACCGGTGCCGGCGGATCCACCCGGGTGGTCCTCCGTGGTAACTCCTCCCTCTCCGACAACAACTCCCCGCTGTACGTGGTGGACGGCGTCCCCTACGACAACGGCGGTACGCCCGGTGCCGACCAGGCCGGTCTCTGGGGTTCCGTGGACCACCAGAGCGGCGCCTTCGACATCAACCCCGAGGACATCGAGAGCGTTTCCGTACTGAAGGGCGCCACCGCGGCGGCCCTGTACGGTTCCCGCGCCGGTAACGGTGTCATCCTCATCACCACCAAGAAGGGCGGCAAGGGCCAGGAAAAGATCGGTGTCAGTTACTCCGGCAAGTTCACCTGGTCTCCGGTCGCGTATTTCCCGGCCCTCCAGAACAAATACGGCCAGGGCTCCCTGGGCGACTATAAGAAGGAAGCCACCGGTTCCTGGGGTCCTGAAATGAGCGCCTCCACCACCGTGGACAACTGGTGGGACGGCACCTCCAAGATCTCCTTCATCGGCACGGAGAACCCCTGGAAGGAATTCTACCGCACCGGTAACAGCCAGAGCAACAACGTGACCTTCGCCGGCGGCGGAAAGGACAACCCGTTCCGTCTTACCCTGGGTTACGACAACACCAACTCCGTGGTGAAGAATTCCAACATCAAGCGCACCAGCGTGGACTTCGTCACCAGCAACAAACTCACCGACTGGCTCCAACTCGACGTGAAGGCCAACTACGTGAACACGGCCGGCAACAACCGCCAGCCCCGCGGCGCGTACGGTTCCTCCTACAGCATCCTCACGATGCCCCGCAGCATCAAGATTTCCGACCTCGCCGAGCATTGGCTCAACGAATCCGCCGCGGCCGCCGGTGCCGATGCGGAAGCCCAGATCAACTGGTACAAGGTGGGCCCGAACTGCCAGAATCCCTTCTTCATCCAGAACAACCTGGTGAACGGGGACTCCCAGAACAAGTTCTTCGGCGTGGGTTCCCTGACCATCAATCTCTTGAAGAACCTCACCTTCAAGGTGAAGGAAGGCATCACCTGGGCCGGCGTGACGGACAAGACCACGCGTCTGTACGATACCTCCGGCTTCAACTGGCCCGAGTACTCCCAGAAGCATTCCACCACCCTCGAGAACAACCTGGAAGGCCTCCTCTCCTACAACGACAAGATCGGTGACTTCGAGTTCGGAGCCAGCGTGGGCGGCAACCTCATGCACTACAAGAGCGAAACCCTCCGCGCCGATGCCAAGAACATTCCTTTCTCCGGAGCCTATTATGTCCGTGCCGGCCAGTTGGACGGTGACACCTACAACGACATCTACGAGAAGGAGATCCAGTCCCTGTACGCTTTCGCCAACCTGGGTTGGAAGAACTTCCTCTTCCTGGACGTGACCGCCCGTAACGACTGGTCCTCCACCCTCCCGGCCGAGAACCGCAGTTACTTCTATCCTTCCGTGAGCGTTTCCTACCTCCTCACCGGCATGCTCGACGAGATGGGTGTGGACTACAACAAGGACGTCCTCGACTACGGCAAGATCCGCGCCTCCTGGGCCAAGGTGGGTAAGGATACCGATCCTTATCAGTTGATGACCCTCCTGGGCACCACCAGCGGCATCAACGGCCTCAACTACATCACCTATCCGACCACCCGCGCCAACGCCAACCTGAAGCCCGAAATGGTGACTTCCTGGGAAGTCGGTACCGAGTGGCACTTCTTCAAGAACCGCCTGGGACTCGACTTCACCTACTATCACTCCAACACCGTGAACCAGGTGATGCGCATCGACCTCCCGTACTCCTCCGGCGTGCAGCGCCAGTGGATCAACGCGGGTAACATCCAGAACCAGGGTATCGAACTCCAGGTCAACGCCGACTTCATCCGCACCCGCGACGTCACGCTCGGCGCCACCTTCAACTTCGCCAAGAACTGGAACAAGGTCCTCGAACTCTATCACAATTCCGAGATGGGCATCGACGTCGACCGGTATTCCCTGGGCGGCATCAACTTCAATTCCACCGGCGACGGCACCGTCTATGCCATCGAGGGCCAGGAGATCGGCACCTTCGTGGCCACGGGTTACAAGCGTGACGCCAATGGTAACAAGGTCATCGGCACGAATGGCCTGCCCGTCATCGAGTCCAACAAGGAGATCGCCAGCGTGGCGCCGGACTTCACCGGTTCCTTCGGCCTCAACTTCGCCTGGAAGGGCCTGTCCTTCAACGCTCTGTTCTCCTTCCAGAAGGGCGGCAGCCTGTATTCCGCGACGGAGTACATGACCCTGCACAGCGGTACCGGCCTTCGCACGCTCGACCGCAGCGAGCGCGTCATCGAGGGCGTCCTCGAGGATGGTTCCAAGAACGATAAAAGTGTGACGGCCCAGAACTACTGGAGCAACATTCCGATGGAAGAGTGCGTCTATGACGCTTCCTTCCTGAAACTCAGCGAACTCTCCCTCGGCTACAGCCTGCCCAAGAATTTCCTCGAGCGCACCTTCGGCGGCTATGTGGACAACATCCGCGTCTCCGCCGTGGGCTCCAACCTCTTCTACTTCATCAAGCACACCCCCGGCACCACGCCGGACGGCGCGCACACCGAAAGTTCCCTCATGGCAACCGCGCTTGACCTGTGCCCGTATCCGGCCACCCGCAACTTCGGCGTCGCCATCAACATCGGTTTCTAATCTAAAGGGAGAAAGTGAATATGAAAAAGTTTATCATACCTGTCCTTGCGCTCCTCGCCCTGGCTTCCTGCACGGCCAAGTTCGACGAGATGAACAAACCCACCACGGGCCTTACCATGGACTCTGCGCAGCCGATGTACATCTTCGGCCGTACGCTGTACAACGGTTCCTCCAACGACCATCAGCGTAACTTCAACCTGAACGACGACATGTACGCCCACTACTTCGCCCAGGGCCTCGGATGGACCGACTTCTGGCGCTACAACGCCGGCTGGGGCGACATCTTCTGGCGCGACTTCTATACGGACCGTCTCCAGGAATACTGGCTCATCGACGAGATCTGCGGCGATGAGGACCACTACAGATGCATCAAGGCTGCGAACGACGTCTGGAACGTCGTGCTCTGGCTCCGCGTGATCGACCGTCACGGTGACGCCCCTTACTTCGATGCGGAAGGCAAGTTCGGTGCCGGCAAGGGTACCACCCTTCCTTACAGCAAGGTCGAGGAAATCTACGCGGACCTGATCAAGCGCCTGCAGGCCGACGCCACCGCGCTCGGCAGCACCGCCGGCCAGTGGGATTTCGGCGCCTACGACTTCCTGTTCAACAACGACTGGAACCAGTGGAAGAAGTTCGCCAACACGCTGATCATGCGTCTGTCGATGCGTCTTTCCGGCGTGTACGACAACCACAAGAAAGATTTCGCGGCGGCCGCCGACGCCTGCTTCGACAGCCCGTCCGACTATGCCCGCATCAGCTGCGACACCGGTGTATGGGGCGACTACTACGACCGCACCTTCAACGACTGGTCCAACACCTTCACCAACTGTGACTTCATGGACATGATGAACGGCCGGAACCAGGGTTATCTGACGGGCGTCGTGGATCCCCGTCGCGACTTCTTCTTCCTGCCCGGTACCGAAGCGGCTACGGCCGGTAACAGCAACTGGGACGGCTATCCCTTCGACTATACGTCCGATACCGAAACCACGGTCGTTTCGGATCACGGTGGAAACAAGTCCTACGCCCGTCTGAACATGTACGACAAGAACGGCTTCTTCCACTACAGCGGCGCCGGAAACGAGAACCTCTCCTGGTGCTACAGTTCCTACTCCGAGGCGCTGTTCCTCAAGGCTGAGGCCGCCCTCCGCGGCTGGATCAGCGGCAACGCCGAGGATCTGTGGAAGCAGGCCATCAAGGCCTCCATGGACGAAGTCAGCATGTTCGTCACCCGTTCCGGCGGCAACAAGACGATCGGCGCCGCCGAAAAGGATGCGTACATCGCCGCCCTGCCTTCCTTCGGTTCCAGCAAGGAAGCCCAACTGCGCAGCATCATGATCCAGAAGTGGATCGCCCTGTACCCGAACTCCGTCGAGGCCTGGGCCGAGCAGCGCCGTACCGGCTATCCGGACTACGCCAGCCATGTGCTGACCTACCCGGCCGTGAGCGCCAGTTCCGGCGTGAGCGTGGGCAACATCATCCAGCGCATCCCGTACCCGCAGAACGAGTACAACACCAACGCCGGAAACATCCCCGCCGACCATTCGGACTACAACGCCAAGAACATGGAGAAGGGTATCTTCTGGAGCCTGAACGGTGAGAACGGGACCCAGAGCGCCAACGCCGCCCCGAAGAATTTCTAGTCCTTCCGGCCCGTTTTTCCAACATGCGTCCGGTTCCCTGCGGAACCGGGCGCTTTTGTTTCCGGACGTCTTGCAGAATCTGGTTATATTCACTTACTTTGTGATTGTTATGAAAAGAATCTGCCTTCTCCTTGCGCTCATCGCGGTGAGCGTCGCCGCCTGGGCCCAGCATCCGCAGCCCTCGCACAGTTACCTGGAAATCTACGACCTCGCGACCCGGACGCACCGGGTGGTGAAGGAATTCCCCCACGTGATCGAGGCGCCCAACTGGACGCCCGACGGGAAATGGCTCGTCTTCAACATGGACGGGAAACTCTGGAAGATCTCCCCGGACGGGAGTTCGGACCCCGTCGAGATTCCCACGGGGGACATCACCCAGTGCAACAACGACCATGTCGTCACGGCCGATGGAAAGTGGATCGGTCTGAGCAGCAACGACCCTGCGAACCGGCGGTACAATTCCTACGTGTACGTGGTCCCGTTCGAGGGCGGGCAGCCGCGCAAGGTCACGGCCGAGGGCCCGAGTTACCTGCACGGAATCAGCCCGGACGGGAAGACCGCGGCCTACTGCGCCTTCCGCGGGCCGGAGCAGGAGCAGGACGTCTGGGCCATGCCTCTCAAGGGCGGCAAGGAAATCCGGCTGACGGACGCCCCGGGCCTGGACGACGGTCCCGAGTACAGCCCGGACGGGAAGCACATCTGGTTCAACAGCGTGCGTACCGGGCGGATGCAGGTCTGGAAGATGCGCTCCAACGGCAAGCAGCAGACCCAGATGACCTTCGACGAGGACATGAACTCCTGGTTCCCGCACATCTCCCTGGACAACCAGAAGGTCGTGTACATCGCCTACCACGACTACGAGGTCGCCCCGGATTCCCACATTGCGGACCTCAACGTCCAGTTGCGCATGATTCCCGCCGGGGGAGGGAAGCCGGAAGTCCTCCTGGACTTCTTCGGCGGCCAGGGCAGCCTGAACGTCAATTCCTGGAGCCCCGACAGCAAGCAGTTCGCCTTCGTGAGTTACCGCCTCTCGGAGGAGATCACGGCGCCCAAGCGCGAGATGGCCGTCCAGTTGTACTCGGTGCGCACCCTGCTCGGAACGCCGGAGCAGTTCGCCCGGAACCACGGATATGTATTCAGCCGCCTTGTCCAGATGGGTTACACCGCGGTCGAGGCCTTTGGATACGAGGACGGCAAGATCGCCGGACTCGGACCCGCCGACTACCGCAAGGCGGTGGAATCGGCCGGCCTGACATTCCTGTCCTCCCATGTGTCGCACCCGCTGTCGGCGCAGGAACTCGCTTCCGGCGACTTCTCGAAGGCGCTTGCCTGGTGGGATGACTGCATCGCCTACCACAAGGCGGCCGGTGTCCCGTACCTGGTGATGTCCTGGTCCCAGCCGCTGCAGACCAAGGCCCAGATGTCCGTGATGGCCGCGTACCTCGACGCCATCGGCGCCAAGTGCCGCGCCGAGGGCATCCGCTTCGGCTATCACTGCCACAGCCACGAGTATAGGCAGGTGGACGGGACCACGATGATCGACACGTTCCTCACCGAAACCAAGCCCGAGAACGTCTTCCTCCAGATGGACGTCTATTGGGCCGTGATGGCCGGCGTCAGCCCCGTGGAGTACATGAACAAGTATCCGGGCCGGTATGAACTCCTCCACATCAAGGACAAGTATGAACTGGGCGAGAGCGGCATGGTGGGCTTCGATGCCATCTTCCGGAATTTCCAGCGCGCGGGTACGAAGGGCTTCGTCGTGGAACTGGAACAGGCTTCCACCCCCAACATCCTCCAGGGCCTGCGAAAGAGCGCCCTCTATCTCCGGAACGCGTCGTTCTGAGCGGAGCGTGCATTTTTTGCGGTTTTTCCTTGTAAATCCGAAAAACCGTCGTATCTTTGCAGTGTATTAGTTTAGTAATACACAAAAACAATATACCGATGAAATCAAGGATTCTTACTGTTCCCATGCTGGCGGTCCTCCTGGCCGCAGCGGCCTGCAGCCCCCGGGTGTATTCCTCCAAGTCCCGGGTGGCGGATGAACTGCCCGACGGGGGAAACTACACCGAACGCGTCGTCCCCGTGGTGACCAAGATCGCCCCGGACTCCCAGGTGACGCTCCGTTTCTATGACAGCGCGCCCGATGTCGCCTACATCTCCGCGGCGGACTTCCAGTCCATCGTCCTGCCCGGCTCCGTGATGACGGTCACGCACACGGGGGCGGGGGAGTACACCCTGAAGAATGCGGACGCGACCGCGGTGGTGAATGTCAATACGGACGTCTTCACTTCCGACGATTTCGAGGCGTTCACCAACCAGATGGGCCTCCTGCAGCCCGGCATGGCCAACGTCTATTATGACGGCATGCCTTTCGTCCGCTACAAGAGCGTCGCCTATTTCCCGGCCAAGGCCGCGACCACGCTGGACTACGGCGCCTACGGCATCGACATCCATGCCGACGGCAAGGGGACGGTCTATTTCCCCTTCGCCACGCTTGCGGACATGTACACGGACCTCTTCTACCACCACGCCGGATTCAACGGCGAGAAGGTGGTGGCGAACCTGTCGGTGAACGAGGTGGGCCTCGACGAGATCGACCCGGACTACAACAAGCCCCTCATCGAAAAGACCACCCGGTCCGCTTCCCTGGCGGAGTTCAACTACAAGGAACTGTGTTTCGCGATGGACCATTTCTACGGCTTCCCGGGCCGCATCCAGTACAATGACGCCCTCCGCGCCAAGGGCCTGGACAAGACCCTGGAGGAAGACATCGCGGGCGGTGCCTCCATCAAGAAACTCCTCCTCTCGGAGAAACTGGTGGATTACATGATCGGCATGATCGGTCTGACGGGCGTCTATTTCGACGGCCACACCGCCATGGACATCACCTCCGCCATGGGCCAGGCCACCGAGCATCCCGACCTGTACAATGAGTACCGGTCCGCGATGATGCAGCACCAGGACGTGGTCGCCCTGGTCATGGGTGCGATCGGGTCCATGCGGGCCATGATTGGGGACGACCAGGCCGTGGAGTCGCTCCGTCCGAAGGCTTATGGCGAGGGCGTGACCTACGTCAAGAAGGGCGATACCGCCGTGTGCGTGTTCGACTCGTTCAACAGTCGCAACGAGCAGGCCTGGAAGGACTATTACGCCGGCAAGGGCCCCCTGCCCACCGTCGAGAACACCGAGAAGGATGACATGGTCATCTTCCTGGACGCCCTGAAGAAGGCCGATGCCGATCCCGAGGTGAAGAACCTCATCATCGACATCACCGCCAACGGCGGCGGTTCCGCAGACATCGTGATGGCGATGACTTCCCTGATCATGGACAAGAGTTACATCAGCCAGGACAACGCCCTCACCGGCCAGCGCTCGATCGTGCAGTACGAGGTGGACCGCAACTTCGACCGCGTCTTCGACGAGAAGGACAAGGATGTCCACTACGACCTGAACTTCGCCGTCCTTACCTCCGGCATGTCGTTCTCCTGCGGCAACCTCTTCCCGTCCATGCTCAAGGACAACGGCATTCCCGTGATGGGTGCGACCTCGGGCGGCGGCGCCTGCGCCATCCAGGCGATGTGCACGGCCGACGGCTTCTGCTTCCAGATCTCCTCCTTCCGGGCCCGGCTCAACTCCCTGGAGGGTGAGAACATCGACGCGGGCGTCACGCCCGACATTCCGATCGATGCCGAAGGAACGGTGGAAATCAAGATGTCCGAGGAGAACTCCGTCATCGTGAAGGACTACTCGAAGTACTTCGACATCGACAGCCTCAAGTCCCTCCTGGAAGGCTGGAAGAAATAAGTCAATTCGGTCCGGAACACAATCGGGGCGGATGCCGGGAACGGCACCCGCCCTTGCTTTTTCCGGGATATTTGGAATTATTAAAAAGTTTTGGTTATCTTCGCAAACCGGTACTGACCAACCGGCTGAAAGAACTATTTGTATAACCTGAAACTGATCGACCAAATCAGTAAACCAACCATAACCAATCAAACCCAAGGACATGAAAATGAGAAAACTGTCTCATCTGTTCGGACTGTTGGCGCTCCTGCTCCTGCTGCCCGGACAGTCTTTCGCCCAGAACCTGCGCGTACAAGGCCGGGTCCTGGATGAACTGGGAGAAGGGGTGATCGGAGCGGGCGTGGTCATACAAGGGACCACGACCGGAACGATTACGGACATGGACGGAAACTTCGTCCTGACCGTGCCCCGGGGCTCCATTCTCGAGTTCTCCTGCGTCGGTTACAAGACGCAGGCGGTTCCGGCATCCGCCCAGATGACCGTCAACCTGGAACCGGATACGGACTCGCTCGATGAATCCGTGGTCATCGCGTATGGCCAGCAGAAGAAAGTGACCATCACCGGCGCCGTCTCCGCCGTGAGCGGCGAGGGACTGATGAAGTCCCCGGTTCCGAACGTCGCGAACGCCCTCCAGGGTAACCTCCCGGGCGTATCCGCCGTCCAGCCTTCCGGTATGCCGGGCGCCGACGAACCGGTCATCCGCATCCGTGGTGTCGGCTCCCTGAACAGCGCCGAACCGCTCGTCCTCGTGGACGGCGTCGAGCGCTCGTTCTCGCAACTCGATGCCAACGAAATCGAAAGCATCTCCGTCCTCAAGGACGCGTCCGCGACGGCCGTGTTCGGTGTCCGCGGCGCGAACGGCGTCATCCTCGTGACCACCAAGCGCGGTAACGTGGGCAAGGCCTCCGTCACCGCTTCCGCCAATGCCGCCGTGCAGACGATCTCGAAGTTCATCGACTTCGCCGATTCCTACACCTACGGCAAGATGTGGAACTACACCGCCATTACCGACGCGCTGCCGGTGACCCAGTGGCCGGCTTCCCCGACCATCGCCGACTACACCCCGTACGCCGACACCGGCATCCGGTTCTCCCAGAGCGTCATGGAGCACTTCCGCCTCGGCGACATGCCCCGTACGTTCCCGAACATGGACTGGATCAAGTACATCATGAACGATGCCGCTTGGCAGGAGCAGGCCAACGTGAACGTGAACGGCGGTACCGAGCGTGTCCGCTACTTCGTGTCCGCCGGTTTCCTGAACCAGGATTCCCTGTTCAAGACGTTCTCCGACAACAAGAACGAGACCTTCAACTTCCAGCGTCTGAACTACCGTGCGAACCTCGACATCGAGGTTTCCAAGCGCAGCCAGTTGTCCCTGACCCTCGGCGGCCGCATGCAGGACCGCAACACGATGGGCGGCGGTGAAGGCTTCCTGTTCCGTTACCTCCAGGGCGCGACGCCCTACGCCGGCAGCGGTATCGACGAGCAAGGCCGCCACATCGTCTCCGACGAGACCATCGTCGGCCCGTTCGACCGGGACGCCCTCGACAACTACTACGGTCTCGGTTACCAGGTCGAGAGCACGAACGTGCTGAACTTCGACCTCCAGTACAAACTGGACCTCGGCTTCCTCACCCAGGGGCTCGACTTCAAGGTGAAGGCCTCCTACAACTCCGAGTACACCGCCCGCAAGAACCGTCAGAACGGTTACGGAACGGGCCTGAAATATGTGGCCACCCTCGTGGAGGGAAAGGAAGTCCTCCGCAAGGAGAACATCACGTGGCCGCTTCCTTACAATGAGTCCAAGTGGGGCAGCCGCAACTGGTATACCGAAGCGAGTCTCAACTACAACCGCCGCTTCGGCAAGCACAACATCGGCGCCCTCCTGCTCTATAACCAGAGCAAGACCTACTATCCGTGGGATTCCAACAACAGCCTGTACCAGTCCATCCCGAAGGGCTACGTCGGTCTCGTCGGCCGTGTCACCTACGACTATGACACGAAGTACCTCCTGGACTTCAACATCGGCCGCAACGGATCCGAGAACTTCGCCCCCGGCAAGCGCTACGGTACCTTCCCGTCCATTTCCCTGGGTTGGATCCCGTCCATGGAACCCTGGTGGCAGCCCCTCGGCAAGGTCATCAGTTACCTCAAGTTCCGCGGCTCCTACGGTATCGTCGGTAACGACAACACCAACGGCGCCCGCTTCCTGTACTTGCCCGGCGCCTGGCAGTTCTATACCGGCGCCACCACGGTGAACCCGCAGCGCCGCGGCGCCAACTTCGGCACCTCCGGCGGCTGGCTGCAGGCCGTCAAGGAACTCACCACCGGCAACCCGAACGTTACCTGGGAGACCGCGACGAAGATCAACGTCGGTGCGGACGTCACCTTCTTCAACCGCCTCCACGCCTATGTGGACTTCTTCTGGGAGGACCGCAAGGACATCCTCGTGTCCAATGCCAACGCCCTCTCCGCCGTCACCTCGCTGCCCTCCAGTTACGTGAACCAGGGCCGTGTGAAGAACCACGGCTTCGAGGTCACCCTGAACTGGGAGGACCGCATCGGCAACGTCCATTACAACATCTCCCCGAACGTCTCCTTCGCCCGCAACCAGGTCATCGAGATGCTCGAGGTCCCGCCGATGTACGACTACCTCAGCCGCACCGGCCTCCCGGTGGGCCAGCGCTTCGGCTATGAACTGTTCGAGTTCTACCAGCCCGGTACCGAAGAGCGCTATCAGGAGAAGTACGGCACGCCGATGCCCGACCAGAACATCGCCCTCAAGTACGGCGACTGCGTATATGTGGACCTGAACGGAGATGGCGTCATCGACCAGAACGACCAGCACCCAATCGGCTACACCGACAACCCGGAACTGACGTTCTCCCTGAACACCGGCATCCACTACAAGGGCCTCGACTTCTCGATGCTGTGGACCGGCGCCGACCATGTGAGCCGCACCCTGAACGGCTACTTCCGCGACCAGTTCGGTTCCACGAACACCTCGGCCCTCACCCAGTGGGTCGCCGACAACTCCTGGACCACCGACAATCCGGACGCCTCCCTGCCGCGTATCTCCTTCACCAACCGCGTGCACAACAACCGCGATTCCCAGGCGTGGATGATCAATTCCCGGTACGTCCGCCTGAAGAACGTCGAACTGGGCTACACGTTCAACAAGCCCAAGTGGATGCCGTTCTTCAACTACATCCGGATCTTCGCCTCCGGCCAGAACCTCCTGACCTTCTCCACGTTCGACGGCAACGACCCGGAAGCCCCGGGCTCCGGCCTCGACTTCGGCGTGCGTTACCCGATGACCCGTGTGGTCAACATGGGCTTGCAAGTTAACTTCTAATGCGGCAAGATTATGAAACAAAAGATATCGAATGTCATCCTGGTGCTGGGTATCGCAGCCGTCTTCGGCTTCTCGGCCTGCGTCGATAAGTTCGCTGTCGGCGATGCCTTCCTGGAGAAGGCCCCGGGCGTGGACGTCAACATCGACACTGTGTTCACGAGCGCTGAATACACCCGCAATTTCCTATGGAGCGCCTACGGCCAACTCTACTGCACCTATACGGCCGGAAACATGATGAACGGCGCGCCGATCGACGTGCTTACCGATTCCTACCACTGCTATGTCTCCTGGGGCGGTCCCAAGCAGAGTTACTATCCCGGCCTGCTGACCGAGGATGCCCAGGATACCGAGAACGGTAACTTCCAGGGCAAGTTCTCCTACTCCACCAAGACGGGTGGCCTGGATGCCGACGCCGGCGGCCGCGTCTCCATCTATGAGACCGTGCGCAAATGCTGGCAGATCATCAACAACATCGAGCGCGTGCCCGACATGTCCGACACCGAGAAGAGCCGTCTCCGCGGCGAGGCCTACACCATCATGGCCAGCCGGTACTATGACGCGTTCCGCAACTTCGGCGGCCTCTGCCTCGCCCGCAAGGACTACGAAGTGGGAGAGAACCACACCTCCGGCCGCGCGACGGCCTGGGAGACCGTGGAGTTCATCGACTCCCTGATCGTGTGCGCGATCAACGAGCCCGGCTTCATCTGGAACATCCCCGACTCCGACCAGGGCCAGTGGTCCGGCCGCCTCACCCGCGCCTCCGCCCGCGCCCTGCGCGCCAAGGTATGGATGTTCGCCGCCTCCCCCTTGTTCAACAACAAGGAGCCCTATATGGACTACACCCCCGATAAGGTGACCGAGTTCACCAACATCGAGCACGTGTGGTTCGGCCGCGAGGATCCCAGCCTGTGGAACCGCTGCCTCCAGTACTGCGAGGACTTCTTCAATGACAACGCGGCAAACGGCAACTACTACGCTCTGATCCAGCCCACGTCGCAGAACGAAGCCGGCTACCGCACGGCCTATCGCCGCGCGTACCGCTACCGCAACGACGCGACCAACCACGAGAAGTTGTTCGACGCCCATCCGACCCTCACCCTGTCCGACGGCGGCTGGGGCTGGGGCTGGAGAGGCTTCGCCCTCGACTGCTACCGCCAGGGCGGCGCCGTGCCGACCAACGAACTGATGGAATGCTTCGGCATGGCCGACGGCCGCAACTTCCCGTATGCGAACCTGTACGGTCCCGGCAAGAACCCGCAGGGCATCGACATGTTCGCCGACCGCGACCCGCGCCTGTACGAGACGATGCTGGTTCCCCGCCAGAGCCTTCCCGCCGGCTTCGACTACGCTGGTTTCAGTTACGTCGATTCCTGGGAGAACGGCGCCATGTTCTTCGATGCCGGCAACTTCGGCGATGCCAATGGCGACGACAATGGCTCCCACTACCGTAAGTTCAAGTGGATGCTCGACTATACGAACGGCCGCATGGATGACGAATACATCGGTGTAGCCTACACCCGGCTGGCCGAGATGTATCTCATCCGCGCCGAGGCCAAGGCCGAGACGGGCAACCTGAGGGGCGCCCTGGACGACATCCACGTCGTCCGCAGCCGGGTCGGCCTCGGACGGCTGGAAACGATGAATCCGCAGTTGAACCTCACCTCGAACAAGGAGAACCTGATCAACGAGATCCTCCGCGAACGCAACTGCGAGATCGGCGCCGAGTGCGGCGACCGCCTCTACGACATGGTCCGCCGCAAGCGCGTGGACCTCTTCACCAAGCCGCTCCACGAGATCCGCGTCTATCGCCTGGATGAAAACGGTCAGCGCCTGCCCCTGAAGAACAGCGACAACCAGGACATCGACCTGCGCTGGGATCCCAGCACGCCCTGGCCCAAGTTCGAGTATGAGAAACCGCAGATCGTCAACGGAGCCCGCCGCTGGTGGGATTGGGAAGACTTGAACGGAAACGGAGTCTTCGATTATGGTCAGGAGCCCGGTTTCTGGACGAACAAGTGGCTCATTGACCCGGTGTCCCGTATCGAAGTGCAGAAGGGTTACGGCCTCACGCAGAACCCTGGTTGGTAATCTATCAAAATGCATCCGATTATGAAATTACGCAATATACTTATAATCAGCACGTTGGGATTCTGCGCGGCCGAATTTGCCGCCCAAGCCCAGATCGCGCTGCCCGACAGGAAGGCGCAGACGGTGGATTTGGGCTACGGCGTCGAGCAGTCTGAATTCCTGACGACGGCGGCGACCTACACCATCACCGCCGAAGAGTTGCGCCGCACCTCGGCCATCAGCCTGGCCGATGCGCTCTACGGCAAACTTCTCGGCCTGAACGCGTTCCAGAACACCGGTTTCAAGGGAGAGGAAGGCCGCGGCGCGAGTTTCAACATCCGCGGCGCCCAGACCACCGGAGAGCGTGACATCCTCATCCTGGTCGATGGCCAGGAGCGTCCGATCGACCGCCTGTCGGTGGAAGAAGTGGAGAGCGTGACCGTCCTCCGCGACGCCGCCGCCGTGGCCCTGTACGGCCATGAGGGTGTCAACGGCGTCCTTCTCGTGAAGACCAAGCGCGGCGTTGCCGACAGCGGTTTCCACATCAAGGCCGGTGCCTCCCATAAGATCCAGTTCGATCCCTACAAGGCCCCGATGCTGGCCGAGTACGACTGCCTGCCCGTGAGCAATGCCGCGGGGATGTATGCCTATGCGCTGAACGTCGCCCGCGCGAATGACGGCCTAGGCGCCGCCTATACGTCGGATGAGGTCCGGAAGTTCACGGACGGCAGTGACCCGTACGTGTATCCGAACATCGACTGGAAAGACGAGGTGTTCAAGAACACCGCCAGCGAGACGAACGGATTCATCTCGATGTACGGCGGTTCCGACAAGGTAGAATACTACACCCACCTCGACTACACTGACGCCAGCGGCCTGTACAAGAACCCCGACCAGGGCGACTGGAACTCCCAACTCCGCTACTCCAAGGCGAACATCCGCACCAATGTGGACTTCCAGGTGACCAGCACCACGAAGGTCCGCACGAACATCTTCGCCCTGTTCATGGAGACCAACGGCGTTCCGAACGTGAATTCCAACGACGCCTGGTGGCATCTGTACAAGGTGCCGGCCCTCGCGTTCCCGATCAGGACCCTGGGCGGTGTCTGGGGCGGCAGCCAGACCTTCGGCGACTTCAACCTCGTCGCCAAGGCGACCGGCACCGGCTTCACCAAGTCCCACCAGCGCCAGATCTGGGCCGACCTGACCCTCATCCAGGACCTCGACTTCATCCTCCCTGGCCTGCAGTTCTATGCCGGCGGCGCCTACGACAACGCCTCCAACACCATCGAGAACCGCACCAAGGGTTACCAGTACGGCTGGAACTGGTATGACGCGAACAACGTCATGCAGGAGACCGTCATGGGAACGGTGGAGGACAAACTCGTGTTCAACTATTGGGTGGATTCCCAGTGGCGTGTGGGCACGATCAACACCGGCTTCAAGTATGCGACGCAGTTCCGGAACGGGGACAACTTCTCCGCCAATGCGGGCTACAACATGAAGAGCGAGATCCGCGACGGCCAGAGCAACACCTGGTACCGCGCCAACTGGACCCTCGCCACGCACTATGACCACGCCGACCGGCTGATGTGGGACCTGGTCCTCGCCGCGAACGGCTCCAACCGTTCCTATCCGGCCAAGTGGGCGTTCTCGCCGACCACGGCCCTCGGTTTCATCTATGCCGACGACCCCGGCGCCAACTTCCTGAATTACGGTAAGTTGCGTGTCTCCGCCGGTATCCAGCATACGGACTATGTTCCCGCGAACGGCCTGTGGCTCGACCGCTGGAACAACTCCCACGGCCAGTTCTGGTACGGCCAGAACTTCGCCAGTTCCTGGGGCGCTTTCCTGACCCAGTTCCCGACCACCAACTTCCACCAGGAAGCGGCATACAAGGCCAACGTGGGTACGGACCTGCGGATCGCGAACAGCCTCGACGTGACCGTCGATGCGTTCTACCAGCAGCGCCGGAACATCCTCGTGAGCGCCGGTTCCCTGAACTCCGACGTCGTGGGTATCCAGTCCTCCTATGACGACAAGGGCCGCGTGGCCAGTTACGGCGTGGAAGCCGGCCTGCGTTACGCGAAGACCTTCGCGGGCGGGCTCAGCCTGTTCGCCGGTGCCAACGCTTCCTTCGTGAAGAGCCAGGTCCTCGAGTGGATCGAGACCCCGGCCTATCCGAACCTCTCGGTCGTCGGCACGCCCGCCGACGCCGCGCGCGGCCTCGTCTCCCTCGGGTTCTTCCAGAACCAGGCGGAGATCGACGCCAGCCCGCTGCAGGAGTTCGGCCAGGTCAAGGTCGGCGACATCAAGTACAAGGATGTCAACGGGGACGGTGTCATCAACGAGAACGACGTCGTCGCGATGGATTGGGGCCAGGCCTTCCCGGCCCTGAACGGCGGCTTCAACCTGGGCTTCGAGTACAAGGGCTTCGGCATGAACGCCTACTTCCAGGGTGCCGCCCTCCAGACCAAGAACATCATGTATGTGGACGGTGTCTGGGGCGCCCTTTCCAACAACCGGAACCTTTCCTCGGAGTACTACAACAACTGCTTCGACGTCCTGGGTTCAGACGCCCTGTATCCGCGCCTGTCCACCCAGCAGGTGGCCAACAACAACCAGGCTTCCACCACGTGGTTCCGCACGGTCCGGTGGCTCAAACTGCGCGACTGCGAGGTGTACTACCGGATCCCCGCTTCCGTGCTCGGCCACGTGAAGGTTTCGGATGCGAAACTGTTCGTCCAGGGCCAGAACCTGCTGTCCTTCGACAATATCCCCGCCATGGATGCCGAGAATCTCGGCACGGGCTATCCCGTCATGAAGGCGGTCAACATGGGCCTTTCTGTGATCTTCTAAATGGAACGCATTATGAAACTTGACAGAATCTGCATATTCATTCTCGCCTGCCTGGTTCCCTGCGCGTGCGCGGACCTCGACTACAGTGAGGAAAACACCCGCGACGAGGAGTGGACCTACGAGTACTTCGAGAATGGCATCAAGAATATGGTATTCGACGTTTATGCGCAGGTCTATAACAACGAGTTCGACGACAACAGCGCCTACTTCCTCGCCGGCGCGACCGACGAGGCCCAGTACGCCCTGGAGACCGGTGCGATAAACAACTACGTGAACGGCGGCTGGAGCGCTGCCAATCCCTATTCCCGGACCTGGTCCAAGTGCTACACGGCCATCGCCGATGCGAACATGTTCCTGGAGAAGTTCGACCAGGCGGACATCACGGAGTGGCAGTACAATCCGGATTACCGCAACTGGGTCCAGCAACTGGAACTCTTCCCGTACGAGGTCCGCTTCCTGAGGGCCTACTTCTACTTCGAACTTTTCCGCGCCTATGGCGACGTTCCGCTCGTGACCACCACCCTCACCAACGCGCAGGCCAACTCCGTCACCCGCACCCCGGTCGACCAGATCGTGAAGTTCATCGTGGATGAACTGGACGCCGTGGCGCCGTACCTGCCGGTCAACTACCTGACCGAGGTGAACAGCGAGATTGGCCGGGCGACCCGCGTCGCCGCCTATGCGCTGAAGGCCCGCACGCTGCTGTATGCGGCATCCCCGCTCTTCAACCCCACAGGCGACAAGTCCCGGTGGGCGAAGGCCGCCGAGGCCTGCAAGTTCGTGCTGGACAATGCCGACAGTTGGGGTCTGAAACTCAGCAACTACGGTACCCTGTGGGGCCATGAGGCGTTCTTCAATCCGGAACTGATCTTCGGCCTGGGCCGGGGTGAGTTCAACTCCTTCGAGAAGGCCAACTACCCGGTGGGCGTCGAGAACGGCTCCTCCGGCAACTGCCCGACCCAGAGTTTCGTGGACCAGTACGAGTATCAGGACAACGGCCAGACCTTCGGCCAGCGCTATCCCGGCAACATCGACCTCCGGTCGGTCGATCCGTATGAGGGGCTGGACCCCCGCTTCGCCCTCACGGTGGTCAGGAACGGTGATGAATGGCCCACCAACGGTGCCCAGAAGAAGCCCGTCGAGATTTTCCGCGGCGGTTTCAACGCGGCGCCCAAGTACGGCGCCACGCCTACCGGCTACTACCTGAAGAAGTATGTGGACGGCGCCTGCGTGACGACGGCCGACAACCAGACCACGCGCCGCCACACATGGATCCTCTTCCGCCTGGGCGAGTTCTACCTGGACTATGCCGAGGCCGTGTTCAACGCCACGGGCAGCGCCAACGATGCCACCTACGGTCTGACGGCTAACGAAGCCATCAACGTGCTGCGCACGCGTCCGAGCGTCAACATGCCGGAATTCACCGAGAACGGTGACGCCTGGGTCGCGCGTTACGAGCGCGAGCGCCTGGTGGAACTGGCCTTCGAGAATCACCGTTTCTGGGATGTCCGCCGCTGGAAGAAGGGCGCGCAGTATTTCAGGACCATCCAGGTCGCCGACATCAGCGCCAACCTCCAACTCACCCGCTCTTCCGTCAGCCGCCAGTGGGACGAGAAGTACAACTTCTATCCCATCCCGCAGTCTGAATTGAAGAAGAACCCCAACCTCACGCAAAATGCCGGATGGTGAAATGATTAAAAGGAGTTCCATTATGAAGAAGATATTTGCATATTTCGGATACGTGCTGTCTGTCGCCCTCGCGGGCGCCCTGACGGCATGCAACCCGCAGGAAGCCGCCGATGAGGAAGCGGCCGCACTGAGCATCAAGACGTTCTTCCCGGCCAAGGTCGTGGCGAACACCCCGATGACAGTGAACGGCAACGGCCTGGACGCGGTCCGCGAAGTTGTGTTCCCCGGCGGCGTGGCCGTCTCCGACATCGAGCATGTCGGCGACGGCATGCTCCGCCTGAAGGCTCCGTCCGGCATCGCGGCCGACGGCGGCCTGCTGACCGTCCGTACGGCGGATGACGAGGCGGTGTCCCGCTTCCCGCTCACCGTGGGCGATCCGGTCGTCACGGGCTATTCCAAGCAGGAGGGTGAGAGCGTCGAGTTCGGCGAACTGTTCTACATCTACGGCAAGGACCTGGAGTTCCTCTCCAGCATGGAATTGCTGGATGCCGATGGCAACCCCAATGTCATCCCGGAGACCCTGTTCTACCGCAAGGGGACCAGTTCGGTCGTCGTCAAGATCCCCCAGAACACCTTCGAGGGTACTTTCCCGGGCAAGGTGCGGAGCATCGACGGCAAGACCTTCGACATTCCTGAACTGACCTACACGCCGCCGTCCGGCGACGGCCACTGGGAGCATCAGGAAGTCGTGGTATTCGACCAGGAGACGGTCTTCGACAGTTGGAGTTCGACGCTTGTCGTCCCGGCCGCCCGGTTTGCCGATGTGACCGAGGGCGCTGTCATCCGGGTTCTCTATAAGGACAAGGGCAGCGACTTCCTTCCCATCTACAAGCATGTGGGCAGTTGGGGCGACTGGACGGAGTTCCAGGATCTCATCGCCCATGGCGACGGCTTCTTCGAGTCCACCGTCACCGCGGCGGTCATGGACGAACTCAAGTCCGAAGGCCTCCGCTTCCAGGGACTCGGCTTCACGGTCACCCAGGTCCTCCTCATCCAGGATGTCTGGGTGCCGGAGGAAGGCGGCGGCTCGAAGGAGGAGACGACGCTTTGGGAAACGGAGACCGTCTTCGACGCTTGGAGCGCTACCATCGTCCTCGACCCGTCGTTGTTTGCCAAGGTCAAGGAAGGAGAAATCGTCCGGGTGTACTTCAAGGACAAGGGCACCGACTATAACCCGATCTACAAGCACGTGGACAGTTGGGGTGACTGGACGGAATTCCAGGCCGGAATCTCCCATACCGACGAATACTTCGAGGCGCCGATTCCGGCGGGAGCCCTCGATGAACTCCAGTCTGCCGGTCTCCGCTTCCAGGGTGTCGGCTTTACCGTGACCAAGATCACGCTCATTCCGGTGTAACCTCTTAACGTTCGAGAAATGAAACATCAGATATTACGTTTTCTTGCTGCAGGCGCAGCGGTCCTTCTGGGTACCGCTGCCTGCAACAAAGTCAAAGAAAAGGAGTTCGATCCGAACGACCCTTCCATCTGGACCATCGCCGTACAGCCGGAATCCCAGACCGTGTCGGCCGAAAAGGGGTCTGTCACCTACACCTTCACGGCCCCCGACTACTGGCGCGTCAGCAGTCCGGAGAAGTGGCTCCGTTTCGAGCCCGAATCCGGAAAACCCGGCCAGGTGACCCTGACCGTGACGGCGGACCAGAATACGGGACAGGAGCGCAACGCCCTGGTTACCGTGTCCACCAAGTACAACCGCGGAAAGTTCACGATCACCCAGTCGGCCTGGCCTTACAGTGCCGATACCTGGGTGGTCATCGGAACGGTCCAGGGCGGCGAACCTGTCGGCATGGAAGACAAGGGTGACAAGTTGGTCTGGGGAGCCGCAAGACTCCATTACTATCTGGGTGAATCGTTCAAGTTCCGCATGGGAACGGACGAGTCCACCATCCTGGGTCTCGCCGGCGCGCTCACGCCGGTGGAAGGGCAGGAGAATACCTATACGGCAGCCCTCCAGAAGGGTGGCGAGAGCATCATCCTGCCTGAAAACGGTTACTGGGATGTGACGCTGGACATGAGCAGGAGCGAGTGGACGGTCACCGTCTCCCTGCAGGAACGGTTCGACTGGACCCTGGTCGGTACGGTCAATGGAGGAGACTGGACCCAGGACAATGCGATGACTTCCAACGCCGACAAGTTGGTCTGGGAGATCGCCAAACTTCCTTATCATGCCGAAGAGGAATTCCGGTTCCGGATGGATGCGAACGATGCGCTCAACCTGGGCCTGGACGGTGAACTCACCGCGGTGGAAGACGCCGAAGGCACCTACACGGGTTCCCTGAAGGCGGACGGCAGCAATGTCACCCTGCCGATCGAGGGCTTCTGGAATCTCACTCTCGATGTGGAGAACCAGACCCTGACGGCTGTCTTTGCCGGCGAGTTCCCCAAGCCCGAGCCGAATCCGCGGCCTTCGAACTGGGAGGCGCTCTGGCTGAATGACGGCTCGCACGGCCAGGTGGCCTGGGACGGCATCTACCGTTTCGGCCTGGAAGGCCATGACGGGGGCCATGAGTGCGTAGCCACCTTCCCGCAGGAGGTCTGGGACCGGATCAAGAGCGAGACGATCTATGTCTATCTCTCCGGCGAGAATCCGCAGATCCGCGTGACCACCGGCTGGTGGGCGGCCCAACTGACGCCGAATGACATCCAGCCCGGCAACGAACTGCTCACCGACAATGAAGCCTATACCTGGATCCTGAAGGTGAACCTGAGCGGCCACGAAGACATGCTTGAGAAACTGGACCAGCAACACCTGCTCTTTACCGGCAGCGGCTACACGGTCCTGGGCATCTATGCCGAAAAGAAGGGTGTTCCCACCCTTGTGAAGAACACCGTCTGGTCCAACGACGGTTCCGCCGGCGAAGCCGCCTGGGACGGTGTCTACCGTTTCTGCCTGGAGGGCCGCGACAACCCGGCCTCGCCGGTGTGCATCGCGGAATTCCCCGCCGATGTGTGGGCGCGGATCAAGAGCGAAACGTTCTACGTGACCCTGACCGGTGCGAATCCGCAGATCCGCGTAGTCACCGGCTGGTGGGAAGCCCAACTGACGCCGAATGACATCCAGCCCGGCCACGAACTGCTCACCGACAACGGTGACGGCACCTGGACCCTGACGTTGAACCTCTCCGAGAACGGGGAACTGGTCAGTTTACTGGATGACCATCACCTGCTCTTCACCGGCAGCGGATTCGCCCTGCAGGAACTCTACTTCAAAGAAATCCAGTGGATTCCCGTGCCGGCGGAAATCGACATCGCTCCTTTCACCCTGTACGAAGACAGAAGCGCCACGCTGACGTACCCTTACTATCCGTCCTGGGGCGACAACAGCGGCAAACTCCGGATCATGCGTGGCATGAGTCCTGCGCTCGAGTCCCTGGGCCTCACGACCAACTCCAAGTTCATCGTGTACAAGGAAGTGGGTACGACCGGCCAGATCCAGTTCAACAATCCGAACTGGGGCGACCTCAACGCGGGCTGCAACGACTGGAGCGGCGACCTGGACAAGATCGAGGTGGCCGTCACCGAGGATATGCTCAAGTGCATCAGCGGGGAAGTCAAGGACGGCTGGAGCGATACGGCCATCATCCTGCAGGGTGACGGCCTGAAGGTGACTAAGATCGTCATCTTGCCGTAATCCACCCTCCTCTGCGTAAGAAGGCCGGCCCGTCGGGACCGGCCTTCCTTTTATTTGCGCATGACACAAGTATTTGTTATCTTTACCAAATGAAACCACAAATTACGGAACATGCGTAAAATCTTGACATTCTGCATGGTCGCTGCGGCGGCCCTCCTGCTGGCGAAGCCGGCCATGGCCCAGACCATGACCCTGAACGACCTCGGCTACTTCGAGGCGCGCGGGACGAACGTCCTCGTGTACAACAACCTGTACAACGGTGCGTTCTATGACGAGAAATTCGCGGGGGTGGAAATCATCCAGCGCGGCGAGCGCCTCGCCACCGGCGGCGGTGTCCGTCTGATGAACACCCCGGAGCAGTGGGACATCTTCGGCGACGTGTCCGACCGGACCGTGGACCGGGACGGCAACGCCGTCCAGGTCACGCTCACCTACACGGACTACGATTTCGTGTCCAAGGTCCGGGTGACCCCGAAGGACGGCGGCTGCCTGATCCAGGTGCTTCTGGATAAGCCCGTCCCGGAGAAACTCGTGGGCAAGGCGGGCCTGAACCTGGAGTTCTTCCCGGCCTCCTACTTCGGCAAGAACTATCTGGTGGACGGCCTCGCGCGCATCCTTCCGAAATATCCGATGCATGACACGGAGGTCCATCCGGTGTCGGAGAAGATCCCGCAGTACTTCGGAGAGAGCACCTTCGACGACCGCGGCCGCGGCGACTTCCTCGTGGCGAAGCCCATGTCCGTCGGCCACCGGATCGTGCTGGCCCCGGAGGACGAGGCGCTCCGCGTGGGCGTCCAGTCGGAAACCGAGATCGGCATCTACGATGGCCGTCACCTCGCGCAGAACGGCATGTTCGTCCTGCGTTCGCTCCTGCCCGGCGGCAAGACCGGCAAGGTCCTGGAATGGTACCTGGAGCCCAGTGTTTCCAAGAACTGGGTCCGTCCGGCGAACATCGGCTTCTCGCAGGTGGGCTATTCCCCCGCGCAGAAGAAGGTGGCCGTAGCAGAACTCGACCGCAACGACGACCCCGCCCCGGAGGCCCGCATCCTGAAGGTGAATCCGGACGGCACCAAGACCACCGCGATGACGGTTCCCGCCAAGGTCTGGGGCATCTACCGCCACCGCTACAACTACGTGCAGATTGACTTCTCCGACGTCCGTGAGCCCGGCCTGTACTGCATCGAGTACCAGGGCGTGGAGACGAACGCCTTCCCGATCGACAAGGACATCTACAGCGACAAGTGGCATCCGACGATGGACATTTCCCTCGTCGTGAACATGGACCACATGGAGGTGAACGAGGCCTACCGGATCTGGCACGGCCGCGCGAACATGGACGACGCCCTGCAGGCACCGGCCAACGTCCGCCTGCACGACGGCTATTTCCAGGGGGACGAGACGAACGACAAGTATCAGCCCCTGGAGCATATCCCCGGCCTCGCCGTGGGCGGCTGGTATGATGCCGGCGACTTCGACATCCAGGCGAATTCCGTGCTGAACACCACCCAGGACCTCGCCTACATCTGGCGCGAGTTCAAGCCCCTGCGGGACCAGACCCTCATCGACCAGAAGACCCAGTATGCCGACATCCACGTCCCGGACGGCGTTCCGGACAATGTGGAGCTGATCATGCACGGCACCCTGAACATCAACGCGCAGGTGGAGAACATCGGCTTCGTGGCGCAGGTCATCGGCCAGCCCGACATGCACCACTACCACCACCTCGGCGACGCGATGACGCTCACTGACGGCAAGGTCTACGACCCGACGCTCAAGCCGTACGAAGTGCGCGGCGACCGTTCCGGTACCCTGGACGACCGCTTCGTGTTCACGAGCCGTTTCAGCGCCGCGGGCGTGATGCAGGACATCGTCTCGCTGGCGGCGGCCTA
>JAFXMA010000010.1 GCA_017530725.1 Bacteroidales bacterium
CAGCGTTCCGCCCAGACCATGAACACGGCGTCGTCATAGCCCTTCGCCGCGTCCCCGTTGCCGAAAGACTGCTGGACGGTGAACCAGTCGGCGTCCGAAGTGAGTGTCCAGTGGTCATCTTCGTTGGCTTCGATGCCGAAGAGCGCATATCCCCCGTCATAAGGGATTTCCAGGTCGGTACCACCGGTGAGGTGGAAGGTCTTGCGTGCCGTCTTCTCGCAGGCGGCCAGCGCAGCCACGATGGCTGCCAGGATCAAAAACTTTTTCATAAGCCGTTGGATTTATAAAATAGGGAAACAGATGTCGTTCAAGGGGTGTTTCCGTCTGGCTCAACCACCCATCCGGGGTGGTAGTCGGGATGGAATATCTTGGTCTGGATGTCTTCCAGGTTGACAATCCGGTAATAGGGACCGGGTGTGTATGCGCAGGTCAGGCAAGGGTGGATGGAGCGGTAAACCTGGGCATTGTACTTGACGTCTCCGTCGGAGAGCGTGACGCTGTAGGCGGTCTGGCCGATCCGGTGCGGGACATCTTCCCGGCTGACCGTTCCGTTCAGCAGACGGTTGCCGGAGGGACCGTAGATGTCCACCGTTTCCCCATGGGCATAGGTCGTGCTGAAGACCGATCCGGTCGGTTTCGCCGCATCCGGCCCGATGTAGGCGGGCCTGACCTCGAACAGGGAATTCTTGACGATGGCCACGGATCCGCCGAAAGCGCCCCAGACGATGACCTGGAAGGTCAGGAATGCCTTTCCGATCCGCTGCCCGCTGTACGGGTTCGTGACCGTCCGCAGGACTTCGCACAGGCCGCCGATGTGCGGCAGGTCGTCACCCTCGGTATAATCGAAGGACAGGGAGTTTCCGCTTGCGCTGAAGCGCTTCCTGAGCGTTTCGTCCGGGGAACCGGCCAGTCTGATGTCCCAGCCGACCGAGGTTTCGGAAGCATTGACGGAATCCGATCCCGGGAACTGGATGCTCTTGTGGTAGTCTTCGCAGTCGGTGTAGTCCGCGAGCATTCCCTTGTCCTGGAAGTCCGGCCACGTGAAGGTCGATGTCAACCGGGCGAACGGGTCCACGGAATAGATGATGTCGGTGAAGGGTTTGACGCCGCAGTCGGAGATGGGCGTGGCGGTCAATGTGCCGATCTCGACACCTCCCTCGGAAGGGTATCCCGTCAGGTCCTTCACCCAGATCCGGTCCGTTTCAGCCATTCCGAACCGCACCGGGTCACTCACGGTGAGTATGGGCCTCAAAAGGGCGTCGTAAAGGTCCGGAGCCAGTTTTTTGCCCGTGTATGTCGTCGTGGGAGAGGCGTCTGTCCCTACGATCAAGCGGTTGGCAAGGGCGGCCGAATTGCCCGTGAAGTATTCGAAGCCCGGCCGTGCCCCTCCATGCCCGCTTGGATGCTTGTTGACATCCGTGCCGTCGGGATGGCCGTAGTAGTCGATGCCACTCATGTAACTGTTCACGTCCAGCAGGCAGGGTGCCATCGGAGATACAGTAAAGGTTCCGGTCTGGCCATTGGAAGCCTTGACTGTCAGGGTGGCAGAGCCCTTGGCTCCGGTAAGGTTCACATAGACGGTACCGTCGCTGATGGTCGCTTTCCGGGCGACGGACTCGTCACTGGAGGTCACTTCCGTGATCGTGGCCCCGTCAAGCAGGTCCTCTATGTGTAGCGTACCGCGCTGGCCCACATAGACGGCCTTGAATAACCAGGAGATGGACAGGGGAGGCAGTTCGCGGAAAGTGATGACTGGACTGTCAGCCCACGCTGTCTTTCCGTCCAGGGTATAGGCGGCGTGGAAAGAGGCCGCACCCGGGGCTTCTGCCGTGACATTCCCTTGGGAGATGCGGAGGTCAGTGCTTCCACCGTCCACCCGGGTCCAGACCGCATCCTGCGTCACGTCCGTGTCCGTTCCGGTTCCATGGTCGGACCGATGGCAAAGGACGGTCAGGCTGACGGTCTCGCCTACGTAGGCCTCGGTCCTGTCGGCCATGACGCTCAGGCGGAAGATGTCTCCGTCCCGTTTCCAGTCCTGGTCCTGGGTCCGGTCACCGTGATAGGTGACCGTCCAGTCATAGTGCCCGTTCCGCCGGATGTCAAAGTCGTCCGTCGCATTGCCGCCGAGGTAACTCCGGTACGTGATGTCTCCCGCCAGGGCCGATGCGGTGGAGGTGACGGACGTCTCCAGGTAGGTCAGGTCCTCCTCCCTGGATTTGACGGCCGTATTCCGGTCCGGGCTCTTGTCTCCGGACACCTTGATTCCGTCGATGGTTCCCTGCCGGTTCTCCGGCACATAGAAGGTGAAGGTCCCGGAAGATGCTCCGGTTCCCCCGTGGAATTCCTGCTGGTCCCAGTCTTCTTCTCGGACCGCATCCCCGAAGGGACGAAGCGCCCGGTTGAGGTTGCATACCCGGACCTCCCGGATGACCGCCCCGTCCCAGTCACAGGACAGGTGGGCCGTCACCTTGGCCAGCAGACGCTTCACAGGGATGGCGTTTCCCTGGCCCGGCCAGGCCAGTTTCCCGGCCATCGGCAGGCCGCGGGAGGCGAGTGCCCCCGCCCCTTCCGTATAGGAAGGAATTCTATAGATAAGATTATTTAATCCGCTCTCGGAAAGCGGTATGTCTTGTGTCAAATCTCCCATGTTCACCAGGGCGTACACCATGTAGTCCCGATCCGGTTCCAGGTCCAGTGACATCGCTTCCAGCCCGGCCGTGTAATGGCCGGCAGCCGCCAGCGATCCGTCCGCATAGGCGGCCAGCGTGACGCAGGTCTTCCGGGTTTCGATGTCGGAGGCGGTCAGGAGGGAGCGGGTCCCGGCAGTCCAGGGCCCAGGTTCCGCGATGCCGAACACCACCGGTCCGGGCTGCTCTACCTGGCAGGCTGCCGCAAGGAACATGAGGGTGACGAAACAGATCCTTCTTCTCATAGCATCAGCGTTCTTATTGTTCGACAAGCGGGAAAACGGTCCCTTCCTCCCAGTCCGCGACCCGGACATCGACCAGTCCGCGTACGAGGTCCACGGCGACATAGATGTCCTGGAGTTCTTCCGTCTTCCAACTGTATCCGAGCCGGTCGATGTACTCGCCCAGCGGGAAACGGGCCGGAGCGGCTCCTTCCGGCCGGATGGTGACCGACAGTCCCGTATCTCCCTGCCGGGGGACGCGGAAGGTGACGATTTCCTCCCCGGCACGCGGTACCGGCGCGAACCGGAACGTTCCGTTCACCGGCGAAAAATCCAGGAGGTCGAATCCGCAGGAGTTGCCCTCCACGAGGAACTGGCAGGACCGGACCACTTCGGCCGGTTTCCGGATATCCAGGAACACGGTGGCGAACTGCTTCCGGAAGGATACCTTGGCATAGGCGAGGTCGCCGGTCGCATCCACCTCCTCGGACCAGGCATACAGGGAATCGGCCTGGGCCCCCGGGGGAATCCGCATCTGGCGCCCCTCCGGGAAGGATTCGTCCATCCCGGTACAGGCCGACAGGAAGAGCGTACCCTTCCGCACCGGCTTCGTCCAGTATGGGCGGGCCTCTTCGATGCGCACCTTGTCGCGGAACAGCCGGTCGTCGTCCCAGCCCAGCATCTGCGCTTCGCCGACCGCATCGGGATCGGTGAAGGTAACCTGCAGGTAGCAGGGACAGGGACCGCGGTCTTCCTTGATCGAGCAGGCCGTACCGGCCGCGATGAGGGCCAGGCAGGCGGGAATGAGCAATCTGTCCATGGGTTCAGGAGTTTTCAGTCACGTTGTATTCCGGATACCAGTCCTCCGCCGTGGTGCGGAAGAGGACGTCGATGGCGCCGGGCTCGTCTTGTTCCGGGTCTCTGGACCCCAGTTTCCGGATGATGGCTTCCTCGATGAGGTAAGTCCTGTTCCGCTGCGAAGCCGGAAGGGTCACCGCATAGTAGTAGGTCCGCCCTCCGATCTCGGTTTCCAGGACCAGCCGGGTCCTTCGCCGGTCCCAGTTCCCGGACCGGCTGTCCAAGGTCTCCGGCAGGGGATTCGGGTAATAATAGAAAGTGTGCCGCTGCACATGCGGGGTGTCCGCCGTGACGGTCGCATCCAGGCCGGTTTCGGCCAGGATGCCGTCTGCACCGCTACCGGGGTGGTACCCCATCCGGTTGTACCACAAAGAGGCGTCGGAACCGATCTCCGCCGCGTCCCAGTCGCTGTCGTACCGGGACTTCCCGTAGCAGTTGGTCAGGTAGATTCCCTTCAGGACGAAGCGCCGGGCGGCCAGGATGGGATCGGCGAACCGGACGGATATCTTCCGGATCTCGGCCTTGCATACCAGCCGGTCCACGCCGATGTGCTGTGTCGCCCCGTCCGGGACGGGAACGGTGATCGTCCGGCTGCCGGCCATCACCAGCCTGCCCGGCGCATTGTCCCGCAGGGCGGATTCCGCGGCCGCCAGGGTGGAGAGTTCGGGATAGCCGGCCGGAGCAAAGGAGGCCGGGGGATTGACGACGGCAAAGGCGGTGTAGCCGCCCTCCGGGAGTCTCTTCCGGATGGACGCTCCGGAATCCGACGTCCCGGCTTCGGCGAGCCGGCCGTCCCTGTACAGCAGCAGGGCCCAGTTGTCCACCGTCCGCTCTCCGTCCGTCCCGGTCAGGCGGGTCTCCTCTCCGACGACGGAGAAGACGACCTCGACGCCCCCTTCTCCGGGCCGGGCCGCCCGTTGGCAGCCCGCCAGGAGAAAGACGCCCAGGATCAGAGCCGTTCGTTTCGCTTCCATCTTGGACTCAGAGCGTGATGGTTCCCATGTTCAGGCCCAGTTCCCAGTCGTTGACGGTGATCTGGACGGTCGCGTCGCCGGTCTCGAGCGGCTTGTACGGCACGTCGCCGGGACGGTGCCGGATGACCATTTCGTCGATGACGTAGGTCTTGTTCCGCTCCAGGGCGGGCAGGACCACCGGGTAGTATCCCTTCTTCTGCTCGAACGTGACCTCGACCACCAGCATCGTGTGGCGGGGCGCCCAGGTGGCGTCGTACGTGTCTTTCTCCGTCGGGTTCGGATAGGGATAGAAGACATGTTCCTTTTCGTAGGGCTTCGAATTGCCCACCGTTGCGGCGGGAGCGTCGTACAGGTACTTGTCATAGCCGTTGTCCTTGTGTCCCAACTGGTTCACCCACGTCGCCGGCGTTCCGTCCGCCGCATAGTTGTTGTCGGCCGCGACGTTGATCAGGTAAATGCCGTCGATGGTCATGGTCTCCTGGGCGAGGGCGTACTGGAAATCGGTCGAGATCTTCCTGACGGACACCCGGGAGACGATGCGTTTCACCGTGACGGGGACCGTCCCGCCGTCCTTCAGTTCCTGGGTGGTGCATCCGCTCATCACGAACCCGTCGGTCCTGTTGTCGCTCAACTGGCTCACCTTGGCCCTGAGTTCGCTTTCCGTCGCCACGTTGTCGAGGGCCGGTGCGTTTACCAGTGCCCAGACCGTCCGTTCACCCGAGGTGGCCGTCAACTGGGCGGTCATCGCGGCGCCGGCATCCCGGTAGTCTTCCAGTTTTCCGGCATTGAAGACATAGACCTGCAGGTTGCCGACCTTCGATTCATTGTCGTAGGTCACGGAGGTGGCCCGGGTGGGCGCGGTTCCGAGGATGGTGACGTTCACTTCGACGGGCTTGCCGTCGATGTCGGCCTTCTCCCGGGTGCAGGAGCAGAGGGCCCATGCGGCCAGGGCCGCAAAAAGAAACACTTGTGTTTTCATTGGATAAAAAGGGTTAGGGTTTGTATGTCAAGTTGCTGTCGTTCCCTTCCGGGGCCGGTTCCAGGCCGTACCGGCGGATGAGTCCGGCGATCTCCGGGTCCAGGTTTCCCCGGTGCACGAAGGAGGGGTTCAGCCGGCAGGCCTTCAGGTAACTCTCGACGGCTTTCCGGTCATCTCCCCGGCGGCTGTACAGGATGGCCAGCAGATACAGGACCTTGTCGGTCCGGGCCATCGGCTCCAGCACTTCCAGGGCGGAGGCGTTGTAGTCCATCGCGCAGAAGGCGACGGCGGTATTGTAGTCCCTGTAGGGCCGCAGCAGGGTGACGGCCTGTTCGTATTCCCGGTCACGGATGGCCTGCAGGCCGCGCATGTACACGGTATCCACCACGGTGGTATGGACGGTATCCTTCCGGAGGCCCTTCCGGTGCAGGTGGAAGTCGAACCGGACGGTCCTCAGACGGGGGTAGAGGCTTTCCCGGATATGCCGGTAGGAGGGGAGCCGCTGGAGCCGCTGCTCCCGGAGGTCGGGTTCGGGGATGGATGCCATCCGGGCGTATTCCTCCTTCTCCCGTTCGCTCAGGCTGCCGTCTTCCCGGACCAGGGCGTCCAGCATCGTCCAGTTTTCCGGGTTGTTGCGGGACAGCATACGGATGTCCGAGGGCGCCTCCTCTTTCCAGGTGTCGTCCAGGCCGATATGGAACGTATGGCGCCGCAGGGAGTCCCGGTACCGTTTGAGAAAACCTTCGAAGTAGTCCGAGACGCTTTCCGACCGCCGCATGGACAGTCTCCGGTTGTGCTCGAACGACCCCTCCGGGGAGCACGAGGCGGTCACGACGATGGAATCCAGGTCGAAGTCCCTGTTTTGCAGGAGGCTACGGAGATTCCCTTCGATGCGGGCCATCTCCTCGCGGTTGTGCCCGGTCTCCTTGCGGATTTCCGCCCTTCCTTGCTCGAAGTCGATGTAGCAGGCGGTATTGGCCTGGACCTTCCGTTCGGTCACGACGGTCTTGTAGCGGATGGCGTCGTCGCTGAGACCGCTGATGGAACTGATGTAGAAGGTGAGGGGCTCGGTCCGGGGGACCCGGTAGATCCGGCGGTCTTCCTCGAAGATGTCACCCGACAGCAGGACGGTCGCCTTGCGGAGCGAGGGCTTGACGTGGATGGATTGCACGTAGTCGTACAGGATATCCCCGTCGGGACTCACGATGACCGTGTCCAGCCGGAGCCCTTCGGTCACGATCGGCACTTTCACGTACCGTCGGAACATGTCCTCCTTCCGGTCCACTTTCCGCCGGTTCCGCCGCACGACCAGTTGATTGGTGTAATGGGTCAGGGCCTGCCTTTCGGTCACGCCGTAGTGGGAGCGGAACAGTTCGTCGGAAACGGCCGACGAATCGGTCTTGAAGCGGTAGATGTCCGGCAGGTTCCGCCGCAGGAACATCTCCAGTTGGAAGCGGTCGACGAAGTGCGTGGAGTCTGCCGCGATGGAATCGAGGAACCGCCGGTACTGTTCGTATCCTTTCAACTGGGCCTTCCGGTAGTCCGCTCCCGTGATCAGGATCGGGTCCAGCCGGAGACTGTCCTCCAGGACGAACAGGTCGGGATAGAAGCGGAGTTGCCAGTCCCGGTCCTGCATCGCTTCCGGGACGATGATCCGGAAGTTCAGGTCCACGCGTCCGCTCCGTTCCGCCACGTTGCGGAAGCGGGCCGTCACCCTGGCCGCCTGGATGACGTCCGTGGCGACCATCTCTCCGTTCTCGTCCCTGACAGCCCGCATGATCAGCACTTCGTTTCCGTCCGGATCTTCCACGACCATCGTGTCCCTTCGCGGTTCCCCGCCCATCGCGATCTCCGGCAACTCCTTCTCGTCGGCTATGACCATCTGAGCGGCAAGGGACTGCCGGCGGAGCCGTTCCAGTTTCCCCTGCGGTCCGCAGCCGGCCAGGAAGAGGGCGGCCAGGAGGACCGCGCCTGTCCATCGCATCGGTTTCATGGCTATAAGTATCTCTGGGGTTGCACGGGGTCGTCTTCGGGCGGGACGATGGTGACGCGGCGGGCGAGGATCTCCCAGCCGCTGCGCTCTGCGCCGTCGGCCATCGTGAAGCGGAAGGTGCGCACGCGGCCGGCGACCTGGACGATGACGCCCTTCCCGATCTGGCGCAGGTCGGGCATGTTCCGCCCTTCCCAGGCCGTGACGTTGAACCAGGTCGTATCCACGACGGGATTGTTGTCCCGGTCCTTGTAGGAGTATTCGGTGACGAGGGAGAAGCGGCATACCTGGGATTCGCCGACCCGGTTGAGGGAGGTCGTTCCCACGACGCCGCGTAATTCGATTTTATTCAGGAACTCCATGTGAAACAGGTTTTTGGGGGTTGGACTTGGGCCTTGTGCCGGGCGCGCTCCGGTCGAGGGCCGGGACAAATGTAGGGGGGAAGTGTCCGAAATACCGCCGGGATCCGGCCTCCCGACTGCATCTTTTTATGAATCTTGCGCTGATTGCGTGTTTCTTGCCCTGCCAGGCACCGGAAAAACCCATCGTAAGAATTATTTCTTGCCCTGCCTGTTTCCGGGGGATTCGAAGAAAAGGCAAAACCTGCGCTTTTTTTCTTGCGATGCTTGGATTATCGGCCGGGAACGGCCATCTTCACGCGGTAAAGCGCGGAAGACCATGAAGTACAAATCGGAGGAAACCATACCGCACTGCCTGGAGTGCGGCGATCCGCTTCCCTACGGAAGGAAGGACCGGAAATTCTGCTGTCCAAGTTGCAGGAACCGTCACCACAACCGGGAGGCCCGGCAGTGGCGGTTCCGCTATTCCACCATCATCGGCATCCTGGAAAAGAATCACGACATCCTGAACAGCCTCATCCGGATCGGCATCCGTTCCATTCCCAAGACGGAACTGGTCCAACTGGGTTACCGGATGGGATTCGTGACCTCCAGCGGGCGGGAAGGCCGGCGGACGGTGTGCCGCTGCTTCGACATCGTCTTCACCGACATGGAGACCCGGATTACGGGGCTGACGCAGGAAACGCTGCCCTGGGACCGGGAAGACCCGCCGTCCGCCCGCTCCCTTTAGGCCCGGAGGCCATGGCCGATGTACAAGGAGTCCTGTTTCAAGTCACCCCTGCACAAAAAAGGGACCGGCTCATAGCGAGCCGGCCCCTTCGTTGTCTTGGCTTTGTAACCGCTTATTTCACGGCGGCTTTCTGTTTCTTCTGCGGATCCTTGAACAGGATCATGAAGAGGACGCCCACCACGAAGGCATAGGCGGCGAAGATGTACCAGGCCTTGGGCCAGGAAGGGTTCGCGGCGTTGTAAACGGTGGCATCGACCACGGCACCGGCGGCGAGGGTGCCGATGGTGGCGCCGAAGCCGTTGGTCATCATCATGAACAGGCCCTGGGCGCTGGAGCGGATATCCTCGGCGGCGTTCTGCTCCACATACAGGGAACCGGAGATGTTGAAGAAGTCGAAGGCGAAACCGTACACGATGCAACTCAGCACGAACAGGAGGACGCCCGGCATGGACGGGTTGCCCAGTCCGAAGAAGGCGAAGCGGCCCACCCAGGCGAACATGGCGATGAGCATCACGTTCTTGATGCCGAAGCGTTTCATGGCGAACGGGATGAGGAGGATGCAGAGCGTCTCGGAGGCCTGGGAGATGGCGATCAGGGCGTTGGAATTCTTGACGGCGAAGGTGTTCGCGAGAGCCGGGTCGGCGGCGAAGGAGCCGAGGAAGGTGTTCGCATAGCCGTTGGTGATCTGGAGGGAAGCGCCCAGCAGCATCGAGAAGATGAAGAAGATCGCGAACTGGGGATCCTTGAACAGGGTGAAGGCCTTCAGGCCGAAGGCATCGGCCAGGCTCTCGTTCTTCTTGGTCTTGTCAATGGGGCAGTGGGGCATGGTGAGCGCATAGCCGGCCAGGATCAGCGACAGGATGCCCGAGGAGATGAGTTGGGTGTAACTGTCCTGCATCGCGACTCCGCCGATGTGGAGGAAGTTGGTCAGGAGCATCGAGCAGATGAAACCGACGGTACCGAAAACGCGGATGGGCGGGAATTCCTTCACGGGATCCATGCCTTCCACGGCCATCGCGTTGTACGAGACGGAATTCACGAGGGCGATGGTGGGCATGAAGAAGGCGACGCTCAGGCTGTACAGGATGAACAGGGGAGCGAACTGGACGTTCTGTCCGGCGCTCATGCAGTAGAAGCCGGCTCCGGCCATGAAGATGCCGGCGAGGCCGTGGCAGAGGGACAGGACCCGCTGGGCTTCCATCTTCTTGTCGGCGACGATGCCCATAAGGGTGGGCATGAAGATGGAGACGATGCCCTGCATCGCGAAGAACCATTTGATCTGGCTGCCGAGTCCGATGTTGCCCAGGTAGCGGCCGAGGGAGGTGAGATAGGCCCCCCAGACGGCGAACTCCAGGAAGAGCATCAGGACTAACTTCAGGGTGATGGGTTTGATTTTCATCTCGGGTTATGGTTTGGTTATTGTTTCAACATCATACAAATGTACGAAAAAATCCGTAACTTTGACCGATAATAGAAAAAGGATGTTCCAGTACCGTCTCACAGCCCGGGATCCCGGGTCTGCCGCCCGTGCGGGCGTGATCTCCACCGACCATGGGGAGATCCGTACACCCATCTTCATGCCGGTGGGCACCGTCGGGTCCGTCAAGGGCGTATATCACCGGGACCTGGTGGACGACATCCAGGCGGAGATCATCCTCGGCAACACCTACCACCTGTACCTCCGTCCCGGCCTGGACACGCTCCGGAAGGCCGGCGGACTGCATCGGTTCGAGCATTGGGACCGGCCTATCCTCACCGACAGCGGCGGCTTCCAGGTCTTCTCCCTGGCGCCTATCCGCAAACTCACCGAGGAAGGCTGCCGGTTCGCCTCCCATATCGACGGTTCCCGGCATACGTTCACCCCGGAGAACAACGTGGACACCCAGCGCATCATCGGCGCGGACATCATCATGGCCCTGGACGAATGCTGCCCGGGAGACGCGGACTACCGCTACGCCGCCAAGTCCCTCCGCCTTACGCAGGGCTGGCTCGAACGCTTCGCCCGCCACTTCGACGAGACGGAGCCCCTGTACGGCTACCAGCAGGTGATGTTCCCCATCATCCAGGGATGCGTGTATCCGGACCTGCGGAAGCAGGCCGTGGAGCATGCGCTGCAGTTGGACGGCCCGAACCGCGGCGGCTATGCCGTCGGCGGCCTGGCGGTGGGCGAGCCCACGGAGAAGATGTACGAGATGCTGGAGGTCACGTGCCCGCTCCTGCCGGACGGGAAACCCCGCTACCTGATGGGCGTCGGCACGCCGGCGAACATCCTCGAGGGCATCGCCCGCGGCATCGACATGTTCGACTGCGTGATGCCTACCCGCAACGGCCGTAACGGCATGCTTTTCACCTGGCAGGGTATCCTGAACATGCGCAACGCCAAGTGGACGGACGACTTCTCGCCGCTGGATCCGGAAGGGACGTCGTTCGTGGACCGCTATTATACGAGGGCCTACCTCCACCACCTGTTCGTGGCGAAAGAGATGTTCGCCGCGATGGTGGCCACGGAGCACAACCTCGCCTTTTACCTGGACCTGGTCCGCACGGCCCGCCGCCACATCGAGGCGGGGGACTTCGCGGCCTGGAAGGATGTCACTGTCAACAAGTTGATGCAGAGACTGTAATGCAAATCAAGAGACTCGACTGGTACATCATCAAGAAGTTCATGGGGTCGTTCATCGTCGCCCTGGGCCTGCTGACGGTCATCGTCATCATCTTCGACGTGAGCGAGAAGATCGACGATTTCGTCCAGAAGGAGGCGCCGCTGAAGGCGATCGTGGTGGATTACTACCTGAACTTCATCCCGTACTTCATGAACATGTACAGCCCGATGGTGGTCTTCCTGACGGTGATCCTGTTCACGTCCAAGATGGCGCAGGACTCCGAAATCATCGCCATCCTTTCCTGCGGGGTCAGTTTCCACCGGATGATGGTACCGTACCTGGTGTCGGCCTGCATCGTCGCCCTCCTGTCGCTGGGACTCGGCCTCTGGGTGATCCCGCGGGCGAACGTGACGCGGGTGGCGTTCGAGCAGAAATACAACCCCCGCGCGAAGGTCAAGTTCGGGCACGACATGCATTACAAACTGGAGGACAACAAGTTCGTCTATTTCGAGTCCTTCAGTTCCTGGAACAATACCGCCTACAACTTCACCCTGGAACAGGTGTCGGACGACCACATGATCTCCAAACTCTCCGCGGAATCCGCCCAGTGGGACAGCCTCGCCGGGAAATGGAAACTCCGCAACTGGTTCATCCGCGACTATGGGGAGGGCCTCCAGGACCGGATCCGTTCGGGCCGGCAACTGGACACGACCCTCAGCCTGACCATCGACGATTTCTACTACAACGACTATACGATCGAGCAGTTGGACAAGCGCCAGATGGACCAACTCATCGAGACCCAGATCGCCCGGGGTGACGCCACGGTGAAGAACGCCCAGATGCAGAAGCACCGGCGGTATTCGATGCCGCTGTCGGCCATCATCCTCACGATCATCGCCGTCTCCCTTTGCTCGAAGAAGCGCCGGGGCGGCATGGGCTGGAACATCGCCGTGGGACTCGCCCTCGGTTTCTCCTACATCCTGTTCGAACAGTTCAGCAGGATGTTCGTCGTGACCGACACGCTGTCCGCCGGCATCGCCACCTGGATTCCGAACATCCTGTATGCCGTCATCGCGGCGTTCCTGTACATCATCGCTCCGAAATAGATACAGCATGACAACCGTCAAAATCGTCAACCGCTCCGGACAGCCTGTCCCGGCCTATGCCACCGCCCTTTCCGCCGGCATGGACCTCCGGGCCTGCCTGGACGCCCCCGTCACCCTCGGTCCGCTGGAGCGGGCCCTGGTCCCGACGGGCCTCTTCATCGCCCTGCCGGCCGGCTTCGAGGCGCAGGTGCGCCCCCGCAGCGGCCTGGCCGCGAAGCACGGCATCACGGTCCTGAACACCCCCGGCACCATCGACGCGGACTACCGGGGCGAGATCAAGGTCATCCTCGTGAACCTCTCCAACACCCCGTTCGAGATCGTACCCGGGGAGCGCATCGCGCAGATGGTCGTCGCCCGCCACGAGCGGGTGGAATGGGAAGAGACCGACAGTCTGGACGAAACGGAACGAGGCGCCGGCGGTTTCGGAAGCACTGGAAGATAAACTATGGAAATCAGCGAGTTATACACCCTTTTCCGCGCCTCCAAAGGCGTGAATACGGACACCCGGACCCTCCAGCCCGGACAGATTTTCGTCGCCCTGAAAGGGGAAACCTTCGATGGCAATGCCTATGCCTCGAAAGCCCTGGAAAGCGGGGCTGCCTATGCCGTGGTCAACGATGCTGTCGAGGGCGACGATCCCCGTCTCCTCCGTTTCCCGGACACGCTCCAGGCACTGAAGGAACTGGCGGCATTCCACCGGCAGCAGTTGGATATCCCGGTCATCGGCCTCACCGGCACGAACGGGAAGACGACGACCAAGGAACTCATCCGCGAGGTCCTGGCCACGCATTTCACCGTCGCGGCGACGAAGGGCAACCTGAACAATGACATCGGCGTTCCCCTGACCGTCCTCGGCATCGGCGCGGACGCGGACATCGCCGTCGTGGAAATGGGCGCGAGCCATCCCGGCGACATCGCCGCCCTGACCTGGGTGAGCCAGCCCGGGTACGGCCTCATCACCAACGTGGGCAAGGCGCACCTGCTGGGATTCGGCAGTTTCGAGGGTGTCAAGCAGGCCAAGGGCCAACTCTATGACTGGCTTTCCGAACACGACGGGCAGGCTTTTGTCAATGTCGATGATGAAAACCTCTACGGGATGGCCGTCTCCCGGCCCCTTTCCATCATCCCGTACGGGGTGGCAGGGGAGGATGCGGAGATCCTGCCCACCTCGGCGGAGAACCCTTTCCTGCGGATGTCCATCGGCGGGGAAACGCTCGAGACCAGACTGGTCGGCTCCTACAACGCCGCCAACGTCATGGCCGCCCTCGCCGTGGGACGCCAGTTCGGCATCACGCTGCAGGACGGACTCGCCGCCATCGCGGCCTACACCCCGTCCAACAACCGCTCCCAGATGACCCGTACGGAGCGCAACGTCGTCATCGAGGACGCCTACAACGCGAATCCCTCCTCCATGGCTGCCGCCCTGGACAACTTCGCTCTCCTGCAGGCGGACTGCAAGGTCGCCCTCCTCGGCGACATGCGCGAACTGGGCGAGGACTCCGTGAAGGAGCATGTAAAGATCCTCAAGAAACTGGACGACTGCGGCCTCACGCATGCCTGCCTGGTGGGCGACGAGTTCAAGAAGGCCCTGGAAGAGGCCGGTACGCCCGATTTCGTCAAGTGGTTCGCCACCTCCGACGACCTTGCTGCCGCCCTCGCTGAGCGTCCTTTGACCGGCGCCACCGTCCTCGTCAAGGGCTCCAACAGCATCCGGATGGGGAAGGTGCTTCCTACGCTGTAATTGATCAGATTGCCATGGCAGAATCGAACTTCATAGACTACGTCAAGATCTTCTGTGCGAGCGGACACGGCGGAGCCGGGTCGATGCACCTGCACAGGGCGAAATATGTACCCAAGGGCGGGCCGGACGGCGGCGACGGCGGCCGCGGCGGCCGACTTGAAAGCATAAGACAAACGCGGCTATAATTCAATCCAAACCGCAGTGGAAAACAACTTCAAGGACATTTGCCAAATGCTTTTGGCAGCCGACAGTTCGCTGTCGAACATCAGAAGCGCAAACGGCG
>JAFXMA010000075.1 GCA_017530725.1 Bacteroidales bacterium
CGCAGGTGTACACGCACAACTCCGTCGACCGGCTGAAGAAAGTGTATAACAACGCCCATCCCAGGGCAAAAAACGGAGGCTCAAATGATTAATGTGAAGTCCCTGAAGTTCGATGCAGACCAGAAACTGCTCGACTATGTGGAGAAGAAAGTCGGCAAGGTGGAGAAGTTCTTCGACAACCTCGGCGACATCGATGTCACCCTCTCCCTCTCCCCGGAACCCGAGAACAAATGTGTCCGGCTCCAAACCCGCTTCCCCGGTGAAGACCTCGTGATCGAGCGTCATGCGCATTCCTTCGAGGAAGCCGTCACCGAAGCGGCCGACGCCATGAAGGAAAAGATTGTCCGCGTCAAGGAGAAACGGTTCGAGAAATAATCATCTGACACCCTTATCGGCGGCCTTCCGGCCGCCTTTTTTCGTGGAAAGACTATGAAAAAATCATTCACCTGCCTCCTGCTGGCCCTGCTGCTCGGCACGCCGTCGGGGGCACAGGGTTTCCTGAAAGGGAAAATCCTCTAATTCGATGCCGGAGCCAATCTGAGTCCGGCTGGGCGCCGAGGCGCAGTACGCTTTCGCTCCCCGGGTCCGGCTGAATATCACGAAGCAGGATTTCCGGGAATTCACGGAGAGCAAGGGGGCGCGGATCCAGCCCTTCGGCTACGATTTCCTGGCCGCGGTCTCTTACGGACACTTCGGAATCTTCGGCAAGTTCCAGCCCGCCTCCGCCCGGCGGTTCCCCGAACCGGGGCCCACGATGTCCACCTGGACGGTGGGTGTCTGCCTGACGACATTCTGATACAAGTCTGCGGAAGTTTTTCCGCAGATTTTGTTTATATTTGTAAGTTATTAAAATACTGACCGAATGAACTGCAGATCCCTCCTCCTTGGCCTGGCCCTTGTCGCCGTCGCGTGCGGGCAGGCACCCCGGAAGCAATCGAATCTCCCCGTCTATCTGGACGATGCCCAGCCCCTCGAAGCGCGGGTGGACGACGCCTTTTCGAAGATGACCCTCGACGAGAAGATCGCGATGGTCCACGCCCAGTCCAAGTTCAGTTCGCCCGGCGTTCCGCGCCTGGGCATTCCCGAAATCTGGTGCACCGACGGTCCTCACGGCATCCGCGCGGAAGTGCTCTGGGACGAGTGGGACCAGGCCGGTTGGACGAATGACTCCATCACGGCGTTTCCGGCCCTGAGCGGCCTCGCCGCCACGTGGGACCGCGAACTTTCCCGCCTGTACGGCAAGAGCATCGGTGAAGAGGCCCGCTACCGGAACAAGACCGTCCTGCTGGGCCCCGGCGTGAACATCTACCGCTTCCCGCTGAACGGCCGCAATTTCGAGTACATGGGCGAGGACCCGTATCTGGCCGGCGAGATGGTGGTCCCTTACATCGAGGGCGTGCAGTCCAACGGCGTCGCGGTGTGCGTGAAGCATTATGCCCTGAACAACAGTGAGGTGAACCGTCACACGGCGAACACGATCGTGGACGACCGCACCCTCTATGAGATCTATCTGCCTGCCTTCAAGGCGGCGGTCCAGAAGGGCCACGCCTGGTCCATCATGGCGGCATACAACCTGTACAACGACGAGCACCTGTGCTCCAACGAGATCCTCCTGGACAAGATCCTCCGTGGGGAATGGGGTTTCGACGGCGTGGTCATCAGCGACTGGGGCGGCGTGCACAACACCCTCCAGACCGCAAAGCACGGTGTGGACCTGGAATACGGTTCCTGGACCGACGGCCTCACCATGGGCAAGACCAACGCCTATGACAACTACTACCTGGCCAAGGCCTACAAGGATGCCATCCTGAAGGGCGAGATCGGGACCGAGGAACTGGACGCCCGCGTGAAACGGCTCCTGCGCCTGGTTTTCCGCACCTCCATGGACCGCAACCGGCCGTTCGGCAGCCAGACCTCGCCGGAGCATTACGCCGCGGCGCGGAAGATCGGCGCCGAGTCCATCGTCCTCCTCAAGAACGACGGTGTCCTGCCGATGGCGGCCAACCCGGGCAAGATCCTCGTCGTGGGCGAGAACGCGGTCAAGATGATGACCGTGGGCGGCGGCTCCTCCTCGCTGAAGGCGAAGTTGGAAGTTTCCCCGCTGGACGGTATCAAGGCCCGTTATCCCGGGGCCGAGGTCGTCTGGGAGCGCGGCTACGTGGGTGACGTGGGCGGCGAATACAACGGTGTTTCCACCGGCCAGGACCTCCGGGAAGGCCGGGATGCCGCTACCCTGATCGCCGATGCGGTGAAAGCGGCGGAAGGCGCCGATTACGTGATCTTCATCGGTGGCCTGAACAAGGCCGACCGGCAGGATTCGGAAGGGCTGGACCGCGTCCAGTACGGCCTTCCGTACGGCCAGGATGCCGTGATCGAGGCGCTGGCCGGGGTGACGGACAAACTCGTCGTGGTGAACATCTCCGGCAACGCCGTGGCGATGCCGTGGGTGGAGCAGGTTCCCGCCATCGTCCAGGACTGGTACCTGGGCACCCAGGCCGGTCATTCCCTGGCGGATGTCCTGTCCGGCGACGTGAACCCGTCCGGACACCTGCCGTTCACTATCCCCGTTTCGTATGACAAGAATCCGGTCCAGACCGAGGCGCAGTATCCCGGTATCCTCCGGGGCACCACCATCGACGGAATGCCCGTCCTGGACATGGAATACACCGAGGGCATCTACGTGGGCTACCGCTGGTACGACCTTCACGGCGGCGTCCTGTTCCCGTTCGGCCACGGTCTGAGTTACACCACGTTCGAGTTCGGTGAGCCGAAGATCGACCGGAAGTCCATGAAGGATAACGGCACCGTGACGGTCACCGTCCCCGTGAAGAACACGGGCTCCGTCGCCGGCGCCGAGGTCGTCCAACTGTACATCGCCGATGCGGAATCCTCCGTCAGCCGTCCCGCCAAGGAACTCAAGGGCTTTGCCAAGGTCTGCCTCGAACCCGGCCAGAAGGCCGATGTGAGTTTCACCATCGACAGGGAGGCGCTCAGTTTCTTCGACGCCGACAATCACGCCTGGGTGGCCGAAAAGGGCCTCTTCCGTGCCATCGTCGCCGCCTCTGCCCAGGATGTCCGGGGAACGGTGGAATTCGAATTGAAATAGTGGCGGGAAAGTCTTATATCGAAACGGACCGGCAAGTCCGGAATCTCATCGAGGAGGTCCGCTCCGGCGTGTTCAAGCCGGTGTACCTGCTGATGGGGGAGGAACCGTATTACCCCGAACTCCTGTGCCAGGCCGTCATCGACAACTGCCTGCAGGACTGGGAGAAGGATTTCAACGAACTCATCTGCTACGGGGCCGACGTGGATGCCGATGCGGTGATCACCGCGGCGCGCCGTTTCCCGATGATGGCGGAGCGGCAACTGGTGGTGGTGAAGGAGGCCCAGGTGATGAAGACCCTGGAGGACCTCGCCCTCTACTGCCAGAAACCGCTGGATTCCACCGTGCTGGTGATCCTCCTGCACGGGGCGTCCGTCGATAAGCGGAAGGCCCTGTACAAGAGCGTCCTCAAGCAGGGCGTGATCGTGGAGTCCCTGCCCCTGAAGGATTACGAGACGCAGCAGTGGATCGTGTCCTTCTACGGCGAACGGGGACTGAAGATCGAGCCGGAAGCCGCCCAGTTGCTGGTGGAATATGCCGGCACCGACCTGGGCAAGATCGCGGTGGAGACGGACAAACTCCTGAAGAATCTCCCCGAGGGCGTGAAATCCATCACGGCGGAGGATATCGAGAAGAATGTGGGCATCAGCCGGCAGTTCAGCGTCTTCGAACTGACGAAGGCGCTCTCGTTCCGGGATGCCGCGCGGGCGGTGAAAGTGGCCCGGAACATCGGCGAGACCCCCAGATTCTTCATGCCGATGGCCGTGAGCGCCTTGTACATGCACTTCAACCGCATCCTGCGGTACCACGCCCTCATCCAGGCCGGGCAGGGGAACGAACAGTCCCTGAAGGTGAAGGTCCTGGGTCCGTTCTTCCACAAGGAGTACGACGCGGCTGTCCGGAAGTATTCGCTGAAGCAGGCGATGCGGGTCATTTCCCTGCTCAATGACTATGACTATAAGGGGAAAGGAGGCGAAGTGGGGGAGGCCACCCCGGCGGACCTGCTGGTTGAACTAACAACAAAAATTTTGAATATTTAGAAATTTTTTATTGCATTTCAATAAATTCTTTCTATATTTGCAGAAAACAACACGGATATGGCAATCATAGAAGTCAAGCATGTGACCAAACACTTCGGAGAGAAGGTGGCGCTCCAGGACGTGTCCATCGACATCCCCGAAGGGAAGATCTTCGGCCTGCTGGGACCGAACGGAGCGGGCAAGTCCACGCTCATCCGCATCATCAACCGCATCACGATGGCGACCTCGGGCGAGGTCTGGTTCAACGGCCGTCCCATCACGGACGACGATGTCGCGCACATCGGCTACCTCCCGGAGGAACGCGGCCTGTACCGCAAGATGAAGGTCGGCGACCAGGCGATGTACCTGGCGCAACTGCGGGGGATGTCCTCCCGCGACGCCGCCCGCGAACTCAAGGCCTGGTTCGTCCGTTTCGGCATCCAGGACTGGTGGAACAAGAAGGTGGAGGAACTCTCCAAGGGCATGGCCCAGAAGGTCCAGTTCATCACCACCGTGGTCCACAAGCCGTCCCTGATGATCCTGGACGAACCGTTCTCCGGCTTCGATCCGGTCAATGCGGACCTGATCCGCAAGGAAATCCTCCGGCTCAAGGAGGAGGGTGCCACGATCATCCTGTCCACCCACAACATGGAATCGGTGGAGGAACTCTGCGACGAGATCGCCCTCCTGAACAAGGCGCGGCTCGTCATCACCGGCGGGACGGACGACATCCGCCACCGCTTCGGCGAGGACAACGTGGAAATCGAATATACGAAGGACTACATCCGCCAGACGGAAGTCGTCGCCCGGGCCGACGCCCGCGCCCGGCTCGGGGCCCTGATGGAAGAAGGGATCCGCATCAATTCGTTCCGCGAACTCGTCCCGCGCATGAACGACATCTTCATCAAACTCGTAACTGAAACGGAAGGGGAGGGCAAATAGCATGAATTTCAAGAAATTAGGCATCATCATCCAGCGGGAATACCTGAACAAGGTCAAGAAGAAGTCTTTCCTGCTCACCACCTTCGGCGTTCCGATCCTGTTCGCGGGCATGTACGCCGTGATGCTCTTCGTGATGCTCAAGGCCGAGGGCGATTCCAAGCGCATCGCCGTCATCGACAACTCCGGCATCGTGATGGAGAAACTGGAGAACACCAAGCAACTGACGTTCACCCGACTGTCCGAGACGGATCCCGAAGCGGTCAAGAACCGGCTGGGAGACTTCGACGCGGACATCCTCCTGTATGTCTCCCCCCTGGACACCGCCACCAAGTCGGTGACCGCGACCACCTATGCCGACAAGCCCATGGGCATGGAAACGGCCGAGGTCATCGAACGGCGCATCAA
>JAFXMA010000076.1 GCA_017530725.1 Bacteroidales bacterium
CAGTCGCGGAGCAGGGTCTTGCGGTCATAGAGATTGTACTTGACCATCTGCTCCTCGGGCGTGACATTGGGCATGATGACGTTGGCTCCTGAAAGGATGCCTTTCTCACGGCCGCGCGGGTCCAGGACTTCCAGGGCCGTCGCGGCCGCGATGTTGATGTCCGGCATCAGGAGGCGCAGCAGGGCGATCATCTTGAGCCCGAGGGCGAAGCGCCTCTCGGCGGAAGGATAAGGTGCGCCCGACAAGGTCAGGGGCGTTTCCGGATGCGGGTTGTACGGGCCCATGCCCACCATCGGGGCATCGAACTCCCGGTAGAAAAGGAGGTCGTCCGCCATATCTTCGGCCGTCTGGAACGGAAGGCCGATCATGGCGCCCGTACCGGCCTGGTAGCCGATCTCCTTGAGGTCGTACAGCGCCTGGAGCCTGCGGTCGTACGAATGCAGCGGGTCGTTCGGGTGGATTCTATGGTAGAGGTCCGGGTTCGTGGATTCGATGCGGAGCAGGTAGCGGTGTGCGCCGGCATCGAACCACTCCTCATAGACCTCCCTGGGCTGCTCGCCGAGCGAAAGGGTGATGCCGAGCGGCTTGTCTCCTTCGGCTGCAGGACCGATTTCCCTGATCGCTTTCAGGAGGCGGGTGATCCGGCGGACGAAAGCCGCGTCGGTGCGTTCGCCACCCTGGATGACCACGGAACCGAAGCGGCGGCGCGCGGAAGACCGGGCGGTTGCAAGCACTTCTTCGTCAGAGAGTTCGTAGCGCGGGCACCGGATGTCGCGGCGGATTCCGCAGTAGAGGCAGTTCTTGACGCAGATGTTGGATATTTCGATGAGTCCGCGCAGATAGACCTCCGGGCCGACGGTCGCGACTTTCACGCGATAGGCCTCCTCGCGGAGTGCGGCTTCAAAAGCGGCGTCCTCGCAGGCGATGGCGGCGGCCAGTCCTTCCCGGTCCAGGGTCAGTTCCGATAAATCCATGGGACAAAGATAAAGAATAATCCGGACAATCTCCAGCCGTTACCCGAGCGGACCGCCCAGAACGCGGATGAACCAGTTTCGTAACCGCCGGAAGATGGACCATCGCTGCACTTCCGCCGCCTTGACCTCCACGCAATGCGTCCGGAGGTCGGACCGGAAGATTTCCGCATACTGCCGGCAGATCCTTTCGTCATAGAGGATGGTGACCATCTCGTAATTGAGGAACAGGCTCAGGTTGTCCATGTTGGCCGAACCGAGGATCACCAGGTAGTCGTCGCTCAGGTACTGCTTGGCGTGCATGGTGTGCTCCTGCCATTCGTAGATGCGCACGCCGGCATCCATGAGTCCCTGGTACATGGACTCCGCCATTCCCTTCTCGGGCCCTACGTCATTGATGCCCGGAACGATCCAGCGGACGTCCACGCCGCGGCGGGCGGCATCCTGCAGGGCCTGGATGGTGGTTTCCGGCGGGGGAGTGTACGGGTTGTAGAACCAGAAATAGTCCTTCGCGTGCCGGATCGCCCATTCGAAGCAGTTCCGGACCGGGAGTTTGCGGTCGGCCGGGGTTTCGGGAACGACCTGCATGGTCACGTCGAAATACTGCTGCTTGCCGGGGAGGGTGTCCGCCCGGGCGGCAGCGGGAAGGTCCGGATCCAGATAGGGGTCATCGGCGCGGAGTGACACGAGCCGCTGGTTTCGCCGGTAGGCCCGCGTCAGATCGGCTACGACCGGTCCTGTGACGCGGATATCCACGTCGTGCCAGTCGAAGAAGTATTTGTCCTGGATGTTGCGGCTGCCCACCAGGGCGGTCTTGCCGTCCAGGAGCGTGAGTTTCCGGTGGTCCCGGTGTGTCGCCAGACTCGGGAAGTGGTGGTCCAGGAAGAAGGCAGGGCGATGGAAGATGTCCACCCGGGCACCGACGTTCCTGAGTCCTTTCAGCGCCGTCCGGTCTTCCTGGGTATTGGCCGATTTGTCCAGGAGCAACCGGACATCGACCCCTTCAAGGGCCTTCTTTTCCAAGATCTCCGCGAGGACGGTACCGCATGTGTCCAACTTGAAACGGTAGGGCTCGACATAGATGGCGCGCTTCGCTTTCCGGAACTCGTCCTTCAGCAGTTCCCAGTTCTCCGCCCCGTCGGCGATCAGGGTCACGGTGTTGCCTGACGTGGGCCGCATGTCCACATCCTTTTCCATCAGGGCGGCCAGTTCCAGATACTCCGGCCTGATTCCCGCGTAAAGGGCGGTATCCTTCACCTCGGGAATATAGGACGCGTGCATGGGCGCCCGGTAACCGCATCCGCTAAGGAGCGTGCATCCCAGGATCAGGACCATGCCGGACGGTTTCTGGATCAGGCGTTTCATCTCAGTCCGATTGCATTTATAATCCTCCCGCACTGTATCCCTTCCCGTCGCGCGGAGAAGAAATCGGGGGAGGTATAGGTATCGATGCCCGCAAGCAGGATGTTCTCCGTCCGGACGCCGGCCTGCAGCAGCAGCCATCGGTTCGCTTCCCACAGGTCGATATGATGGCCACCGGACATGGGCGATCCGTCACCCGGTCCGCGGTCGGACCAGATTCTTTCCATCGGATAACCCGCCTTCCGGAACTGTGCAACCACCTCTTCTCCTACCTGAAAACTGTCCGGGCCGATAGCGGGTCCGATGACGGCGCTCAGGTCTTCGGGACGGGTCTGAAAGCGCTGCTGCATCACTCCGATGGTCTTCCGGACGATCTGGAGGACCGTTCCTTTCCATCCTGCGTGTACGGCCGACACCACACGGTGGATCGGGTCATACAGCAGGACGGGCACACAGTCCGCCGTCCTCACGCCAATCACGACACCGGGCAAATCCGTTACGAAAGCGTCATAGCCTTCCAGTTCCTCCCGCGTATAATCGGGCCTGTCGATGAGCGCGATGCTGTCAGCATGGACCTGATGCCCCTGGATCACGGGGCAGGGAAGCACGGAATCCCGGCGCGTGGAAAAAGCCACCGCGCCGTCTCCCAGGTGATATTTGAGCAGTTCGGTAAACATCTGCTGCAAAAATACTGGAAAATGTCGGAATAGGGCTCTGATAGATCGAAAAAAAACAGGTGCCGGCCCTAATCTCCGTAGAAGGCGATCCAATTGGTCGTGTACTTGCCCGGAGTAGGGAACAATTCCTTCACCGAACCATCGTCTTGCCGGTACCAGGAATAGTTCCACCCACGCCCCATGTCGCAGTAGAGGGCATGATCGACGCCCAATTTCTCCAGACCGTCCATGAAATGGCCGAACGGGAGATTCCAGGCACAGTCAACAACACATAGTTTTCCGTCAATCTCGCAAAGGGCCCTGTAGCGGTTCATACGGTCCGGCTTGATGCAGCCCTTGAACCGTTTCCCGTTGTGGAACAGCAGACTCTGGCAATAGCCCATCCCACCTTCCTTGGCGACCGTTTTCAGCGGAGGTTCGGAGTTCTTGTGGGAGTAGTTGTAGAAATGCCACCCGCTTTTCCCGCTCCAGGTGAAAACACCGTTGTACGGACCGCATTTGTAGCCCGTATGGAATTTACCGGACGATACGTGATGCCCGGCGATGTTCGAATGCCTGAACTCGTCCAGCAGTTGGCCGGTGAAGGACGCCGCACACACGAAGATCACATCCTTCTCACTTTTGGAGGGCATCTTCTCCGTCACGAAGTCGATCCGGGAGAAATGGGGATAATAGACTGTCAGACTGTCGTGGTCCTCGATCAGAACCCGTTTGTCCTGTCCATGGGCGGGAAACCCATGGACGGAAACGAGGGTGGCTGCTAAAAGAATAATCCGGAATAATCGCATGGCCTTCCTTTCATCAAAAACCGTGCGGGCTCCGTCCCGAATCATTCGAGGGTCAGACAGAACGGAACGAGAGGAAGTCCCTCGACACTGTGGATATTGCCCGGACGGAAGTCCGCCCAGCCATAGCGAACAGCCTTGGGCTCCTGGACCTCGTCCACGGCAATGCTGATGGCGCCGAAACTGAAACGGATCCGGGTCACCGGATACCACACGCCGTCAGCGCCGCAGACCTCCAGTCCTTCAATCTCATTCACCCGGTCTATTCCGTGCGGACAGTTTGCGAGCCGGACATTGATCTCATTGGCCGGAATCCTTCCCCACGGGCCCATCCTGGTGGCGGCGTCTCCGGTCGGAGGCTGGCGTTTGAACAATTCCACGGCCTCAGGCGACGCATACGCCACGTGTTCGAAGCCATAATCCCTGTTCAAGGCGATATAGGCCAGGCGGTTGCCGATCGGTTCCTTGCGGCAGGGATGGATATTATCCGCCTCGTAAGGAGCGACCAGGTCGTTGGTGCAGACGATGGCTGAATTGGGGATCACCTTGGCGGCATCGTGCTGCGCCTTGCGGAGCCGGGCGCCGCTGTCCCCGTTGTCACGGGAATAGAGATATGGGGCAATCTCCACCATGTAGAAAGGCATGGAAGCATCCGTATCGCCCCAGTCCTTCCTCCACTGATTCACGAGATCCGTCATACGGGGCACGAATTCGTCCTCCTTCCCGACGTTGGAACATCCCTGATACCAGATGAATCCACGGGCTGTATAGCCCTGGAGCGGCACTTCCATGGCATTGTACATCTGGAAAGGGCGGGTGTATCCGACCAACTTGGCGATTCCTTCCGGACTGAGGTCTTCCGTGCCATACGAGGCGACAGTCTCACGGGGAAGCCAACTCTCGACACGGGCCCCACCCCGCGGGAAGGCGACGATTCCGACGGGAATGTCGAGTACTTCGTTGAGTTTCCGGGCGAAGAAATAGCCGACGGCACTCATGTCGGGGATGGTATTCGGGTCCGCTCCCTGCCATCCTTCCGTGTTGCGCACCTCTTCGAGCGGCTCGTCGGTCTGGTCGGCATGGGCATAGAACATCCGGATGCGGTTCCGCGCGGGAGCCTGGGTGACGGTTTCACCGTAGCCCTCGATCGGACAATTGTCAAAGCCCTTGACCGGAATCTCCATGTTGGACTGGCCGGAAGCCAGCCAGACCTCGCCCACAAGGACGTCCGAGATCACGATCTTGTCCCCGTCTCCTTTCACGGAGATGCTATAGACATCATAACCGGCTTGCGGAGTCTTCAAATAGGCAGTCCAATGCCCGCGGGCGTCGGCCTTCGCAAGATAGGCCTTCCCGTCCCAGGTGGGGGTGACCGTGATGGTGGCGCCGGGCGAGGCATAGCCCCAGACCGCGGCTTCCGCGTTCTGCTGAAGGACCATGTGGTCTCCGGTAGGGTGCCTGAGGGCAAGTTTGGCGTGCAAGACCGAGGCGGTCAGCAGCAGGGTGGCAAGTAAGATTGTCTTTTTCATAAACGTCTTCATAGGATCGAAGTATATTTCGATATGAAATTAGACATTTCCGTGTATGATTCCTAACATTTGTCCGAAATATGCACGAATTCTTGCATCTTTTTGTATCTTTAACGAACAAGAAACCAATCAAATGAGAAGAATCCTCTTTGTTGCAGTCCACCTCTTGCTGATCCCGGCCCTGGCCCTTTCCCAGCCGCAGAGTCAGGTCGAAGAACTCTCCGGCAGCATCGAAAAAGACCTGGTCGAAGGCATCCTTCCTTTCTGGATGAACCATACCGTGGACCCCGACGGCGGTTTCTACGGGACGGTGATGAACGACGGCCGTGCTGTCCCGACTGAGAAAGGCGCCATCCTGAATGCGCGCATCCTCTGGACCTTCTCCCGCGCGTACCGACAGTACGGCCTTCCTGTCTATAAGGAAATGGCCGACCGGGCGGCGGATTACTTTAAACAGCATTTCATCGACCGGAAGTATGGCGGGGTATTCTGGACCGTCGGCAGCGAAGGCGCCATGCTGGACGGCACCAAGCAGACCTATGCCAACGCCTTCGGCCTCTACGGCCTCTCCGAGCATTTCCGGGCGACGGGTGACCTGAGCAGCCTGGAAGCCGCGCAAGACATTTTCCGGGTGCTGCAGGAGCATTCCCATGACGCTGCGCGGAAAGGCTACATCGAGGTCTTCAACCGGGACTGGAGCCGGACCGACGCCAAAGGCATCGATGGACGGGCCTCGGCGACCAAGACGATGAACACCCACATCCACGTGATGGAAGGGTTCACCAACCTGTATTCCGCCTGGCCGGATCCCGCGTTGAAAGCCGCGATTCTCGAACTCCTCGACATCCTGCAGACGAAACTGTATAACCCGGTCACCAAGCACCTGATCCTTTACTGTGACGATGACTGGAACATCGTCGGTACCGACGATTCCTATGGCCACGACATCGAAACTTCCTGGCTGCTGTGCGAATCGGCCGAGGCCGTCGGCGACGAGGCACTCGTGGAAAAGATCCGGAAGCAGGCCGTCGAGATGGTCGATGTCGCCCTGGACGAGGGCATGAATGCCGATGGGGCGATGAAACTGGAGGGCCCCCGTCCGGTTTTCCAATGGTGGCCCGAGTGCGAGACCGTGATTGGCTGCATCAATGCCTGGCAGATCACCGGGCAGAAGAAGTATTTCGACGCTGCCGTGAAGAACTGGGATTTCACCCGCAAGCACTTCATCGACTCGGTGAACGGCGGCTGGTTCAAGGAATTGGACGGATCGTATCAGCCCAGCCCGCGTTCTCCCAAGGCCAGCCTCTGGAACTGCCCCTATCACAACGCCCGGATGGGCTATGAGACCGTCGCCCGCCTGGCGCATCCGGCCGTCCATACCGAGGTGATGGCCTGGAGCAACATCACCGGCGTGCGCAGCGAGGGTGAGTTGATTGACTTCGAGTCCACGCTCCGGGTGGGCACTCCCGGGGGAGATATCGAATCCTCCGGCCGAGAAAAGCAAAACCGTATTCAATACAAACGCGAAGGCTTTACCCAGACGACTGTAACGCCTATGAGAAAGGGCGTTACCTTTACCCAGTCGGTCACCGACGTGGACCTGTCCACGGTGAACTTGAAATGGAGCGTCGTGGCAGACGAAACACGGGAGGGCGGCGCCTATTTCTGTATGAGTTTCGCGCCTAAGTACTATGCCAACGCTACCATCAAGACAGCCGGCAAGAAGATCACGGTCACCGCGCCGGAGCGCAACATCGTATTGACCTTCGACAAACCCGTCAAGTCCTTCGTCCGCACCGAAAACGGCGACAAGGTGCTCTATGTCACGTTCCTGCCGAAACTGGGGAAAGGAGACAAGGCCGACTTTGCGGCCGTGATGAAGGTATCCGGCGTCCAGCATCACGAGACGGCGCACATCGACCTGGATACGGCCAACCCCGGCCGTCTTTTCACTGGCTTCGGCGGAAATTTCCGCATCCAGAACGTCCAGAAGGATCCCGAGGTGATCGACTACTGCCTCGAGAATCTCCGCGTCGCCTTCGGCCGCGTGGAATTCCCCTGGGGCCAATGGGATATGTTCACGCATCCCGAGCGCTATGAGGGGCAGCGTCAGGGCTTCGGCGGCGGTTTTGGCGGGGGTAACCCCGGCGACCATGTCCGACGGAGCGCCGAGATGGCCCGCCGCCTCAAGCAGGTGGGGATGCCTGTCATCGTCAGTGCGTGGTTCCCGCCGATGTGGGCCGGAACCCTGGCAACCCGCTCCGACGGAACCTCCCGCGCCTATTCGC
>JAFXMA010000077.1 GCA_017530725.1 Bacteroidales bacterium
CATGGTGACCGGCGACGCGTTCGTGGACCATCCGTCCTTCGGGACGGCCGTCATCGCCCGGTGGCTCCAGAAATGGGGCTACCGGGTTGCCGTCATCCCGCAGCCGAACTGGCGGGACGACCTCCGCGATTTCCGCAAACTGGGCGCTCCCCGGCTCTATTTCGGGGTCAATTCCGGGGCGATGGACTCGATGGTGAACCATTACACCGCCTCCAAGCGCCTCCGTCACGACGACGCCTATACACCTGAAGGCAAGGCCGGCGCCCGTCCCGACTATGCCGTCACGGTCTATACGAAGATCCTCAAGGACCTGTATCCCGACGTCCCCGTCATCATCGGCGGCATCGAAGCCTCCTTGAGGCGCCTGACGCACTACGACTATTGGAAAGACTGCCTGATGCCTTCGATCCTCGTCACCTCCGGGGCCGACTACCTCTGCTACGGCATGGGCGAAAAGCCGATGCTGGCGCTCACGAAAGGGATCGAGAACGGCTGGAACCGCCACCGGATGCAGGCCATTCCCCAGATAGCGGTGTTCAAGACCGGTGCCTGGAAGGAGAAAGAGGGGGTGCTCGTGCTGCATGGCTTCGAGGAGTGCGAGAAGGATAAGTTCAAGTTCGCGGAGAACTTCCACTGGATCGAGACGCATGCGAACATGATGCATCCGGATACCATCGTGGAACCGGTGGGGGACGGGTATGTGCAGGTGAATCCGCCGTATCCTACGGCGACGACGGAGGAGATGGATTCGTACTGGGACCTGCCGTTCACGAAACTGCCGCATCCGCGGTACAAGGGAAAGCGGATTCCCGCGTACGACATGATCAAGTTCTCGGTATGTACGCACCGGGGGTGTTTCGGCGGTTGCAATTTCTGCACGATCGCCGCGCACCAGGGGAAGTTCGTCGCGTCCCGGAGCGAGGAGTCCATCCTGAAGGAGGTCCGGGCGCTGAACAAACTGCCGGATTTCGCGGGGAACATCTCCGACGTGGGCGCGCCGACTGCCAACATGTACGGGATGCATGGAAGGAACCAGGACATCTGCGCGAAATGCCGGCGGCGGTCGTGCCTGTTCCCGGCCCGCTGCCCCAACCTGGACTGTGACCATACGCGCCTGCTGGAACTGTATCACCGCATCGACAGTACCAAGGGCATCCGGCACTCCTATATCGGCAGCGGCATCCGGTACGACCTGTTCCTCACTGAGGACGGGTTCGTGGACCCGAGTTCCAAGCCGTATCTGAAGGAACTGGTCCTGGACCATACTTCGGGCCGCCTGAAGGTGGCGCCGGAGCATACGGAGGACCATGTGCTCCAGAAGATGGGCAAGCCGTCCTTCCGCCTGTTCGAGCGGCTCCGCAAGGAATTCGACCAGGTGAACCGCGAGGCGGGGACGCACGTGGGGCTGGTCCCGTATTTCATCTCGTCGCATCCCGGCTGCACGCTGCGGGACATGGAGCACCTGGCGAACCATCCGGCGCTCAGGGGAATCTGGATGGACCAGGTCCAGGATTTCACGCCGACGCCCATGACCACTTCCTCGGTGATGTTCTGGTCCGGCTACGACCCGCGCGACCTCAAACCGGTGTTCACCGAGCGGGATATGGACCGCAAACGGGAGCAGAAATCCCTTTTCTTCAGGAATTCGTCGAAAAAAAGCAAGGAGGGTATTTCCAAATCCAAAAAAAGGAATTAATATTGCACCCGTAAACTTAAACCGGAACACCGATGGCAGACAACAAGAAAAGACACGTCGTAAGTTATGAGAAAATGCCCCTGAATCCCGAACTTGCGGCCGCCTTTGCAGAGAAATATCCCCGTGGTTTCAGCGACTACCTGACCGACCTCGTGAAATATCCGAAGCCGGACGGGACGTCTTTCTACGCCGTTACCGTGGAGATTCCCAATGCCATTTACCTCGTCAAGATCAATGTGAAGACCGATGACCTCGAGGATGTCGAGCGCTGGCTCGAGGGCGAGGAAGACGCCGAGAACGAGGCCGTGGCCGGCGGCAGCGCCGATGCCTCCGACGCCGCGGGTGAAACCCTTCCCGACGACAACATCGCCCAGTACGGCAGCGGGTCCGACGAGGAATAGGCGGTGGAAAACAAGTTCGTGAAATATCTGTGGGGCCCGCTGCGGGCCCTTTTGCATTCCTTGCCGGAGCGGAGCCGCATTCCCGTGCTCTCCGTGGTCACGGGCGTCCTGTGCGGCCTGGCGGCCGTCCTGCTCAAGGTGACCATCCGCGGCATCCATCACGGGCTTGTTTCGCTGGTGGGAGGATCCACCTGGCTTTTCCTGCTGCTGCCGGGCGTGGGCATGATCCTCAGCCTCCTGATCGTCCGGTACATCGTCCGGGACAACATCGGCCACGGCGTGACCAAGGTCCTGCAGGCCGTCTCCAAGAACGAATCCAAGATCAAGCGGCACAATCTCTTCTCCTCGATGGTGACGAGCGCCCTCACGATCGGTTTCGGCGGTTCGGTGGGTGCGGAGGCCCCGATCGTCTATACGGGCGCGGCCATCGGCTCCAACCTGGGCCGGTACATGGGCCTGTCCTACCGGGGGATGACCCTCCTGCTGGGCTGCGGCGCGGCCGGCGCGGTCGCGGGCATCTTCAACGCCCCGCTCGCCGGCGTCCTGTTCACCCTGGAGATCCTCCTGTTCAACCTGTCGATGAGTTCCCTTCTGCCGCTGCTGCTTTCGTCGGTGTCGGCGACGATGGTCTCCTACCTGATCCTGGGCCGGGACACGCAGTTCACCTGCACGCTGGTCGCCTTTTCGATGCGGAACATACCGTTCTACCTCATCCTGGGCGTGTTCTGCGGCTTCTGCTCGCTGTATTTCCTCAAGACGACGCTCTACCTGGAGGATGTGTTCGGGAAGATGAGGAACGTCTGGCTCCGCTGGGCGCTCTGTGCGGTGGGCGTGGGCCTGCTCATCTTCCTTTTCCCCCCGCTGTACGGGGAGGGCTATGAGGATGTGGGCCGGCTGCTGAACGGACAGGGGAGCGGTGCCGTCTGGTTCTTCGCCCTGATCCTGCTCCTGAAAGTGTTCGCGATGACGTTCACGAATGCCGGCGGCGGCGTGGGCGGAACCTTCGGTCCCACCCTGTTTGTCGGTGCCATCGCGGGGTATGTCCTTTCGTCTTCCCTGAACTTGATCAGCCCCGGCCTGGTCCCGGTCCCGAACTTCGTGCTCGTGGGCATGGCGGGCCTCATGGCCGGCGTCATGCAGGCGCCGATGACGGCCATCTTCCTGATCGCCGAGATCTCGGGCGGTTACGAACTCCTGCTGCCGCTCATCCTCACGGCGACCATCGCCTACGGGACCATCCGGATCTTCGAAAAGTATTCCATCTATACCAAGCGCATCGCCCAGTCCGGCGAACTCCTGACCCATGATTCCGACCAGGCCGTCCTGACGCTCCTCAGGACGGAATCCCTCGTGGAGACGGACTTCACCCCCGTGCGGATCGACGACACCCTGCAGTCCCTGGTGGACGCGGTGGCCGTGTCCGAGCGCAACATCTTCCCGGTCCTGGACGGCAAGAAACAGTTCCAGGGCTATGTGGACCTGTCCGACATCCGCCGCGACATGTTCCGGACGGACCTGTACGGCTCGGCGCACGTCTATAACTACATGCGCTCCGCCCCGGAGTATGTGCTTCCGGACGAGCCGATGGAAAGCGTGATGCGGAAGTTCAGCAAGACCGGGGCCTGGAACCTCCCGGTCGTGGACCGCGAACGCCACTACCTCGGCTTCGTCTCCAAGTCCCGGATCTTCAACGCCTACCGCGAGGAACTGAAGGACTTTTCGCAGGATTGACCGGATACTGCACTGAACTATAACCACTTGTCTATGAGAAGAATAGAGACTTTGCTAGCCATAACTGTCGCCGCCCTGGCCCTCCTTTCGGCCTGCCATCCCGCGGGCTTCGAAGTGTACGACCTCCGGTGCGAGGGGCTCGTGGAGCCGCTCGGTATCGACAATGCACAGCCGCATTTCAGTTGGAAGATCCGCAGCGGAATACCCATGGAGCAAGTCGCTTACGAAATCGAAGTCGGGCCGGAACTGTGGCATTCCGGGCGGGTGGAATCCGCAGACCAGGTGATGGTCCCGTACGAAGGGAAACCGCTTGCTTCCAGGCAGCAGGCCTGGTGGCGCGTGCGCGTATGGCGGTCGGACGAGGAAGTGACCGAATGGAGCCCGAAGCAGCGCTTCGGCGTGGGGATCATCGGTGGGGACCGCCTCAAGGGCGATTATATCGGTGCCGTCCCGGGTGAGGGGAGAGCCCCGCTGCTCCGGAAGGAGTTCTCCGTGAAAAAGGCCGGCAAAGCCCTGCTGTATGTCAATTCCCTGGGCTACCACGAGGCCTTCCTGAACGGAAAGAAGGTCTCGGACGCCGTCCTGATGCCTGCCGTGTCCCAACTGGACAAGCGTTCGCTGATCGTCGTCTATGACGTGACCGGCCTGCTCCGGAAGGGGCGGAACGAATTGCGGATTGCGGCCGGTTCAGGCTGGTACAAGCCGGCGACCTTCGATGCCGTCTATGCGGGACCGCTGGTGAAGGCGGAACTGGATGTGGACGGTGAAGCCGCCGTCTGGACCGATGGCACCTGGGAAGGCGCCTGGAGCGGTTCTTCGGACCTGGGCACCTGGCGGGCGAACGGGTTCGCGGGCGAGCGCATCGACGCCGGGGCAAAGCCCGTGTGGGGCCCCGTCGATGTGGTTCCGGTCGATGGGATCGTGGCCTCGATGCAGATGTGCGAGCCCTGCCGCGTGCAGGAAACGCTGTCAGCCGCATCCATCGAGCAAGTCGGGGACAGCAGTTGGCGGGTGGATTTCGGCCGCATCGTCAACGCCCTCTTCGAGATCCGGCTCCCGGCCGGACCGGAAGGCAGCCGGGTCCGGGCCACCTTTGCCGATGAGCCCGCCGAGCACTTCGATCCGCGCATCTGCGGGTACGATGAATACATCCTGTCCGGAAAGCCGGAAGGCGACCTGTTCGCGAACCGCTTCAACCATCATATCTTCCGCTACGTCCAACTGGACGGCCTCGCTCAGGCCCCCGGACTTGCGGATATCCGTGCCCGGCGGATGCGGACCGATTTCCCCTGGAACGGCACCTTCGAGAGTTCCGATGCGGAACTGAACGCCATCTACGGCATCGTGGACTGGTCCATGGAGAATCTGGCCTTCGACGGCTACATGGTCGATTGTGCGAGCATCGAGCGGCTGGGGTACGGCGGCGACGGCAATGCATCGACCCTGTCCCTGCAGACCGTTTCCGACGTGGCGCCGCTCTACCTGAACTGGCTGCAGGCCTGGGAGGATGCCCAGCGGCCGGACGGCGGACTGCCGCATACGGCCCCGAATCCGTACAAGGCCGGCGGCGGTCCCTATTGGTGCACGTTCCCGATCCAGGCTTCCTGGCGCACCTACCTGCGTTACGGTGACAAGCGCCCGATGGAGCGTTTCTACCCCGTGATGAAGCGCTTCATGGACTATGTCGATGCCTACACGGTCGACGGTCTCCTGAAGGAGTGGCCCACGCCGGATTACCGCTGGTGGTATCTGGGCGACTGGGCGGCTCCGAGAGAGATGGTGGACGTGCAGGATCCGGCTTCCGTGGACCTGGTGAACAACTGCGCCATCGTCCAGTCGCTCGAAGACCTGGTGAAGATGGCCCGCATCCTGGGTGAAGATGCCGATGCCGCGGCTTACGAGGCGCGTTGTGAAGCGCTTCGGAAGCGCATCCACGAAGTGTTTTACCACGATGGCATCTATGCCACGGGAAGCCAGGTCGACCTGGTGTACCCGATGCTCGTCGGCGTTGTCCCGGACGGACTCACGGACGTCGTCGTCCGGTCGCTGTACGACCGTACGGAGACCGAGTACCAGGGGCACCTGGCCACAGGGCTCGTAGGCATCCCGGTCCTGACCGAATGGGCCACGCTGAACGGGCAGGGTGACTGGCTGTACGGACTGCTCAAGCAGCACGGCTATCCCGGCTATCTGCACATGCTGGACAACGGTGCCACCGGCGTCTGGGAGCACTGGAACGGCGACCGCAGCCATCTGCACAACTGCTACAACGGCATCGGAAGTTGGTTCTACCAGGGCCTCGGGGGCATCATCCCCGATGCGCCCGGCTGCCGGCACGTCACCATCGACCCGCAGGTCCCGGAGGGACTGGAGTGGGTGAAGGTGAGCATGGAGACGCCCTACGGGACCATCCGCGTGTCCCGCCAGGGGGATACCCTGGAAGGAGAACTGCCCGTGGGCGTGACTGCAACCGTGCTGGGATGGGAATACTGTGACAAGTTTTTTGTGAAAATTCCGTAAAAAAAACTAACTTTAAGGGTTGATTCGACAACACTGAAACCAATCGCGATATGACCCTTAAAACTTTAGCCCTGACCCTTCTTTCCGGCGCCCTCATCGCCTGCACCGCACAGGTTTCCGGCCCGTCTGTCAAGAAGGTGGAAGCCTTGGATGCCAGTGCCTGGGAGTCTTCCCAATGGATTTCCGCCGTGGACGCGCCGGTGCTCCGCGGCCCGCGGACGAACGACCTCGCGGCCGACGGCGCCAGTTGGTTCCTCACCACCGTGCAGAATGCCAAGACCGTGAAATCCGCCCGCTGGATGACCACGGGCCTCGGCGTGTACTATCTCTTCCTGAACGGTGAGATGGTCGGGGAAGAAGTGCTCAAGCCGGGTTTCACGCATCCGCTCAAGACGCGCCGCTCCTTCACGTATGACATCACGGCCTCCTTCGCGAAAAAGGCCGGCGCCACGAACCAACTATCGGCGCAGGTCACGCCTGGCTGGTGGGCCGACAAGGTCGTCACCCCGCACAACGACGGCATGCTCGGCGACAAGCCCGCGTTCCGCGCCGTGCTGGAACTCACCTACACGGACGGCAGCAAGGAATACATCGGGACGGACCTGGAGCACTGGACGGCCGGCGTCGCAGGCCCGGTCACGCACGCCGGCATTTTCGACGGGGAATACTACGACGCCCGCATCCTGCCCGGCTATGCCACGCCCGAGAAACTCTCCAAGCCGGAACTGAACACCGAATTCAAGGGCGAGATCCTGCCCTCCGAGGGCGCTGAGATCTATCTGCGCCCCGACATCGCGCTGGATCCCGTCAAGGCCTATGTCTGGGAGGGCGTTACCGATGCGGTGGAATCCGAGGTCAGGGATGAGGTCTGCTACGGCACCGTCGCCATCAAGCGGGAATTCGCGAAAGGGGAGACCATCGACCTGAATCCCGGCGAAACCCTGGTGGTGGACTTCGGCCAGAACGCCGCCGCCGTTCCCTGCTTCCGCTTCCAGGCGGCCGCGGGCACAGTGCTCACCTGCCTGCCCGGCGAACTGCTGAACGACGGGGTCGGCGCCGTCAAGCGGGGCATGGACGGACCCGGCGGCAGCGTCCACCGGGACAACCTCCGCATGCACGAGGGCATGGTCCTGCAGTACACCTTCGCGGACAGCCGGGATTTCGTGGTCTATCATCCGCTCTGCACCTTCTTCGGCTACCGCGTCATCTCGGTGACCGCCACCGCGCCGGTCCGGATCGCCGCCGTGCAGTCCATCCCGGTCACGTCCATCGCCGAATGGCTGGAGACCGGCACCGTCACCACCGGGAACGACCTCGTGAACCGGCTCATCTCCAATACGGTCTGGGGCCAGCGCTCCAACTATCTCTCCGTCCCCACGGACTGCCCGCAGCGCAACGAGCGCCTCGGCTGGACGGCCGACACGCAGGTCTTCACCGAGACCGGCACCTTCTTCGCCAACACCGACGCCTTCTTCCACAAGTGGATGCGTGACATGCGGGATTCCCAGCATTCGACGGGCGGCTTCCCCGGCGTCGCTCCCACCGCCCAGTACGGCGGCGAATACATGCGCCTCGGATGGGCCGATGCGGGCGTGATCGTCCCCTGGACGGTCTGGAAGCAGTTCGGTGACAACGCCATCGTCGATGAGAACTGGGAAGCGATGGAACGGTTCATGACGCACGTGAACGACACCAAGTACGACCACTACGCCCTGGCCGAAGAGAACAGGAACTACCAGTGGGCCGACTGGGTGGGTTACGAGCCGCTGGAAAGTTGCAGCGGACGGGCCTTCGAGACGCCCGAAACCCGCCGCCAGGCGGAGCAGTACTGGTGCTACCTGGGCGCCTCCTACTGGGCCATCGACGCCGGCATGATGCGCGACATGGCCGCCGCCACCGGCCGGGATGCTGCCAAGTATGCCGCCATGCACGAAACCGCCCGGGAGTATCTCAAGACACAGTTCCTGAATCCGGACGGCACCTTCAAACTCGCGATCCTGAACACGATGCAGACGCCGGCCCTTTTCGCCCTCAGGAACCATCTGGTGGAGGGTGAGGCGCTGGAAGGCATGCTCGACCGCCTGAAGAAGAACTTCCAGGAACATGACGGCTGCCTCCAGACCGGCTTCCTGGGCACGTCCATCCTGATGACCACGCTCACCGAGTACGGCCTCTCCGACATCGCCTACGATCTCCTCTTCCAGCGGAAGAACCCGAGTTGGCTGTATTCCGTGGACAACGGCGCCACCACCATCTGGGAGCGCTGGAACAGTTATACCCTCGAGGACGGCATGGGCCCGCAGGGCATGAACAGTTTCAACCACTACGCCTACGGTTCCGTGTGCCAGTGGATCTGGGAGTGCGCCGCCGGCATCGCCGCGGATCCGGCCCGGCCCGGCTTCCGGCACATCATCATGAAGCCCGTCGTGGACAAGCGCCTGGGTTCGCTGGACGCTTCCTACCAGAGTGCCGCCGGTCTCATCAAGAGCAACTGGCGCTTCAAAGGCGACGAACTGACCTGGGAATTCTCCATCCCCGAAGGCGCGACGGCTACCGTCACCCTTCCGGGGGCCTCGGAGTCCCGGGAGTATGCCGCCGGTTCATACAGGGAAGTCGTGAATCTTTGATGGTCGATCAATTTGAACAGTCAGGATACCATGAGAAAATGGATGCTTGCGGCCCTGTTGCCGCTGCTGGTCCTCTCCAGCCAGTCTTGCCAGAAAGTGGAGCCGCTGCCCGTGATGTCTTTCAATGTCCGCTACGGAACGGCGAAGGACGGGGATTTCGTATGGGAAAACCGCAAGGACGCCGCCTGCGCGATGATCCTGGACAAGCACCCGGCCGTGTTCGGCGTGCAGGAGGCCCTGGATTTCCAACTTACCTACTTCGAGGAGCACTGCCCCGGGTACAGATTTGTGGGCGTAGGCCGTGAGGACGGTCTCCACGAGGGTGAGCACATGGCCGTCTTCTATGACTCGAACCGGATCGAACTCCTGCAGTGGGGGACCTACTGGCTGTCGGAGACGCCGTTCCAGCCTTCCCTGGGCTGGGATGCCGCCTGCCGCCGCACCGCCACCTGGACGTTGCTGAAGGACAAGGCGACGGACCGGCAGTTCTATTTCGTGAACACGCACCTGGACCATGTGGGCAAGGAAGCCCGCCGGCGGGGGCTCCTCCTGCTGGTCGAACGCATCGGCGCGATGAATCCCGACGGCTATCCGATGATCCTCACCGGCGACATGAACGTCTATCCGGACGACCCCTGCCTGAACGAACTCCGCACCCTGATGCAGGATTCCCGCCAGACCGCGAAGGTGACGGACAACGACCAGACCTGGCACGACTGGGGCAAGGTGACCGGCAATCCGCCCATCGACTATGTCTTCTACGCCGGATTCCAGGGTTGCGACAAGTTCGAGGTCGTCCGCGAACCCTACGGTGGCATAGCCTATGTCTCCGACCATTATCCCGTGATGGCGACGCTCCGTTTTGACAAGCCCGCGGCCCCGAAGAAGCCGCAGGCCATGGCCGAGGAACCCAGGTACGTGGTCGGTGTGGAAGCGCACCGCGGCGGCATGGGCCTGTATCCCGAGGAAACCCTCGCCGCGATGCTCAATGCCGTGAAACTGGGCGTGAACACCCTGGAGATGGACCTCTGTGTCAGCAAGGACAAGCAGGTGATGCTCTCGCACGACCGCTACTTCCATCCGCGCTATTCCACCCGTCCGGACGGGACCTCCGTGGAGAGCGGGGATCCGAAAACGTTCCTGTACGAGATGCCGTATGGCGAAATCGTCAAGTGGGACGTGGGCATGAAGTACAATCCCGCCTGGCCCGAGAAGATCTGCATGCCGGCCGTGAAACCCATCGCCGCGGATGTCATCGCCGCCGTGGAGGCGTACACGAAGGAGACCGGGCACTATCCGATGCACTACGACATCGAAATCAAGTCCGATCCGTCCGGTGAAGAGGGCGAAGAAGGCGTGAACTGGCCCGAGTACCATGAATTCACGGACCTGTGCATGCAGGTGCTGGACGCGGCCGGCCTCGGTGACCGCCTGATGATCCAGTGCTTCGACGAGCGTGTGCTCAACTACATCCACGAAAAGTATCCCGGTCACACCCTGGCCTATCTCGTGGAAGACTACGAGACGGATTTCGACCAGTACATGAGCCTGCTGGACTTCACGCCCGAATGGCTCAGCGCCCCGCACGCGAACGTGGATGCCGACCTCGTCGCGAAGGCCCATGCCCGCGGGATGAAGGTCAATACCTGGACGGTGGACGACCGCGACGAGATGCGCCGCCTGATCGGCCTGGGCGTGGACGCCATCATCTCGAACTATCCCGACCGCCTGCTCGAGGTGGTTAGGGAATTTGGAAAATAAAGGTTTCAGCCCATGAAAAGACTGGCTTTCTCCCTCGCCCTTCTCTGCCTGACCCTCGGTGCAGCCGCGCAGGTGACGGCAGGCACCGCCAAGTTCAAGGTAGGCGACCAGCCCGCCTGGAGCAACCCTGCCTTCGACGACAGCGCCTGGCAGACGCTTTCCCTGGACAAGGACTGGACCATGCAGGGAATCAGGAACCCGAACAACTTCGCCTGGTACCGCATCCATGTCGTAATTCCGTCCTCCCTGAAAAAGGCGGCGGTGACATCCGGGATGGTCCTCCTGGACCTCGGACCCGTCGATGATGCCGACGAGACCTGGTTCAACGGCCAGCCGGTGGGGAAGACCGGCCATTTCCCCGCAGATCCGGAAGGATTCTCGGGCAACTGGCAGAAACCCCGGCACTATCTCGTGAGTCCCCGGCAAGTCAGATGGGACAAGGACAATGTGATCGCCGTCCGGGTGTATAACGGGGGCGACCCCGGCGGGTTTTACCAGAGGGAGGTCCGGATCGGGGAACCCGAACTGGCCAACCTCGCGGAACTGACCGTCGGCGCCGAGAACGGAAAGGCCCGCATCGTGCTGACCTCCAGGACAAAACTCTCCGGTGAACTCCGCCTGGAGACCACGGACGTGCTGACCGATACGCAAACCGGTTCCGAGACTCGCCGGGTCAGGATCGTCCCGGGCAAGGAAACGGTGGTCACGGTTCCTATCCAGGACGGAAACCGGCTCTCGGCCATCTATTACGATGACCGTTTCGACGACCTCATCGCGGGCAGTTACAGCGCACCGTACATCCTGACGCCACAGGCACCGGCTACCCCGCGCTACAACGGACCGCTTGTGTTCGGCGTCCGCCCCGGCTCCCCCGTCATCTTCCGGCTCGCTTTCTCCGGAGACAAGCCCATGAAATATGCCGTGGAAGGCCTTCCTGCCGGAGTGAAACTCGATCCGGACAAGGGAGTGCTCAGCGGCAGCGTCGCCGAGGCGGGGGACTATCCGCTCGTGCTCATCGCCCGGAACGAAAAGGGCGAGGCGCGCGCTGAATTCACCCTGAAGGTGGGCGCGAAAATCGCCCTCACCCCGCCGATGGGCTGGAACTCCTGGAACTGCTGGGGCCTGAGCGTCTCGCAGGAGAAGGTGATGTCCTCGGCTACCGCGCTGATCAACCGCGGCCTCGCGGATTACGGGTACGCCTACATGAACATCGACGATGCCTGGGAGGCCGAAGAACGCGCTCCCGACGGCTCCATCGTCACCAACGAGAAGTTCCCGGACATCAAGGGACTGGCTGACTGGCTGCATGCGAACGGTCTCAAGATGGGCATCTACTCCAGCCCGGGCGACCGCACCTGCGGCGGCTATCTCGGCACCATCGGCCATGAGCAGCAGGATGCCGAAACCTGGAACGCCTGGGGCGTGGATTACCTCAAGTACGACTGGTGCGGCTACAGCAAGGTCTTCAACGCGGATCCCGACAAGAGCGTGGCCGCGTACGTGCGCCCCTACCTGAAGATGCAGCAGTATCTGCGGCAGCAGCCCCGCGACATCTTCTACTCCCTGTGCCAGTACGGCATGGCGGATGTCTGGAAGTGGGGCCACGCCGTGGATGCGAACTCCTGGCGTACCACGGGGGACATCACAGACACCTGGGCCTCCCTGTACAACATCGGCTTCCAGCGGCAGACGGAACTCTATCCCTATGCCGGTCCCGGCCATTGGAACGATCCGGACATGCTCGTGGTCGGAAAGGTGGGCTGGAGCAACAGCCTCCGCGACAGCCGCCTCACCCCGGACGAGCAGTACACCCACATCTCTCTGTGGGCCCTGCTCGCGGCGAACATGCTCATCGGCTGCGACATGGCGCAGATGGACGATTTCACCTTCAACCTCTTGTGCAACAACGAGGTGAATGCCGTGAACCAGGACATCCTGGGCATCCAGGCGCACCGGGACGTGGAAGAGGACGGTTTCCAGATCTGGAGCCGGCCGCTCGCCGACGGCACCCTCGCCGTGGGCATCTTCAACCTGAACGATTCCTCCGCCCATGTGGACCTCGCGGGCTGCCTGGCGAAGATCGGCCTGGAGGACGTGAAGAACGTCCGGGACCTGTGGCGGCAGAAGGATATCCCGGCTTCGACCTGCATAATTCCTTCCCATGGGGTAAGACTGCTCAAGGTACGGAGATAATGTAACGGAAAATCATTATATTTGTATCCTGTGTCATTCTTACAACTAAGTTAGTATGAAGAAGTTATTTATCATCCTCCCCATGCTCGCCCTGGTTCTGGGCGGCAGCCGTGCCCAGGCTCAGGTCGCCGTGTCGGCCGAGTGGGCATCCAAGATCAAGGCCGAAGGTCTGGGCCAGTCCCAGGTCGCCGAACTCTCCCAGTACATGACGGACTATGTCGGGTCCCGCCTCACGGCTTCCCGGCAGAAACGCCGCGCCGATTCGCTGATGCTCGTGAAACTCGCTGAAATCGGCCTCTCCAACCCCCGTTCCGCCTTCGCCACGGAATTCACCCGCGGCGGCTGGGACGTCGTCAAGACCTATGCGGCGATGACCGAGCCGTATTACTGCGCCTTCACGGTGAATCCGCGGGCCTGGTCAGGCAGCACCGCCGGCCTGGTCAAGGGCGAATGCGTCGTCTTCGACGTCCAGACCAAGGAAGACCTGGCGAAATACCGGGGCAACGTGGCCGGCAAGGTCCTGCTCATCCCCTCCACCTCGACGGTGGAGATCCGGTTCGAACCCCTGGCTACCCGTTACACCGAGGAGCAACTGGAGAACCTGACGACGGATAACCGTGCTGCGGCGCGCGCCCGCTACGGCGGTGCCGGCGGAGGCCGCATGGTCCGCGACTACCAGGCGATGATGGAACTCCGTCAGTTGATGGCGGACTTCTACAAGACGGAGAAGCCCCTTTGCATCGTGAACGGCAGCGGCACCTTCAATGTGCCCCGCGGTTCCGGTGTCAACTATCGCGCCGGCGACCCCGAACCCCTTCCCGAGGTGGCGATGCCGCTCGAGGACCTCGACCGCATGGTCCGTCTGATCCAGCACGGCCACAAGGTGGAGATGGAACTCGAACTCATCCACAAGTTCTCCGATGACACCGAGGTCCACAACCTCTATGCGGAGATTCCCGGCACCGATCCCAAACTCAAGGACGAGATCGTGCTCATCGGCGCCCACTACGATTCCTGGCACGGCGGCACCGGCGCAGCCGACAACGCCTCGGGCTGCATCGTGATGGTCGAGGCCATGCGCATCCTCAAGACCCTCGGCTTCCAGCCCAAGCGGACCATCCGCCTGGCCCTGTGGGGCGGTGAAGAGCAGGGACTCTATGGCTCGAGAGGCTATATGGACCAGTACCTGTACAAGGACGGCAAGAAACTCCCCGGTTTCGACAAGTTCGCGCTCTACCTGAACATGGACAATGGTTCCGGCCGTTTCCGCGGCATCTATCTGGAGCGGAACGATGCGGCCTTCCCCTTCTTCGAGGCATGGATGAAGCCCATCGAATCCCTCGGTTTCCAGTATCTTTCCCCGCAGACCACCGGCAGCACGGACCACGTCACCTTCAACCGGCTGGGCCTTCCTTCCTATCAGTTCATCCAGGACGAACTCGAATACGGCCGTACCTATCACACCATCATGGACACGTACGAGCGTCTCTCCCAGAGCGACCTGAGGCTGGACGCGACCATCGTCGCCTGGCTGGCCGCCTGCGCCGCGAACGATCCGGGACGAATCCCGGTGTATCCGGTGGCCAACACGCCCCAGCGGGGGTTCTAAACCGCAAGCAACCTAATCTTATATGTCAGACTCCAGAAGATCATTCCTCAAGAAGGCGGGTGCGGGTATCGCTGCCTTCACCATCCTTCCCAGGCACGTCCTCGGTGCCATGGGCGGGGACAAACGGTTCGTGGCCCCCAGCGACCGCCTGACGCGGGGCATCATCGGCGTAGGCGGCATCGGCATGTCCTCGCTGCATTTCGCCAGTGATGAAAAGTGCCGCCTGGTGGCGGTCTGCGACGTGGACCGGAACCACCTGGACCGCGCAGTGGAGGCCGGAAAGAGCCGCTTCGGCACGACGCTGGCGGCCTACTCCGACTGGCGCAACCTGGTCCACGACCCGAATGTGGACATCGTCCACATCGCCACGCCTTCGCATTGGCATGCCATCCAGGCCGTCGAGGCCGCGCGTGCCGGAAAGGACATCTTCTGCGAGAAACCGATGACACGAACCATCGGCGAAGGTAAGAAGGTGGTGGATGCGGTCGCCCGCTACGGCCGCATCTTCCGCCTCGATACCTGGTTCCGCTTCAAGGACACCTTCTACGGCCTCGGAACCACCGTGGAGCCGCTGAAGAAACTGGTGGACAGCGGCCTGCTCGGCTGGCCGCTGACGGTGCGCATCTCCGGCGCGACCGGCTTCGCCTGGAAGTTCTTCTGGACCGGCCGGGAGAACCTGGTTCCGCAGCCCGTTCCCCGGGAACTGGACTATGACATGTGGCTCGGCCCCGCGCCCTTCAAGCCCTACCATCCGCACCGGGTGCACCAGACCTTCCGCGGCTACTGGGACTACGAGTCCGGCGGCCTCGGCGACATGGGCCAGCACTACATCGACCCGGTCCAGTACATCCTGGGCAAGGACGGCACCTTCCCGGTGAAGGTGGAGGTGGACGCGCCCCAGCAGCATCCCGACGCCGTGGGCATCTGGCGGAGCATCACCTACACCTATGCCGACGGCTGCAGGATCATCCTCGAAGGCGAGGGATTCGAGAGCACGGGAAAGGTGCCCTATATCGAGGGCCCCAAGGGCAAGGTGTACAAGGGATTCGAATGCACGGTCCCGGACGTGTGGGACGTCATCAACTCCCTGCCCGATCCGGCGCCCCGCCATACGGACTTCCTGGAGTGCGTGCGGAGCCGCCAGCATTTCGCCCTGGACGAGATCATCGGCCACCACAGTGCCACGGTCGTGAACATGGGCGCCTGCGCGCTCCGGCTGGGCCGTACCCTGCATTTCGACCCGGACACCCAGCGCTTCATCGGCGACGACGCGGCGAATCTCCTGGTCGACCAACCCATGCGTGCCCCTTGGGCGTCAATGATCTAGCGCTATGAAAAAGTTCATCTCCATCTGGATCGCCGCGCTGCTCGGCGCCGCCTTCTGCCTGGCACAGGATGCACGCGGAAGGGTCCCGGCAACCGTTGTCAGCGATGTCCTGGCCGTGATGCCCTGTGACGATGCCGCCACCCTGGCGCAGAACGTGCAGGACCTGGCCGTCTCCGCTCCCGCCACCGTCGAACTTCTGGCCGGCAGGCTGGGGGAGCAGGGGAGCAATGCACTCCCCGAATATGCTTTGTCCGCCCTTGCGGCGTATGTTTCCGACCCGGCCCATGCCCGGTACAGAGACGCAGTCCGGGAGGGATTCGCGAAAGCCATCGCCGCCCAGGCGGAACCGGTGAACCGCCAGTTCCTCCTCGCGCAACTGCGGCTTTTCGCCACGGCGGATGACATCGGCCTGTTCCGGAGGTATGTCACCGACGAACTGGCCGGCCCCGCCGCCCTCGCGACCATCGCGGACCTGGGCGGTAAGAAAACCATCCTGGAACTCGTGGAAAGCGCGGCCGCTCCCAAGGCAAGCCTGGCCGACGTCATTGCCGACTACGGGTACACGGAGGCCGAATCGGCACTGCTCCGCTGGGCATCCGCCGCGACGGACCCCGTCGAGAAGAATGCCATCGCCGAGGCGCTCGGGCGCGTAGGCGGTGAAGCCTCGCTGGGCTGGCTGAAAGCCCATGCCCCGGCCGACTACATGGTCGCCCTGGGGAATATCCCGGCCAGGAAGGCCGTGAAGGCTGCGAAGGAAATCCTGCGGAACGGCACCTCCGGCCTGCAGTGCGCCGCGGCCGGGATCATCATGGACAAGGCCCCGGCGAAGGATGCCCTCAAGGTCATGCAGGACATCCTGAAGTCTGAGGACCGTCCGCTTCGCAATGCCGCCCTGACGGCTGCGACGCGCCGTTTCGGCGCCGAATCGGTGGCTCCGGTCCTGACCAGGGCTTTTGCCAGACTGGGAGACGGCGCCAAGACCGACATTGTCAACTGGCTGGGGGCCCATCAGACAGGGGAGACCACCGTCCTTTCCGCCCTGAATGCTCCCGGTGAGTTGGGCGATGCCGCCGTGCGTTCCGCCGGCCTCTTCGGCGGAAGCCCGTTCGCCCGTGTCGCCCTCATCGATGCACTCGCCGGAGAACGTGCCCCACAGGCGTTGAACGCGCTGAAATCCCTCGCGGACGATCCGTTCCTTCCGGAAGTGGTCGTCAGTTACCTCGGCCAGCCAGCGAATGAAACGCAGTTGAACAACCTGATGGCCCTCGCCAGCGCGAAGGGAATGAAGGCAGCGGCACCGGTCGTACTGAAGAAGGCAGCCGAGGGTTCGGCTGAAGCGGTTGCCGCCCTGGCCGGCGTCGTGCGTCCGGAAGATGCCGGCGCCGTCGCCACCCTCCTTTCCCAGGCCAGGCCCGATTGGGTTCCTGCCCTGCAGAAAGCGCTGTCGGCCGCCATCCATACGCTTTCACCCGCGGAGCAGACCGCCTGCGTCAAGACCTTGATGGCCGGTACCCCGTCCCGTTTCTATCCGGTTCTGGGCAACATCGGCACCGACGAGGCGGCAGGCATCCTGCGCAGTCTCGCCTCCAGTGATCCCGCCGCGAAAGAAGCCCTGCTCGCGATGGACAACGCCACCGTCATTCCCGACCTCCTCGCTTCGGCCGAGGAAGGGAATGAGCAGTCGCTGCAGGCCTATATCGAAATGCTTTCCACTTACGAGCAGAACGTGGACAAGAAGCGGCTGGGCCTTGCCGAGGCGATCGGTCTCGCCAAGACACCCGCCCTTCGCTCGCTGGCCCTCGGAAAACTCGGCGGCATGCCGCTGATGAAAACGTTCCTGCTGGCCGCCCAGTCCCTGGACGACACGGATGCCGGCGTCCGGCTGGCCGCGGCCAATGCCGTGAAGTCAATCGCTTCCAAGTGCACCGAGGAAATCAACTACGACAATCTCAAGTCGGGTCTGGAGAAGGCCCGCGCCCTGTTCGCCGCTACCGGCGATGCCGACGACGGTTATGCGGTGGATGAAATCGACAAGATGCTGCGGGAGGCGAAGCCTTCCCCCCGCAGCGAACTCACCCCGGAAGAGAAGGCCCGCGGCTTCGAGATGCTCTTCGACGGGTCCGACCTGAGCAAGTGGCACGGGGACATGGAAGGCTATACGGTCGTGAACGGAGCCATCTATGTGTCCGCGAATTACGGGGCAACCGGCAACCTGTACACGAACAAGGAATACCGCAACTTCGTTTACCGCTTCGAGTTCTGCTTCCTGGAGGAAGGCGTGAACAACGGAGTCGGCATCCGCACCCCGGAGAATGTCGATGCGGCCTATGATGGCATGTGCGAACTCCAGATCCTCGACCACGACGCCCCCGCCTACGCGGGCTGGCTCCAGGACTATCAGGTCCATGGGTCCATCTACGGCGTCGTCCCGGCCAAGCGCCTGAAACACAAGCCGCTCGGCGAATGGAGCACCGAAGAGATCGTCGTCGAGGGCGACCACATCAAAGTCACCGTCAACGGGGAAGTGATCACCGACGCGGATGTCCGGAAAGTCACCAAGGGCCACAACGTGGCCCCGGACGGAAGCGACCGCAATCCCTATACCATCGACGGGCACAATCATCCCGGCATGTTCAACTACAAGGGATACATCTCTTTCTGCGGCCACGGCGCCGGCCTGAAGATCCGCAATGTGCGTATCCTGGACCTGGGGTACAAGAAATAGACAGAAATGGACAGGAGAGATTTCATTAAAGGCGCGGCAGCCGCCGCAGTGGCGGTAGGGACAAGTGACATCGCTTCGGCGGCGGAACATCTGTCTTCGGTCGCGCAGGACGAAAGGAAAGCGCTGCTGGCATCGGCCCCGATGCTGCAGAATTTCGCCGAGACCTCGGTGGGCGTGGCCTTCGCCGTGAACGACCTGGCCAACGGCTATGTCCTCATCGGGGAGCGGCCCGACCTGGCCGACGCCCGGAAAGTCCTCTGCGGAGGGTACCGTCTGGCCGATATCGACGAGCGGGTGATCCAGGTGCGGCTCACCGGCCTGAAACCCGCCACGAAGTATTATTACCGCATCGGCGCGGACCGCATCCATTATGGCGGCGGCTATGACATGAAGGTTCTCGGCAACGAAGAGGATCCCCGTATCTATTCCTTCACCACGGCGGGGGAGGCCTTGAAAGGCCGCTTCTGCGTCATCAACGACACGCACGTGCGGTGGAACGCCATCGGACCCACCCTGGACAAGGTGGCTGCCCTCGCCCCTTCCTGCGTCATCTGGAACGGCGACGCCTCCAATACGGAGGAGAAGTTGGAGAATCTCGTGAAGATCTACCTGGACCACGACCTGGACCGCAAGGACTATGCGGCCTCTACGCCGTATCTCTTCTGCCCCGGCAACCACGACTCCCGCGGCCGGGCGAACCGGCATCTGGAGCAGGTGTGGATGTACCGCCAGCCGGAGGAACGCTCGCCGCGCGACTGGGACCTGGGCCGGAACTTTGCCATCCGCCTGGGTGACATGGCCCTCGTCGGCCTGGACACCGCCGAGGACAAACTGGACACCAATCCCCGGTTCGCCGGCCTGTTCAAGAGCGCCCCGTACCGGGAAGCGCAGACGGCCTGGCTCAAGGATGCGCTGGCGCGCCCCGAAATCGCCTCCGCCCCGTACCTGGTCGCCTTCTGCCACATCCCGCTCTTCGACGATGATCCTTCGCACAACCCCGGCGACGTGGCTCCGGACGATACCGATCCGCGTTATACCACCGACTATGCCTATTGGCAGCGCACTTGCGGCAGCATGTGGGGTCCGCTCCTGCACGAAGCGGCCTGCCAGGTCCTCGTGGCCGGCCATCTGCATCGCTATCGCTATTATGCCCCGGGAGCGGACCGCTGCTGGGCGCAACTCGTGGGCGGCGGTCCCAACATGAAGGAGGGCGAGAGTTTTCCGACGGTCATCGAAGGGGAGGTCATCGGCGGCCGTCTCCGGATGACGGTCCATAATATCTTCACCGGCCAGGTGCAGGACGTTTTCCAGTTCGCACCCAGACCGTAAACCTGATAAGCCAATGGCGGACAAATACAAACTCGATCCCCATTCCGCGGCCATCCTGGAAGAGTACCGGCAGCAGCGTCCTGTCTTCGAGAAGATGCAGGAAACGCTTCCGGCGCAGGTCCGCGCCCTCTTCGAGGAGGCGGGCATCGTCGTCGCATCCATCGAGAGCCGGATCAAGGAGGAGGCCTCCCTGGCCGGCAAACTGGAACTGAAGGGGGCGAAGTACGCCTCCCTGGAGGATATCACCGATGTCTTCGGCATGCGGATCATCACCTTCTACACGGACGACGTGGACAAGGTCGCATCCGGGGTGGAGCGCCTGTTCGAAGTGGACTGGGAGAATTCCGTGGACAAGCGCAAACTCCTGGAAGTGGACAGTTTCGGCTATCTTTCCCTGCATTATATCTGCCGGGCGCCTGACTTCCCGTACCGCTTCGAAGTGCAGATGCGTACCATCCTCCAGCATGCCTGGGCGAACATGAACCATGACACCGGTTACAAGACGGGCGTCGAGGTTCCGGTGGAGTACCTCCGCAACATGAACCGGCTGGCCGGCATGCTGGAACTCGTGGACGAGCAGTTCAGCCGCATCCGGACGGAGATCAACGACTATCGGCGCCAGGTGCAGTCCCTCGTGGCCTCCGGCCGCCTGGAGGAGGTCCCCCTGGACGGAGACAGTTACCGCAGTTTCCTCAACCTGGCACCGTTCGACACGCTGAACCGGCGGATCGCCTCCGTGAACCAGGCGGAAATCCAGGAAGTCTCCCTGATGCCATTCCTGGCCGTCTTCAAGGGCATTGGATTCAAGACCCTGGGAGACCTGGCGGACCTCATCCGGGACTATTCCGACGCCGCCTATCAGATCGCCTGTTACCAGATCGCCCTGACGGACCTGGACATCCTGGCCTCTTCCGTGGCCCCGCAGAATCTCTGCCTGGCCTACCTGCTTAAGCAGGGGGCCGGACGGGCCGGCATCCGCCAGATGCTGGACACCCTCCACGGTGCGTCCGAGAGCAACGACGTGATGGCCGGCATCATCCTGGAGCAGGCCAAGGACTTTTCTTTCATGCATGCCAAATCCTGAGTCATGAAGCCGAACGAAATGGATACCAGCCTGCTGGACCAGGCGATCCTGTTTGCCGTGGAATGCCACTCCGGTACGGAGCGGCGCGGGAAAGGTTTCCCTTACATCGTCCATCCCATGGAGGCGATGGCCATCGCCGCGACGATGACCTCCGACCAGGAAGTCCTGGCCGCTGCCGCCCTGCACGACGTGGTGGAGGATACGGACGTGACCCTGGACGAAATCCGTTCCCGGTTCGGCGACCGCGTCGCCCGGCTGGTGGACACGGAAAGCGACCGGATCGGGGAAGGACTCGACTGGCAGGCCCGCAAGGTCGAATCCCTCCGGCGGCTCACGGTGGCTTCCCGCGACGAGAAGATCGTCGCCCTGGGCGACAAACTCTCCAATATGCGGGCCATCGCCCGGGACTATACGACCCGGGGTGAACCTTTCTGGAATATGTTCCGGATCAAGGACAAGTCCGTCCATTCCTGGCGCTATCACGCCTTGCTGGGCGCCCTGGCGGACCTGTCCGACACCTATGCCTACCAGGAGTTCGAATTCCTGGTGAAACGGATTTTTGAAATGGGATAAGCCGATGGAAGAGGACATCAAAGCGATACCGGTCGATATGGCCGACTATGTGTACGCAGGTGAAGGCGCCAACGGGGAAAGTTACTTCCACCGCTACGATCCGGACGTGATGCTCAAACTGTACTATCCGGGCAAGGTGCAGCAGCCCCTGGATGAGATGCGCATCGCCCGGAAAGTGTTCGAGGCCGGCATCCCTTCGCCGGAACCCGGCGATTACGTGACGGACGGGACGCGCTATGGCGTCCGCTTCCGCCGCATCCGGGACAAAGTGTCCTTTGCCCGTGCCGTGGGCGACCATCCGGAGGATGTCGTCCGGTATGGGGAAGAATTCGCCGCCATGTGCCGGAAACTGCACGGCACCCACGTGGACACGACCGTTTTCGAGTGTGTGAAAGACCGCTACTTCCGGCAACTCGGGGAGAATCCGTTCTTCACGGCCCGGGAGAAGGACCGCCTGGCGCGGTTCATCCAGGACGCTCCCGATACGGACACCGCCCTCCACGGCGACCTCCAGTTCGGGAATGCCCTCATCTCGGGGGAGAAACGCTATTTCATCGACCTGGGCGACTTCTGCTACGGCTATCCGCTCTTCGACATCGGCATGGTGTACTGCACCGCTTTCATCAGCGAAAAGGATTTCGTACGGGAAGCCTTCCACATGGAACCGGCGACGGCCGTCCGGTTCTGGCAGGCCTTTGCGCCCGTCTATTTCGGCCAGGACCGTCCCCTCCGGGACATCGAGAACGAGGTACGGCCCTTCGCCGGCTTGAAAACCATCCTGGTGGAACGGGACATGGGCCGTCCGATGCCCACCTTCCGGAAAGCCCTGAAACCGATCCTCCAACCTTGACGAAACTATGCTGAACCGGAAAAGGAAACACCTGAAATATGCCTTCCAAGCCATTGCGACGGTCATCGTCGCGCTGGCTACCCTGGAGGCCACCTTCCTGATCCAGTATTTCTTCTCCCGGAACACCCTGTATGAGGAAGCCACCCGCCAGGCCGAGGAGGAACTGGAGGCGACGAACCTCCATATCACCGACGTGCTGGACCAGGTGGAGACCGCCGTCCGGAACAATGTCTGGCCTGTCCGCAAGACGCTGGCCGTTCCCGACAGCCTCTGGCCCCTGACCCGGAGGATCGTCGAATGCAATCCGTCCGTGTATGGTGCGGCCATCGCACTCAAAGAGGATTATTTCCCCGACAAGGGGAGACTTTTCGCCACCTACGCGTACCGCAGCGGGGATCAGATCGACACCATCCACATGGGCAAGGCGTCCTACGGGTATCCCGGGAAGGAATGGTTCATCAAGCCCCTGGAACAGAACGGCGGCTACTGGTCCGAGCCTTACTATGACTCCGGCGGCGGCGAATTGCTGATGACCACCTATTCGATCCCCGTGACCGACTCCGACGGCAACATGGCGGCGGTCCTGACGTCCGACATTTCCCTGGACTGGCTGACCGACATGGTGGGGGACGTCGAAGGATATCCCAGCGCGTTCAGCGTCCTGGTCAGCCGGACGGGCCAGTTGATGGTGTGCCCGGCCCCGGCCTTCGTGATGCGGGCGACCGTCCAGGAAGTGGCCGCGACGCTGGAGGATTCCACGACCGTCCGGGATATCTCCCTGGCGATGCTCGCCGGTGAGCGGGGCAGCCGGCAGGTCATGTACGACGGCGAGAAGCAATACGTCTTCTATGCGCCGATCGACCGGGCGGGCTGGTCGATGGCCATCGTCGTCCCGCACAAGGAAATCTACGGGGACGTCAAGCGGGTGGGATTCCTGGTCATCCTGCTGCAGGTCTTCGGAATTCTCCTGATGAGTTACATCCTGTATGTCGCCCTCAGGAACCAACTCCGTTTCCGGGAGGTCTCCGAGAACAAGAGCCGCATCGACAGTGAACTCCGGGTGGCCCGGAACATCCAGATGTCGATGCTCCCGACTTCTTTCCTGACAACGCCGGAGCATACCGAGATCGACATGTCCGGCGTCATCGTTCCGGCCAGGGAAGTGGGCGGTGACCTGTACGACTTCTATGTCCGGGACGGGAAACTCTACTTCTGCATCGGGGACGTGAGCGGGAAGGGCGTTCCTGCCTCGCTCGTGATGTCCGTCACCCGCAGCCTCTTCCGCTCGGTCTCCGCCCATGAGAAGAGCCCGCAGCGGATCGTCACGTCGATGAACGATTCGATGGCGGACATGAACGAGAACAACATGTTCGTCACCTTCTTCCTGGGGGTGCTGAATCTCGGGAACGGACATCTGTGGTTCTGCAATGCAGGACACAATCCGCCCGTCCGGACGGGTCCCGGCACGGCCGCCCTGCTGGACGTCGTGCCGAACCTCCCGCTGGGCATCGTGCCCGGCCTGCAGTTCCAGGAGCAGGAAATCGACCTGACCTGTGGTGAAGGCCTCTTCCTGTACACCGACGGTCTTACGGAAGCGGAAGACATGGACAAGGTGCTTTTCGGTGAAAAGCAGATGTTGGACAACCTGCTTCAGAGCGGCGCGGAGAGCGCGGACCTGCAGGTGAAATCGATGCTCTCTTCCGTGATGGCCCACGTCCGGGGGACCGATCCCAACGACGACCTGACCATGCTGTCCATCCGGTTCATGAATGCTTCGCCCCTGGCCGGACTGGACCGCCACCTGTCCCTCCGCAACGATATCAACGATATCCCCCGGCTGCACGAGTACATGCAGGGCATCTCCGAGGAAGCCGACCTGGACCACCCCTTCGCCATGAGCCTGAACCTGGCGCTGGAGGAAGCCGTTTCCAATGTCATGCTCTACGCCTATCCGGCCGGCACCGAGGGCCAGGTGGATATCGACACCCATATCCGGGAGGACCACATCGAGTTCTCCGTCTCCGACAGCGGCGTCCCCTTCGACCCGACGGCCAAGGTCGATCCGAACCTGGAACTGGACGTGGAAGAACGCCCTGTCGGCGGGCTTGGCATCTATCTTGTGAAGCGAATCATGGACAGCGTGTCCTATGCCCGTAAAGACGGGAAGAATATCCTGACAATGATAAAAAAACGATAACGCCATGGAAGTACACATCACCGAATCCGAAGGAACGATGACCGCCCGCCTGGTCGGCCGTCTGGATACCCCGGCCTCCTCCGAGGTCATCCGCGAAGTTCAACCCTTGCTGGACCATGCCGGGGAGACCCTCGTCCTGGACTGCTCGGACTTGACCTACATCAGCAGTTCCGGCCTCCGCATCTTCCTCACCCTTCGCAAGGCTGCGGCCGCCGCGGGCGGCCATGTGGTTGTCGAAGGTCTCTCGAGCGAGATCCGCCAGGTGTTCATGATGACCGGATTCCTGCAACTGTTCGAAATCAGGTAGCCGATGAAGGACATTTACGTACGGCATATCGCCGGCCTGCTGCAAGTGAAGGACTGGCAGGTGGAGAACTGTGCGGAACTGTTTGCAGAGGGGTGCACGATCCCGTTCATCAGCCGGTACCGGAAAGAGCGCACCGGCGGGCTTTCCGACGTGGAGGTCGCCGAAATCAAGCACTGGACCGAGGTGTTCGCCGAGATGGAGAAACGCAAGACCTCCATCCTGGGCACCATCGAGGAGCAGGGGAAACTGACGCCCGAACTCCGTGACCGGATCGCGGACTGCGTGAGTTCCAGCATCCTGGAGGACCTGTATCTCCCGTTCCGCCCCAAGCGGAAGACCCGCGCCACCGTCGCGGTGGCCAAGGGCCTGGAGCCGCTGGCCGACCTCCTGTGGAACGGCAAGTCCCGCAGTCCCGCGGCCGATGCGGAGAAATTCGTCCGGGGAGAAGTGGCTTCCGTGGACGAGGCCCTCGCCGGCGCCCGCGACATCATCGCCGAGCGGTTGTCCGAGACGGCGGTCGTGCGGGAGAACCTCCGGGGCATTTACCGGACCCGCCGGGTCCAGTCGAAGGCCACGAAGGCGGCGCAGACCGACCCGGCCGCGGCCAAGTACCGTACCTACTTCAACTACGCCACCCCGATCGCCAAGATTCCGTCCTACAGCCTGCTGGCCCTGCTCCGGGCCGAGAATGAAGGCTTCCTGAAACTCTCCATCGACGCCGATGCCGAGAAATGCGGCAATAAGATGTATTACGACTACTGCCAGGAGAAGGGATATCCCTCCCGGGAATGCGGTCTGGAAATCCGCGCGGCGGTGGACGATGCCTACAAGCGGCTCCTGGAGCCTTCCCTCACGAACGAAATCCTGAAGGAAGCCAAACTCAAGGCCGATGCGGACTCCATCCGCGTCTTCGGGGAGAACCTGCGGCAACTGCTGCTCGCCGCCCCGGTGGGGCAGAAGCGGACGATGGCCATCGATCCGGGTTTCCGCACCGGATGCAAGGTCGTCTGCCTGGATGAGCACGGGAGCCTCCTCCACCATACCGTCATCTTCCCGCATCCGCCGGCGGCGAAGAAGGTGCAGGCCATCACGACGGTGGCCGACCTCGTGGAGGAGTACGGTATCGAAGTCATCGCGATAGGCAACGGCACGGCGGGGCGCGAGACGGAAGAGTTCATCCGCAAGGTGGGCCTTCCCGACAGCGTCCGGATCTTCTCCGTGAGCGAGGACGGCGCGTCCGTCTATTCCGCCTCCGAGGTGGCCCGGGAGGAATTCCCGGACGAAGACGTGACCGTCCGCGGGGCCGTCTCCATCGGCCGCCGCCTGATGGACCCGCTGGCTGAACTGGTGAAGATCGACCCGAAATCCCTGGGCGTCGGCCAGTACCAGCACGACGTGGACCAGACGCTCCTGCACGAACAGCTGGACAACACGGTGGAGAGTTGCGTGAACAGCGTAGGGGTGAACCTGAACACGGCGAGCCCGTACCTGCTGCAGTACGTATCCGGCATCGGCCCCACGTTGGCCGACAACATCGTCGCCTACCGCAAGAAGGTGGGAGGCTACAAGTCCCGCCGGCAGTTGACCGAAGTGCCCCGGCTGGGAGAGAAGGCGTTCCAGCAGTGCGCCGGCTTCCTCCGGATCCAGGGGGCGGAGAACCCGCTGGACGGCAGCGCCGTGCATCCTGAATCCTACCACATCGTGGACCGGATGGCCCGGGACCTGGGCGTGTCCACCCGCGAACTCGTGGGCAATGCCGACCTGTGCCGCAAGATCAAGGCCCAGGACTACGTGGAAGGCGATTTCGGTCTCCCCACGGTGAACGACATCCTGAAGGAACTCGCCAAACCCGGCCGCGATCCGCGCGCGGAGGTCCGGGAATTCTCCTTCGCGGACGACATCCACGAGATCGACGACCTCAAGGTCGGCATGGAACTGCCGGGCATCGTGACGAACCTCACGGCTTTCGGCGCCTTCGTGGACATCGGCCTGCACGACAACGGCCTGATCCACGCCACCCGTATGGGCGTGCGCGGGATGGCCGATACGTCCAAGGTCCTGAAACTGCACCAGCACGTGCTGGTGGAGGTGATTTCGGTGGACCTGGAGCGGAACCGAATCGGTTTGAGATTAATCAAGTAGTAACAATTGAGACAATGAAAAAGATTATCATGTTGATGGCCGCCCTCGTGGCAGCCTTTGTAGCGCAAGCAAAAGAGTATGTGGTGAAGTCTCCCGACGGCAAGATCGTCGTCACGGTGACCAGTGGGGAACACGTCTCATATTCCGTCGAACGGGAGGGGATCAAACTGCTGTCCCCTTCGCAGATCTCGATGACGTTGATCGGCGGTTACGTATATGGGGGGAAGGACAGTTTCAAGGCGACCCGCAGGAGCATCGACCAGACCATCCCGGCGAAAAACTTCAAGCGGGCGCAGGTCCGCGACCATTTCAACGAACTGACCCTCTCCACGGGCACGTATGACATCGTGTTCCGTGCCTACGATGACGGCGTCGCCTACCGTTTCGTGGCCCGGGGTAAGGCAGGGGAGTTCGCCGTGGCGTACGAGCAGGCCGAATTCGCCTTCCCGTACGATTATTACGCCTATGTCCCCTATGTGGCGGGGAACAAGGAGACGTTCGAGCAGCAGTTCTTCACTTCTTTCGAGAATACCTACTCCCGTCACCTGGTCACCAGTTGGCAGAAGGGAAAACTGGCCTTCATGCCCGTGACCCTGGAAGCGGCCAACGGCATCAAGTTATGCATCACGGAATCCGACTTGCGGGATTATCCGGGCATGTACCTGTGCAACCAGGATGGAAAACGCTCGCTTCGCGGCGTGTTCGCTCCCAATCCCGCCCAGGTGGACCAGGGCGGTCACAACATGCTGCAGGGCCTGGTCCGTTCCCGTCGGAACTTCCTGTCGAAGACCACCTCGCCGCACGCATTTCCCTGGCGGGTCATCGCCATCGCGGCGGAGGACCGGCAGTTGGCTGAAAGCGACCTGACCTGGCGGCTCGCCACGCCGGCGGCTCCCGGGGACTGGTCCTGGGTGAAGCCCGGAAAGGTGGCCTGGGACTGGTGGAACGACTGGAACCTGTACGGTGTGGATTTCAAGGCCGGCATCAACAACGATACCTACAAGTACTACATCGACTTCGCGTCCGAGCACGGGATCGAGTATGTCATCCTGGACGAGGGATGGGCGGTCAACCTGGAGGCGGACCTGATGCAGGTGGTCCCCGAGATCGACCTGCCGATGCTGTGCAACTATGCGGCGCAGAAGAATGTGGGCCTGATCCTCTGGGCGGGCTACTGGGCTTTCAACCGGGATATGGAAGGCGTGTGCAAGCACTATTCCGAGATGGGCGTCAAGGGATGGAAGATCGATTTCATGGACCGGGACGACGCGGAGATGGTGCAGTTCTACGAGAAGGCCGCCAAGACGGCCGCCAAGTACCACATGATGGTGGACTTCCACGGCGCCTACAAGCCGACGGGCCTGCACCGGACCTATCCCAATGTGATCAATTATGAGGGCATCCACGGCCTGGAGAACATGAAATGGAGCAGTCCCGAGGTGGATCAGGTGACCTACGACGTGACGGTTCCCTTCGCCCGCCTGGTGGCCGGACCGGCCGATTATACCCAGGGCGCGATGCGCAACGCCACCCGCGGCAACTACCGCCCCGTCAATTCGGAACCGATGTCCCAGGGAACCCGCTGCCACCAGTTGGCCGAATACATCGTTTTCGACGCTCCGCTGACGATGCTGTGCGATTCCCCGTCGAATTACCGGCAGGAAGCCGAGTGCACCCGTTTCATCGCCTCCGTCCCGACGGTCTGGGACGAGACCATCGCCCTGGACGGCAAGATCGCCCAGTACGTGGTCATCGCCCGCCGCAGCGGGTCGAAGTGGTATGTCGGCGCGCTCGGGAACTGGGACGAACGCGACCTCGTCATCGACCTGTCCCGCCTGGGTGTGGGCACGAAGCAGGGCGAGGTGTTCATCGATGGCGCGAATGCCCATCGGGCAGCCCGGGACTACCGGCACGAGGATGTGACGGTCAACGGGACCTGGAAGGTCCACCTGGCTCCGGGCGGCGGAGCCGTGCTGGTGCTGTAAGTTCCGTCGGGAACCTGAAAAAAACGAAGGATCGGCCGATCCTTCGTTTTTTATTTCCTTCCCCTGATTCTCCGGAAGCGGAGTTTGATGACTCCCCAGAAGGCTTCTCCGAAGATGCCGCTGGACATCTTGGAGGTTCCGAGTTGGCGGTTCGTGAAGATGATCGGCACCTCCCGGATCTGGAATCCCAGCCGGTAAGCGGTGTATTTCATTTCGATCTGGAAACCGTAGCCTTTCATCTGGACGCCATCCAAGTCAATGGTTTCCAGGACTTTCCGGGTGTAACAGACGAAACCGGCCGTCGTATCATAGACCTTCATGTTCAGGACGCCGCGCACATAGGCCGATGCGTAGTAGGACATGATGATCCGGCTCATCGGCCAGTCCACGACGCTCACGCCGTGGCAGTAACGGGATCCCACGGCGAGGTCCGCCCCTTGCTCCGAACAGGCGGCGTAGAGGCGGAGGAGGTCGTCCGGATTGTGCGAGAAATCGGCATCCATCTCGAAGATGTAGTCATACCCGTGGTCCAGCGACCATCGGAAACCCGTCAGGTAGGCGGTTCCGAGCCCCTGCTTTCCGCTCCGTTCGAGCAGATGCAGGCGTTCCGGGAAGACAGACTGAAGCCCCTTGACGATGGCGGCCGTCCCGTCGGGGGAGCCGTCATCGATGACGAGGATATGGAAATCGCCGGGAAGGGAGAACACCTTGCGCGTGATGGCTTCGATGTTCTCCTTCTCGTTGTAGGTCGGGATGATGACGATCTTGCGGTCCATGGAGGCTCAGCGGATGACGATTTCGGAGCGGTCGGGACCCACGGAGATGATCTTCACCGGACATCCCGTCTCTTTCTCGATGAAGGCGATGTAGTTCTGGAAGGCCTCCGGGAAGTCTTCGTAGCGGCGGACCTTCGTGATGTCCGCCTTCCAGCCCGGGAAGTCCGTGTACACGGGCTCCACGTCGTCGGGGCACTCGAAGGGGAAGTCAGTGGTGACGTTCCCGCCGATTTTGTACGCGGTGGCGATGCGGATGGTGTCGAAGTTGTTCATCACGTCGGCCTTCATCATAATCAGTTCGGTGACGCCGTTCACCATCACGGCGTACTTCAGGGCGACGAGGTCCAGCCAGCCGCAGCGGCGGGGACGGCCCGTGGTGGCGCCGTATTCCCGTCCGATCCGGCGGAGGGTCTCGCCGGTGGCGTCGAAGAGTTCCGTCGGGAACGGGCCGCTGCCCACGCGGGTGCAGTAGGCCTTGAAGATGCCCATGACCTTGCCGACGCGGCTCGGAGCCACGCCGAGGCCGGTGCAGACGCCCGCCGTCATCGTGTTGGAGGAGGTGACGAAAGGATAGGTGCCGAAGTCGATGTCCAGCATGGACCCTTGCGCGCCTTCCGCCAGGACGGGGAGATCCTGGTCCAGGTAGCGGTTCACGACATACTCGCTGTCGATGAAGGTGAAGCGCTTCATGTTCTCCACGGCCTGGAACCACTTGAGTTCGTAGTCGGTGATGTCGAAGGGGAACTTGTACTGGGACAGGAGACCGAAGTGCTTGTATTTGAGGGCTTCGTACCGCTGGATGAACTCGGGGGAGAGGATGTCGCCCACGCGGAGGCCGTTCCGGCCGGTCTTGTCCATGTAGGTGGGGCCGATGCCCTTGAGGGTGGAGCCGATCTTGCCCTTGCCCTTCGACGCCTCGCTGGCGGCGTCCAGCATCCGGTGCGTGGGCAGGATCAGGTGCGCTTTCTTGGAGATGAGGAGTTTGCCGGTGATGTCCATGCCCTTGGCCTCGATGGCCTCGATCTCGTCCTGCAGGATGACCGGGTCGATGACCACGCCGTTGCCGATGATGTTCACCGAGTCCGGACGGAAGATGCCGGAGGGAACCGTGTGGAGGACGAATCCGTCTCCGTCGAACACGAGCGAGTGACCTGCGTTGGGACCGCCCTGGAACCGGGCGATCACCTTATAGCCGGGGGTCAGGACATCGACGACCTTGCCTTTGCCCTCGTCGCCCCATTGGAGGCCGAGGACCACGTCAACCTTCTTCATAATATGCCAGTTCGTTTTAAGATATAATCCA
>JAFXMA010000078.1 GCA_017530725.1 Bacteroidales bacterium
CCATCATCGACGGCGTCCGCCTGTGCAAGGCCCAGCGCTTCCGCTATGCCAATGCCGACATGGCGGACCTCGAGGAAAAACTCAAGGAGGCCCAGGCCTGCCGGTTCCGGATCATCGTCACCGACGGCGTCTTCTCGATGGACGGCAACGTCGCCCCGATGGACCGGATCTGCGACCTCGCGGAGAAGTACGACGCGATGGTGATGGTCGATGAGAGCCACTCCGCCGGTGTCGTCGGCCCGACCGGCCACGGCGTCGCCGAGCAGTTCGGCTGCTACGGCCGCATCGACATCTTCACAGGCACCCTCGGCAAGGCTTTCGGCGGCGCCGTGGGCGGCTTCACCACCGGCCGGCAGGAGATCATCGACATGCTCCGCCAGCGCTCCCGTCCGTACCTGTTCTCGAACTCCATCCCGCCGATGATCGCCGGCGCCGCCCTCGAGACCTTCAAGATCCTCGGGGAATCCGACGAACTGCACGACCGGCTCGTGGAGAACGTGAACTACTTCCGGGACAAGATGATGGCCGCCGGCTTCGACATCAAGCCCACCCAGTCCGCCATCTGCGCCGTCATGCTGTACGACGCTCCCCTGTCCCAGAAATTCGCCGCGAAGATGGCCGAGGAAGGCATCTTCGTCACCGGTTTCTACTATCCGGTCGTGCCGAAGGGCCAGGCGCGCATCCGCGTGCAACTGTCCGCGGCGCACCGCAGGGAGCACCTGGACAAGGCCATCGAGGCCTTCATCAAGGTAGGCAAGGAACTGGGCGTGCTCAAGTAGCCGTCAGTCTTCTTTCCTGATTTTCCTGAAAACGACGAACTCGTTCAGCGCAAAACTCAGCAGGCCCGACAAACACATGGCCAGCAGGTTGCAAAGAGCGGGTTCGTACGTTTTGTCCTGCAGCCAGCCCACGGTGACCAGCAGCAGGTGGAACCCCTGCATGATGAGCAGTTTGACGAAGAAGACGCCCGTCGCCGTGGCGTTGTAGCCGGCATAATGGCGGAAAAAGGAACGCGTGGTCCGCTGGGAGATACGTTCCCGCCAGACGAAGTAATAGGCGATGAGGAAGTTCGTGAGGACGGCCAGTTCGAAGGAGATGAGCGGGGCGATCCAGAAGCGCCACAGGTAACTGTCGGGATGGAACGCGGCGGAAAGCCACCAGTGCACGCCGAGGTCCACCAGCGTTCCGGCGCCGCTGGTGATGGAGAAAATCGCGAAGCGGACCAGCAGTTCGGACAGTCTCTTCCGTCTTTCCTTTTTCATCTCCCACAAATTTACAAACTATTTTCCGTCGGACAAGAAATCCCTGAAAATGTTGCGTTTTTCCCGCGGATTGTCTATTTTTACCATGCATAAGAACCAGAATGACGGACTCGGAACAATATACGATTGACATCGGCGACCTTTTCCGCAGCAAACTCGGGGAAAAGACGCCGAAGTGGCTGATCTGGCTGGGACGGAAACTGCTGCACGAAGACTTCCTGAACACCTGTTTCAGGAAGGGATACACCGGCGTGGAATTCGCCGAGAAGGCCCTCGAGTACATGCACGTCACCCTGCAGGTGGAAGGCTTGGAGAAAGTCCCGACGGACCGGCTCATCACCGTGGCCTCCAACCATCCGCTGGGCGGCCATGACGCCCTCGCCGTCGTCTCCATCTTCGGACGGCTCTTCGACGGCAACATCCGCATCATGGTCAACGACTTCCTGATGGTCCTGAGGCAACTCAACGGCATCTTCGTGCCAGTGAACAAGATGGGCGGCCAGTCCCGGAGCCTCTCGTCCCAGACCGACGGCATCTTCCATTCCGACGCCCAGGTCCTCATGTTCCCGGCCGGCAAGTGCGCCCGCCGCGTGAAAGGGAAGATCCAGGAGATGCCCTGGAAGAAGACCTTCCTCACCAAGAGCGTGGAAACCCACCGCGACATCGTCCCCATGCATTTCTACGGACGCAACTCCTGGCGGTTCTACTTCGTGGACTGGATCGGGCAGATCACCGGCGTCAACAAGAAATTCCCGCTCGCGATGGTCCTGCTCGTGGACGAGATGTACCGCGCGCAGGGGAAGACTTACCGCGTGGTGATCGGCGACCCGATCCCCTGGCAAACCTTCGACGGAAGCCGGAAACCCGCGGAATGGGCCGAATGGATCAAAGAACGCGTAGAAAACCTGTAAGACGAACCTCTCCCCCGTACTAAACCCTACCTGACCCCATGAAAAAGATCATCGACCCCATTGACAGGGAACTCCTGAAGGCGGAACTCAACCAGGAGACCCACCTGCGGGAAACGAACCGCGCCGGCAACCAACTCTATGTCGTCGGCCCCGAAGCCGTGAATGTCATCAAGGAAATCGGACGCCTGCGGGAAATCGCCTTCCGCAACGACGGCGGCGGCACGGGCGAGCCCCTGGACATCGACAAGTTCGACACCGACCCCGCCTACGGCTACCGCCAACTGGTCCTCTGGGATCCCGAGGCCGAGGAAATCATCGGCGGCTACCGCTTCTGCCTGTGCGACGAGGCGGTGTACGACCGGTTCGGCCAGCCCATCCTGACCTCCGCGCACATGTTCGAGTTCAAGAAGAAGTTCCTGAGGGACTACCTCCCCTACACCCTCGAACTGGGCCGTTCCTTCGTTTCGGTGGAATACCAGAGTTCCAAGGCCGGCTCCAAGAGCCTGTACGCCCTGGACAACCTGTTCGACGGCATCGCCGCCCTCGGCGTGCTGTACAAGGACCGGGTCAAGTATTTCTTCGGCAAGATGACCATCTACCCCGAATACAACACCGAGGCCCGGGAGATGGTGATGTTCTTCCTGAGGAAATACTTCGGGGAGAACGCGGACCTCATCAGGATCCGCAAGGAAGTCAAGGTGAACAACCCCCGGCGCTTCAACAAGGTCTTCACCGGCAAGGACTACAAGGAAGACTACAAGATCCTCAAGACCGAGGTCCTGAAACTCGGCGTGAGCATCCCGCCGCTGGTGAACACCTACATGAACCTGTCCCCGTCGATGATCTATTTCGGCACGGGCATCAACGACGAGTTCGCCGACGTCTTCGACTCCGGCATCCTCATCGCGTTCGAGGAACTGTATCCCGACAAGATCGACCGCCACACCAACTCCTTCCGGAAGATCGGCTGGCGGGCCATCAAGGCCATCCTAAAGCGCTTCCAGCGCAAGTCTTAACTTGTCCACCATCACGGTCCCGAGCATCACCTTGCCGTCCGGGTCCACCAGGTACATCGAAGGAATCCACTTGACGCGGAAATCATCCCCGACCTTGGATTCCTTCTTTGCGACGAAATCGCTCAACTGCAGCCATTCCACGCCGTTCTCGGCCACATAGGAGTCCAGTTTTTCCGGATCGGTATCGAAGGAGATGCCGACGAAGGTGACCTTGTCGCCGTACTTCGCGTAGAGTTCCTTCATGGTGGGCATGTCGGCCCGGCAGTCCGGGCACCAGGATGCCCAGAAATCATAGACGACGTACTTGCCGGCGAAATCGGCCTGGGTGCGGAGGACGTCGGAACGGTCTTTCAGGGAGAAGGCGGGGATGGTCTCCCCTTTCTTGATCATGTCAACGGCATATTCGCTGTCGGCATCCTTGACGTTGTTCTTGCAGCAGACGAGGGCCGCCAAGGCGGCGAGGACCAGGAGGATCTTTTTCATTTTCTGACGGTTATGTGGAAACAGGTTTGCTTTTTCTCATACTTGACGTAGCAGGCGCCCTCGTCGTGGAGGTCCCGGAGGACCTGTGACAGGGTGGCGCGCAGATACTCGGGCGGGACATCGGCATAGGCGCGGCCTCGGAGTTCGGGGACCTTGACATAGTGCCAGTAGGACAGGTCGAAGGTGGTGCCGTAACGGTGGGTGGAATTCTCCGCGGCGTTGAGGTTCCCCTGGCGCAGTTTCCGGACGTCCTCCTCCGTGCGGAGGATGGAGGTCACGACCAGTTTGTTGGGATTCAATCCCTTCGAGGCGAGGGAATCCCGGAAGTTGAGGCCGATGCGTTCCAGGAGTTCGGCGGCGGACGGAATCAGGAAGGGGATCGAGTGCGTGAGTTCATCCACGCTGTACAGGTCCGTATCCCGGATCTCCACGAGGCGCCGGACCATCCGCTCCGCGGCATCCCGGTCTTCGACAGGGGGGACGCCGATGGCCTGCGCTACGGCCAACTGCACCTCGTTCAGGTCGTTGAACTCCCTGGCGAAATCCACGTCCCAGATACGGACGGGGTGATTCTCGATGGGACCGGCGTGATGCCACCGCCAAACCTGGACCTTGTGCACGGTCCAGGTGACGATCAGGCCCAGGATGAGGGCGAGGATGGCCGATACGACGAGCCAGAACTTGGTCTTCCGCTTGAGTTTCATCGTTTAAAGATACGAAGATTTGCCCGAATGACGGCTTTTTTTCGTAATTTTGCATGAATTGCTACAAAGAATGGAAGAACAACGTCAAGCGAAACGGATCCAGACCTCGATCCTGAACCCCCTGGAGAAGAAAGTCCTGGTTTACCTGGCCGAACGGATGCCCGCCCGTATGCAATCCGACCAGTTGACCTTCATCGGCTTTCTCGGCGCCCTCATCGTCGCCCTGGGATACGCCCTTTCCAACCTGAACCTGAACTGGCTGTGGCTCGCCTCCTTCGGTTTCGTCGTGAACTGGTTCGGCGATTCGCTGGACGGGACGCTGGCCCGGGTGCGGGGCACCCAGCGGAAAACCTACGGCTTTTTCATCGACCACAACGTGGACGTCATCAACGAGTGCATCATGTTCGCCGGCGTGGGACTCTCGCCGCTCGTGAACATGACCTTCATGGCGGGCGTGCTGGTGGCTTACCTGGCGCTCAGCGTCTATGTGTACATCGACTGCTACCTGAAGGGCGAACACCGCCTCACGTACGGCGGCCTCGGCCCCACCGAGTTCCGCATCCTGGCCATCGTGGTGAACTGCCTGTTCCTCTACATCCCGGCGCTCACCCGGTGGAAGCACCATATCGTGCTGTTCCACAACGAGTTCGAGTTCGGTGTCCTGGACGGGATCGCCGTCGTCGTGGCCTTCATCCTCTTCTTCTTCTACCTGGTGAGTTTCATCAAGGGCATCCGGTACTACAAGCGCATCGATCCGCCCACGCCCTCCGGCGGTCAGTAGTTCCCGATGGTCGTCATCACCCAGCAGGACGCAGCCGAACGGCTTTCCCCCGTCTTCAAGGGACGGATGGGACGGCTGTGGTTCCACCTCGCCGCCAGCCTCACCGGCATCGCGAAGGTCAACGCCCTGCACGACCGGGTGGACAAGGCGGGCATTCCGCCCGGCCCCCCGTTCGCCAAGGGTCTCCTGGACGACCTGGGCATCGATTTCCGCATCGGAAATCCCGAGCGGCTGGAAACCCTTCCCGAAGGGCCCTTCATCCTCATCGCGAACCACGTTTACGGGCATCTGGACGGCATCTGCCTGGTGGACCTCATCGGCCACCTGCGGCCGGAAACGAAGGTGCTGGTCAATGAAATGCTGACCTGGATCCCGGGCCTAGCACCGAGTTTCATCGCGGTCAATCCCGTCACCGCCGACAGCAAGGGCGTGTCGGACACCAGCATCAACGGCATCCGGAACGCCCTCCTGCAACTGCACGGCGGCGGTCCCCTGTGCCTGTTCCCCTCCGGCGCCGTCGCGGACCTGAAGCCGCGCGAAGGCTGGACCCTCTCCGAACGCGACTGGCAGGATGCCGCCATCCGGCTCATCCGGAAGGCCCGCGTTCCCGTCGTTCCCGTCCGGTTCTTCGACCGGAACTCCTGCTTCTACTATGCGCTCGGCCTCATCGACTACCGAGTGCGCTTCGTCCGCCTGTTCCACGAAGTGTTCAACAAACGGGGCACCCATCCCCGACTGGGCATCGGAAAGACCATTTCCGTCGCGGAACTGGAATCCTGCACCGATTTGCAAGCATGCAAGGCCTTCCTCCGCAGCCGTGTCTATGACATGCCGCTGCCGGAACGCTTTGTCAACCGATCCGAATTATGGAAATAAAGAAAGTCAGCGTCGTCCTCCTCACCGGCGGAAGCAGCGGCATCGGTGCCGCCACCGCCCGGCTGCTCGCCGAAGCGGGCATCACCGTCTATGCCGGTTCCCGCCGGGGTACCGTCGAGAAACCCGCCCCCCGTATCATCCCCATCCAACTGGACGTCAACGACGAGGCCCAGGCCAAGGCGGCCGTGGAGCGCATCGTCTCCGAACAGGGTCACCTGGACGCCGTCGTCTGCAACGCAGGAAACGGCATCTACGGCCCCGTGGAAGGGGCTACCGACGCGGAGGCCCGCTTTCAGTTCGAAACCTGCTTCTTCGGGTCCCTGAAAACCATTCAGGCCGCCCTGCCCGTATTCCGCCGCCAGCGTTTCGGCCGCATCGTCACGATTACGTCGGTGATGGCCATCCTCCAACTCCCCTTCCAGGGCTTCTACTCTGCCGCCAAGGCGGCCTTGCTCTCCCTCAGCGAGTCCCTGCAGATGGAACTCAAGGGGACTGGCATCGAGTGCTGCAGCATCCTCCCGGGCGATGTCTCCACCGGCTTCACGGCGGCCCGCAAATTCACCGTCGCCGCGCAGGATCCCGGTTCTCCCTACCGGGAAAGGATGGACCGGAACCTGCAGAAGATCGAGCATGACGAACTGGGCGGCATGGCACCGGAGGTGATCGGAAAGGCCGTCTGCCGGCAGTTGAGAAAGAAACACATGGCGGTACGGGTCATTCCCCGGATCGACTACGGCGCCGTCGGCGTCCTCGTACGCATCCTGCCCGAGCGGGCCAAATTATGGCTGCTGGACCTCCTCTACAGTTGATAGAGTTGGATTAATGCCGAAAAAAGCGTATATTTGGCGGATTATGTCTAAAGTCCGCCTCATAGCGTTTTGCCTGTCGGTCCTGGTTCCCGTCTGGTTGTCCGCCCAGACGACACGGGTCCGCGGCAAGGTGTCGGATGCGTATTCCGGCGAGGCGGTTCCCTACGCGACGGTCGTCTTCAACGGTACCATGACCGGCGCCTATACGGATTCCACCGGACACTATTCCATCGAGATCGAAGGGAAAAAGGCGAGTTACGAACTTACGGCCCTCCTGGTGGGCTATCACGCCCAGTCTATCTCGGTTCCTGGCGGCGTTGACAAGGAAGTGAACTTCGCGCTGGTCCCCGACGGAAGGGCTTTCGGCGAGAAGGAAGATCTCCGGCTCCTCTCCATCCTGTACAACCTCCAGAACAGCCGCTCCCGGCTGGACCCGGAGAAGCGCGACGCCTGGCAGGCCGGGATCTACAGCAAGGTCGAACTGGCGCTTGCCAACGCGGACAACCTCATCGGCAAGACCCTCTTCCGCAAACGGAACGAACTGATCTCGGACGGGGCCGACACGACCGCTTTCAACGGCTACATCCCGGTCCTGCTGTCCGAGGCGATCCTGCAACGCTACCATTCCCTGGAACCTGCCGTGGACAAGGAGATCTTCGAGGCCAGCCGCGTCTCCGGCCTGGACCAGCAGAATGTCCTGAGGCAGTTCACCGGCTCCTCCACCCTGCGGATGAATTTCTACCGGGATGTCATCCCGGTGTTCAATCTCACCGTCCCTTCTCCGACCAGTCCCGCCGGCCACCTCTTTTACAACTATACCCTGGTGGACAGCCTGTCCACCTCCAACGGCCGGAAGGCCTATTCCGTCACCTTCGTTCCCAAGAAACTGATCACCTCCCCCACCTTCGAAGGAAGGATGGAGATCGATGCGGAGGATTTCGCCCTGCAGTCCGTCCTCTGCCGCCTGTCCCCCTCCTCCAACATCAACTGGGTCCGGAACCTGACGGTGAATGAAGAATACGCCCGCCAGGAAGACGGGACCTGGTTCTTCGACAAAGAGCAGTTGTTCCTGGACATTTCGGCCCACCTGAACGACAGACTGAACATCGTCTCCGTGCAGGTCAACCGGGACATGCTGTACACCTCGTACCAGCCCGGCCCCTTCCCGGGTGCGGAAGCGATGGCGGGCGGAGACAAGGTGGAAGCCGTCGAGAATCCCGAAAAGGAAGAAGCCTGGTGGGACGAAACCCGGCCCCATGCCCTGACGCAGCGGGAAAAGGACATCTTCACCACGGTGGAGCGTCTCAAGCAGCGCAGTTCCTTCAAGTGGCTTTCCGCCCTCGGGAACATGTTCGCCACCGGTTACCTGGAGAATACCGACATCGGCATCGGCTATGGCCCCTGGGAGCGGACCGTCACGTTCAACGGCACGGAAGGTATCCGCCTGCAGGCCGGCGGCCACACCACGAAGGAATTCAGCCGGAAAGTACGCCTGACCGGCTACGGCGCCTACGGTTTCCTGGACAAACGCTGGAAATGGTCCGGCACCACCGAGTTCATGCTGGGCGACAACCAGAAGCGCACCAACAAACTCACCCTCACCGCCAGGAAGGACTACGAGAGCCTCGGGCGCGGCTCCGGCGTATTCACGGAAAAGAACTTCGTCAACTCCCTGCTGGCGCCGGGCGGATTCGACAAGCAGGGCCTCGTCTTCAGGCTCCAGGCCGAGCACATGTACGAGTTCTCCCCCAACTTCAACTCCACCCTCGCCCTCCAGCACATGCGGATCTTTGCCAATCCGGACGCGAACATCCTGTTCACCCGTCCGGACGGGACGACGGCCGAGAGTTTCTCGGTCAACCAGATCCACTGGACGGGCCGTTTCTCCTGGGATGAACGCATCAACCGGGGCGTCTTCGACAAGGCATACATCTTCACCCGCTACCCGATCATCTGCGTCGATCTGCTGGGCGGGGTCAAGGGCATCACGCGGGACGACTGTTCCTTCCTCCGCGGCGAACTGACCTTCGACTGGCGGATTCCCGCCGGGGTCATCGGCTTCGGCCGCCTCCACCTGAACGGCGGCGCCATCCTGGGTTCCGTCCCCTATCCGCTCCTGAAACTCCACGAGGGCAACCAGAGCCAACTGTTCGGCAGCCCCATCGTCAAACTCACGGACCGGTCGGCCTTCTCGATGGCCAACTACTACGAGTACGGTTCGGACCGCTGGGTGACCGGTTTCTACGAGCATAATTTCAACGGCCTCCTCCTCGGCGTCATCCCGCTCGTCAGGAAACTGAATCTGCGGGAAGTCGTCACCTTCCGCGGTGCCTGGGGCACCATTTCGGAGCAAAACCGCTCACACGCCCCGTTCCTGCTGATGGAAGGCCTCAATTCCCTGGAAACGCCTTACCTCGAGGCAGGCGTGGGCCTGGCGAACATCTTCCGCCTTCTCCGCGTGGACTGCATGTGGAAACTCACCCATCGCAATGGCCATGATTTCGCCGTCCTGATCGGGCTCGACATCGACCTGTAAATCAATAGTAGACCGTATCCGTCGGCGCGTACTCCCGCTCGAAGCGGGCGTAGCACATTTCCGTGATGGTCTCGACGCCCACGAAGCCCAGGCCGCCCTCCACGTTGCAAGGAAGGGTCGTGGGCTCCACCAGGAAGTTCATCTCCGTGCCGAAGGTCTCCAGGTTGTTGAGCGCTTTCAGATAATGATACTGGGTGAAGTCCAGGCTCCGGAGCCGGAAGAAGCATTCCCGGCGCACCCGGGACGGCAGTTGCGTCAGGATCGACCAGGCGTCCGGATCGTCAACCATCGACTCGGGAATCAGCAGCCCGTACCGGTAATCGTTCAGATAGACATTCCACGGATACGTCATCACCCGGAGGGTGCATTCCTCACCGGCGATCGGGCTGTCCGAGAAGCAGTTGTACGTGTTCTCGACGGAGAGCAGGGCGGCGAAGTCGCTGCCGGACGTCTTGCCGGACCCTTCGCTGATGACCGGGTCGAAACCGGTCTCGATGCTCCCGAGGTTGCTTGAGGCCGCAGTGTACTCCGGGATGACGTTTCCATCCTCGTCGAGATACTCCCAAAAGTCAGAAATGCGCTGGTCCACGCCATACCAGGAATCGCCGGGGATATCCTGGAAACGGACCTTCAACTGAAGGTAGTCCGACGTGTCGTCCAGATAGGTCATCCGGACCGAAGACGTGTCCACGGACGCAATGGCGACCGCTGGCGGGACGATGACCGTCGCCGAAGCGTTGAACGCGTCTTTCGAGGCTTCTATACGCACTTCGTCCCCCGGGCTGAACGCGGCCTGGAATGCGTAGGCCGTATGGTTCCAGGCGTTTGCGTCGACCATTTCCACGGCTTCCGCCACCAGTTTCCCATTGACATAGGCCTTCACGCTGGCACCGCGGAGCGGCTCCACCTTGCTCAGGCGGCTGACGGACAGGTGCACCTGATGCGTTTCCTCCAGATTGTCCATCTGGGCGTTCATCACCAGCACCGGGTCCTTGTCCTCGGTGGGAATCAGGATTTCCTCGTAGCATCCCGCCGCGAGGAAAGCAGTCATCAGGATCGGAATCAACTTTCTCATGGCGGCTCAGAATTGATAGGTGTAACTGACGGAAGGAACGATGGGCAGGATGGTGACCCGCTCCATCACGAGGTTGGTCACGGGTTCGGCCTCCGGCGTAGGCCGCTTGGTCTCGTAGTGGAGGAAGACCAGGTTCGGATTCATCTGGTTATACACATTGTACACGCCCAGGGTCCAGATCCTTTCCCCGTGCCGCTTCTTGCGGTGGAAGTTCGCCCCCACGTTCAGGTGGTGGCTCGGCGGCAGGCGGTAATTGTTCCGGTGCTCCACGAAATCCGCGGACTGCACCCAGTCGCTGCCCGGGGGCAGGATGGCCGTCTGGCGCACCGGGAGCGTCGTCGTGCCGCCCGTCGCGAAGACGAAGGTGGCGCTCAGGTCGATGCGCGGGGTCACCTGCCAGTTCAGGTTGATGTTGAAGTTGTGCCGCCGGTCATACTTGTAGGGGAAACGCTCCCCCAGGTTGATGGACCCGTCCGGGAACAGCCGGTCGGACTTCGCCAGGGTGTAGGCGATCCAGCCCGTCAGGGGCCCCGCCGTCTTCTGCACGAAGAACTCCAGGCCCATCGCCCGCCCGGTTCCCATCTCCACCTTGGTCTCCCAGCCGGTGTTCGTGGCAATCATCAGCGTCCCGTCCTTGTATTCCAGAATGTTGTCCATGGCCTTGTAATAGCCCTCGACCGAGAACTCCCATCCCCGGATCCCGTCATAATAGACACCGGCGGAGTACTGGTCCGAGGTGACCGGCTTGATGTCCTTGGTGATGGGCACCCACAGGTCCACGGGCAGGGCGATCTGGGCGGAACTGAGCAGATGGACATACTGCGCCATCCGGGCGTAGCCGGCCTTCAGGGACCAGCCGCCGTCCCAGGCGTATTTGGCGGAAACCCGCGGCTGGAGGCTCCAGTAACTCTTTCCGTCCGTGTTGAACAGGGACAGATGCAGGCCCGGATTGACCGTCAGGCGGTCCGTCACGGAAAAATCGTCCTCCGCGTACAGGGAGATGTCGTGCCCCCGGTACGGGGTCGTGTTCCCATAGGTATTCCTGGTATCGGCCTTCTCATTCCCTTCCTGGGAAAAAGTCACAGCCGTCAGCGTTTGCGGCAGGAAAGTGTGGTGGATATACTCGGCGCCGAACTTCACGAGGTGGCGCGGAGAAGGCACGTAGTCGAAGTCCAGTTTGCCGCTCCAGTCCCGGATGCCCGAGAGATAGTCGATGTCGAAGTCGTACCGGTACTTCGTCCCGTCGTAGTTGGTCCCCTGGCTCCACATCCCGCTGTTCAACCCCATCCGGTAGCGGTTGAAGGCCACGGTCGTGTTCGCGAACAACTGCCTGGAAAACACGTGGTTCCAGCGCAGGGAGACCACATTGTTCCCCCAGCCCAACCCTAATTTGGAACGGTTGAACCCTTCGGTGTCCGAGTAATAGGATTCGTCCTCATTATACTTCACGTTCATCTGGTCCCGGCCGTTGTAGGAGGCCAGGAAGAAGCGGTCCGAGTCGGACAGGCGCCAGGTGAGTTTGCCGTTCAGGTCATAGAAGAAATAATTGCCATAGACTTCCTCGCCGGCGTCGGTCATCCGCTTTCCGAAGTACCGGATAAGCGGGTCGAAGAAGATCGTGTGGAGGCCCCGGGCGCTCAGCGAGTAACTCAGTTTGTCCCGGATGATGGGTCCCTCCAGGTGGAACTTCTCCGTAAGGACGCCCAAGCCGATGGACCCGTGCGTTTCCTTCATGTTGCCGTCATTGGTGCGGATGTCCACGATGGAGGACACGCGGCCGCCGTAGCGGGCGGGGAAAGAGCCCTTGTACAGGGTGACCTTCTTCACGGCCTCCGTCTGGAAAACGGACAGGATGCCCAGCATGTGGTCCACGTTGTAGATGGGGACGCCGTCCAGCAGGATCAGGTTCTCGTCCGGGCCGCCGCCGCGGACGTAAAGGCCCGTGAACCCTTCGTTTCCACCCTGGACGCCCGGCATGAGTTGGATGGCCTTCAGGACATCGGCCTCGCCGAAGATGACCGGGGTGCGCTGGATATGGACCAGCGGGATGTCGATGGCGCCGAGATAGGTGGACTGGATGCCGGCGTCCTTCTGGGCCACCACCGTGGCCTCCCGGATCTGGGCGGAGGGATTCAGGACGATGTTGACGGTCGTGTCCCGCTGCAGGTCCAGTTCCATCCCCACGCTTTCATACCCGACATAACTGTACTGCAGCGTCACTTTCCCGCGCGGGATGGTCAGGGTGTAGTAGCCGTACGCGTTCGTAACAGCCCCGGTGGGCGTTTTCCGGGCCGATTCTTCCACCAGGACACCGGCCCCGATCAGGGTCTCGCCGGAGGTCCCGTCCGTGATGTATCCGCTTACGGTGGCGGTGCCGCGGGGTTGCGCCGCGGCCGTGAAGGCGGCCAGGACGGCCGCCGCAATCAGGCAGATCCTTCTTCTCATGTCGTTGAAATCCGGGAATCCCGGAATCTTGCATCAGCCCTGGATATCCACGCCTCCGGTGTCGTAGTCGGAGGCGTCGGCGATCAGGTGTTTCTGCATGCTCTTGCGGGCCCACTTGATCATCTGGAAGCAGAGCATGAGGATCGCGATGGTGATGGCGCCGCTCAACTGGGGCGTCACGGCCGACATCATCGCGATCGAATCGTAGATCCCGTGGCCCAGGACCGGATACAGCCACATCTTGAGGCCGGCGCCCGGGGCGCGGTAGCGGTCGAAATGGTAGAGCGAATAGTAATAGCCCATCAGGACGGCGAAACCGAAGTGGCCCGGGATGGCCGTCAGCGAACGGCCGATGCCGGTGGTCACCCAGTCGGTGCCGGCGGCGAACAGGTACTCCACGTTCTCGAAGGCCGCGAAGCCCAGGCCCACGCTCACGGCATAGACGATGCCGTCCATCCGCTCGTCGAAGTACGGGTTCTTCCGAAGGAACAGCCACAGGCAGAAGAGTTTGGCCGTCTCCTCCGGGATAGCCGCCCCGAAGAAAGCCTGGCGGACCGCATCCCCCAGGGAGTTGATCTCCTCCGGGAAAAGTCCCAGGCGCATGGACGGAATCGAAATGAAGAACGAGCAGAACACGGAAAGGCAGCCGAAGCCGAAGCCTTTCGCGACCATCTTGACGGGTTCCCGCTGCATCTTGTCCTGCTGATAGGTGTAGTAGAGCAGGATCAGGGCCGGCAGCACGGCGAGGGCGATCACATTAATCATAGTCTGTCACTGTCAATACGTTACCGTCCACCCGGAAGTGCACGTCGCGACCGGCGAACGGCATGCCGTACACCCGGCCGGGGTCATCCTGGTAGGCGGGACGGGGGTCCAGGGCCAGCAGGGCCGTCAGGGCCTCCCGCTCTTCGGGAGAGAGGTCCAGGCCCTCCGGCAGACGGACCTGGAGTTTCGGTTCGGGTGCGCTGGAAGCGAAGCCGCTGCGCGCCTGGGGGAAACTGTCGGCATAGGCCACATAGGGCTTGATGTCGTAGATGGGGGTTCCGTCCATCAGGTCGGCGCCCCGCACGAGGAGGTCCATCCCGTCGATCCCGGCCAGTTCCACGCAGGAAAGCCCGAGCGGATTGGGCCGGTAAGGCGACCGGGAGGCCCATACGCCCACGGCCTCGTTCCCGCCCAGCCGGGGCGGACGGACGGTAGGCTGCCACTCCCCTTTCGCTGGCCGGTTCGCGGAGAAACCCCAGATGAGCCAGATACGGTCGAAGCCGTCCAGCCCCCGGAAGGCGTCCCGGTTCCGGAAGGCCGGCTCGAACACGATCCGCCCCTGCAGGGACGGAACCAGGCCGCTTTGGCGCGGGATTCCGAACTTGGAGCCGAGGGCTCCGCGATACAGGGCGACCGGCTGGAGTTCCATCGGGAAATACTATTTGATTTTCAATCTCTTACGCTCCGAGAAGGAACCGAACACGAGGAAGGTGTCGTCCCCGGGGACCGTCTGGATGGTCACCCGCGTAGAACGTTTCCGGAGTTTGTAGGAAACCGGGGAAATCGCGCCGGTGTCCGGATTCCACTGGAAGGGCTGGCGCCCCCGGACGCGGAAACGGAGTTTCACCGGACCGGTATGCCTGCCCAGATTGGAAATGCGGTAGATGTCCAGGTCGGGAAGATGACGGTGCTGGAAGAACAGGCTGTCGGTCTTCGTCCTCACGTCGGGCTTCACGCCGGCCGCCTTGAGGATGGACTTCACGGTCCTTCCGGACATGACGTTCCCGGACAGCCACACCTTCTCCACGGTGCGCTGGAAGACGGCTTCGTCCTGCTTGTCCAGGCACACCGACGGCTTCACGCCGCCGATGAAGGCCTCGTGGGCGGCGAGATCCGCCACCTTGTTCAGGACGCCCAGCGACATCCGCCCGTCCTGGAGGTACAGCATCCGGGCGTTGAGTCCGCCGTCCGTATAGAGGCGTCCCGCCTTCACATGGAGACTGTCCATGAGCACGGCGGTCCCCACCGTCTCGCAGGTATAACCGAACGGCAGGGCGGGATCCTGGAACAGGACATCCCCCGTTTCCCCCTGGTACACCAGGACATCGGCCACCGGAACCCCTTGCCCCAGCAGGTACAGGACGCGGCCGTCGGCGACGGAATCCGGCACGGCCTTGAAACCTTCCTCAAGGCTCGCAAGGGCCTTCTCGGAAGCGGCGATGTCGATGTAGTCGAACCGGTTGCGGGCGCAACCGGCCGCGAGAAGGAGCGTCAGGACGCCCAGGATGAGTCTGTCAGTCATCTTCTCATCGGTTAACCATACAAAATTAACGATTTTCCCCCGATATCTCCGAGATTTTGCGTATTTTTGTATATTCAATGAATCCATAAACCTACCTGTCAATGAAAAGAATCGTATTAGTCCGCCACGGCGAGAGCGTTTGGAACAAGGAAAACCGTTTCACCGGCTGGACCGACGTGGACCTGAGCCCCAAGGGCATGGAAGAGGCCGTCGAGGCCGGCAAACTCCTCAAGGCCGAGGGCTTCACCTTCGGAAAGGCATACACTTCCTACCTCAAGCGGGCTGTCAAGACCCTGAACAACATCCTGGACCAGATGGACCTGGACTGGATCCCCGTGGAAAAGAGTTGGAGACTCAACGAGAAGCACTACGGCAACCTCCAGGGCCTGAACAAGGCCGAGACCGCCGAGAAATACGGTGACGCCCAAGTGAAGATCTGGCGCCGCAGTTTCGATGTCGCCCCGCTCCCCCTCGGCGAGGATGACGAGCGCAACCCGAAGTTCGACCCCCGCTACGCCGAAGTCGCCGACTGCGACCTCCCGCGCACCGAGTCCCTGAAGGATGCCATCGCCCGTGCCGTCCCCTACTGGAAGGAAGTCATCTTCCCGAACCTCCAGACCGAGGACAGCCTCATCGTCGTCGCCCACGGCAACTCCCTCCGCGGCATCATCAAGTACCTGAAGAACATCTCCGACGAGGACATCATCGGCCTGAACCTACCGACCGCCGTCCCGTACGTGTTCGAGTTCGCCGAGGACGGCTCCCTGGTGAAGGATTACTTCCTGGGTGACCAGGAGGCCATCGCCGCCAAGATGAACGCCGTCGCCAACCAGGGCAAGGCCCAGAAATAAGGTGAATGCCTTCCTGCAGAAGGTGGGGGTGTCCATCGCCTCCCGCCTTGGCATCACCGCCGGTATCGCAGTCGTAGTCGCCGCCCTCCTGGGCGGCGGCTATTGGTGGATGAAGACCAAGTCCCCCCGCGAAACGGTCAAGGCCCGGGAAACCGGTGTCATGGTGGACGTGGAAGATCTCAGTTTCTACGGCAGCCGCGACCTGCGGGTGGACGGCAAGGTCTTCCGCCCGTCCGAAACCCTCGGCGAAAAACTGCCCGCCGTCATTTACTGCCAGGACAAGTCCTATGGCGAGAGTTGGTGCCGTTCCCTGGCCGGAACAGGTGCCGTCGCCTACTGCTTCGACTTCCAGGGAGACGGTGAGAAAGCCCGCTCCAAGGAACTGGAAACCGTCCTCAAGGGCATCCTGAAACTCCGGCACGTGGACGCGGACAAGGTCTATTTCCTGGGCGAGGCGAACGGCTGTCTCACCGCCAGCACCGTCGCCTTCGACAATCCCAGGAAGGTCAAGGGCCTCATCCTGGTCTCCCCAGGATTCAACCCGCTGGAAATCAGCCGCAAAGCCAAGCGTTACGACGGAACCGTCCTCGTCGTGGACGACGCGCAGGGCCGTAAGGCGAACCTGAAGGAAATCACGGATTTCATCGACTGATCCTTCTCCCTGCCGCCCAATACTGCCGATGGTGGTCCATTGACTGGACCACCATCGGCGTTTTCTTAGGTATTTCGCTGAAGGAGGTCCAGCCGGTGGACCACCATCGACACTTACTGCCCGCCCAGGCGGTCGAAGAAGGTCTGGACGTCCGCCCAGGTGCGGAAAGGGTCTTCGCCGAACTTCAGCACCGTGCCCAGGAAACCGTCGCACTCGCTGCGCGTCAGCAGATAGTCGCCCATCAGGAGTTCGGGGTGATTGCCCACGAGGACGCGGTTCCAGGTGGGAACGCCGATGTGGGTTTCTGCCCAACGGACGTTTTCGCCCCAGAGTTCGGTCCGGTTCGGGTCCTCCCGGCAGACAATGTAGGTGTCATAGATCTCCGAGAGATGATGGAACACCTTGAAGGCCTCCCCGATGGGGAGGTCGTTTCTTGTATCCCGCAGGACATCGTCCAACTCCACCATCAGCGTCCGTTTGGAGCGGCCTTCCTGCCGGTCGTCGATCCATTGCATCACCGGCAGCAGCGACCACAGGAAGGTATGGTCGTTGAGTTGGTGCTCGCCGTCGAAATGGAGGGCCTGGGGATAATGCGCCGCGAACTCGTCGAAACAGTTCACCATCGTATCCTTCGTGCCGAAAAGGCCGTACACACGCTCAGGCTCCACCACGGCGAACCGGCCGTCGGAAACGGCCCGGTATTCCTCCACGAGGGCTTTCGTGACCATGAAAGAGGTCTGTCCGTCCTGCCGGACGCTGTGGAACTCCTGCTTGCCCAATCCGTTGTTTTTCAGGATGGTATCGGCCAGATGGAGGGCGGGATTGACACAGATCCGGTCGAAGCCGGCGAGTTGCTCGGTGTACATGCCTCCCATCGACGTACCCACGACAAGGTCCGGTTGCTCGCGGGCGCAGAGATCCTTCAGCAGTTGCAGCGCCTCGTGCGGATCCACCGGCAGGTCGGGCGCGATGACGGTCGCCTGCGGCAGCAGCAGACGCATCCGTCCCACCGTACCGCTCGCCCCGGAGGAGGCGAACCCATGTACATACAGGATTTTCTTGCCGGCGAACAGCGCCGGACGGGCATATTCATACAGTTCCATACCGCAAAGGTACGGATTATTCCCCGAAATGGAAACGGGCGCCGACGTTCACCGACCAGCCGAGCGGTTTCTCGGTATAGGCCGACCGGACGGTGGCGCCGTTGTCGAAGTGATACTCCAGGCCGGGCGATACGTACAGGCCGATGGAAGGGCTCAGGCGCACTTCGGCACCGGCCAGGGCTCCGACCGACCACAGCAGGCCGCCCATATCCGGGCGCGGATTCTTCACCGATTCCACAGTCTGGCCGTCCACCCAGGTATCCGTCCGGGAGGAGCCCATCAGGCCCTTCTCCACCATGCCACCGACGCCGGCGTGGACCCACAGCCACTTCCACACCTGGACACCCGCCTCCAGGCGCAGGGGCACGCCGAGGTACCCGAGATCCTGGGCGGTCACCGTCCGCATCGTGCCGGCGGTTTCCTCGAATTCGCTGCCCAGATAGGTCCAGTTCACTCCGCTCACCAGGCTCAGATGGGGCGTGAGCCCATAGGAGAAGGTCACCCCGGCCCGCAGCGGCGCCGAATGACGGACCTGGAAGGTGGAGGCCTTGTTCGATGCCAGCATGCGCACCACCGCGTTCATGTCATTCCTCGTGTTGTCCCAGACGGCGCGCGTCATATACGCCTGGGTCTGGTTCATCCCATATCCGCGGGTCTGCCCGGCCGATCCCTGGCCGCCATTTCCGTATGCACCCACGCTGAAGCGCTTCCGCGGCGGCTCCTTCGGCGGAACGCCGACGATGGCCGGCTCCGCTTCCGGAGGAATCACGATTTCGCGATGTGTCTCAGCGGTCGTTTCGGGGACAGCGTCGGCCTTTTCTGAAATAGGGGTTTCCCCGGTCGGGACTGTTTCGGGGACGATGGCAGGAATCCCGTCAGGGACGGCGTCCGGAACGAAGTCCGAAGGGACGGGAACAGGAACAGCCGGAGCCTCCGCCAACAGGGTCTGGCGAGACGCTACTCCGAACGGAATGGAGCGGACAGCGGCTGCTTCGACAGGCTCGGCAACCGGTTCTTCCGCAGGATCGGCAACGACCGTTCCGGTTGCCGGTTCAGCCGAAGCACCGTGAAGGACCGATTCGGCCAGGGTGCCCTGCTGCTGCAAGTCAGGCGTTTCCAGCGTATTCTCCGGACGGAGGAAGACGCCCAGGGCCACAGCCGCGGCCACGGCCGCGCCGGACACCAGCCACACGGGGAGCCATTTTCTGCGCGGCTTCCCGGCAATCCCCTGTTCTATCCCCTCCCAGAGCCCGTCCGGCTCCGGGGCGGAATAGTCCGAGAAGCGTTCCCGCAGACTCTTTTTCCACTCGTTATCCATTGTCATTCCGTTTGATATATTCCTTGATCCACCGGGCCAGCAGCGCCTTCGCATGGAAGAGTTGGCTGGCGGAACTGTTTTCCTTGATGCCCAGCAGGGAGGCGATCTCCTTGTGGGACTTGTCCTCGAACACGAACAGGTTGAACACTGTCCGGTAGCCGTCCGGCAACTTCCGGATCATCCCCTGGATGACATCCAGCGGGACATCGGCAAAGGCGGGCTCCTCCTCGTCCACCGGCTCGGTAAGCGTCGCCGACAGCGGAAGCGGCTTCTTCCGCCTCAGGAACTTGAGCGAATCGTTCACCACGATCCGCGTCATCCACGCCTTCAGGGATCCCTCGCCGCGCCAGGAGAACCGGTCCATCGTCCGGAAAATCTTCACGAACGCTTCCTGCAGGATGTCCTTCACCTCGTCGTCGTCCGGGATATACCGGGCGCAAACGGCCGTAAGATACCCCACATAACGGTCGTAGAGCATCTTCATCGCAGTTCGGTCCTGCCGGCGCACCTGTTGCACCAGTTCTTCTTCGGACCGGCTATTTCGGGGAGCGATATTCAACCGTCAGGCGTTTCTCCGTATTGTTCAGATCGATATAATCCAGGCTCAGCGTCACGGCCTCCTCCCCCGTCTCGGGCAGCAGCGCGGATACGTCGAAACAGACGATTCCGTCGGTCTGGCTGCCTTTCGTATCCCCATTCGCGTCGTGCACGAGGCGATAGGTTAGGGGTTCGACACTGGGATAGAGGGAAAAACCGTGTTTCACGCTTCCGGAAGCCCGGATCGAATAATGCAAGGTCAGGAACCCGTCCTCCAGGCACGTGATCCAGTCCGTCAGGATGTCCACCGGATCCCCGCTGCGCGCCTGCATGTCGTATCGGATTTCGCCCATATCCAGCGGCGATGCCCATTCCACCAGGATGGCATCCGTGCAGAAATCGGCGATGGCCGATGTCACCACATAGCGGTACTGCAGGAACACCCGCGCTCCATCCTGGATGTCCGCAATCTCCCGGGGATTCATCACCTGGCTGCGACTCTTCTCATCCAGTCGGATGTACCGCACCCCGTCCCGGGAAAGGACCGTACCGATAGCCAGGTCCTGCGTCCCACGCTCCGGGTCGGAGTCGCCATAGGGATCATCCGGAAAAAAGGGGCTGTAATCCCCTTCCTTCGCGCAAGCCGAAAGCAGCACCAGGACGCCCAGCACAGCCGTCCACCGTAAAATATTCTTCAAAATCGGTCGCATACAATCAATAAATCCCAAACTCCGTTAATCTTGCATATAATTAGAGCAAAAATAATGGAATTTGGGAGGGGTCAGGAGTGTCCGGGGGCTTGTCCACCCCCGGACAAGTACAGGGGGAGGGGCCCGTTGGATACAAGTTCCCGCCTTGGGCGGGGACGCAGGAGACAATGGGAGGGGCCGGAGCGAAGCGGAGTCCCCCGGACACCCCTGACCCCTCCCCTGTCTAAAACTAAATTACTACCGCGCGTCCTTGAACTTGAGGATCGGGTTGCGGACCGCGGCGGTTTCGTCGGGCCGCTTGATGGGAGCGCCGTGCGGAGCGTCCTGCAGGATCCGGGGATCCTCGGCCGCCTCGGCGGCGATCTTGTGCATCACGTCGATGAACGCGTCGATGGTTTCCTTGGATTCGGTCTCCGTGGGTTCGATCATCAGCGCCTGATGGAACAGGAGCGGGAAATAGATGGTCGGCGCATGGAAACCGAAGTCCAGCAGGCGCTTCGCCACATCCAGGGTGGTGGCCCCGTGGACGTCGTCGTGGGCCCCGTCATTGATGAGACCGTCGAAGACGAACTCGTGCTTGCACACCCCCTCGATCGGGAGTTTATACGCGTCCTTCAGGCACTCCTTGATGTAGTTCGCGCTGAGGACCGAGTACTGGCCCACCTTCTTCAGGTTCTGCTTCCCGAGCATCAGGATGTACGCGTAGGCGCGCAGGATGACCCCGAAGTTGCCGTGGAAACCGGAAACGCGGATGTCGGGCAGGCAGTCCACCAGATGTTCGGCGACACCCACCGGACCGCTGCCGGGACCGCCGCCGCCGTGCGGCGTCGAGAAGGTCTTGTGCAGGTTCAGGTGCATGATGTCGAAGCCCATGTCGCCCGGACGGACCACGCCCATCATCGGGTTCATGTTCGCCCCGTCGTAGTACATCAGGCCGCCGATCCCGTGGACCAGTTCCGTGATCTCCTTGATCTGGGTCTCGAAAAGGCCGAGCGTGTTCGGGTTCGTCATCATCATGCCGGCGACCGTGTCGTCCAGCAGCGGCTTCAGGGCCTCCACGTCCACGCGGCCGTTCTCCAGGGACTTGACCTCCACGACCTCCAGGCCGCAGACGGCCGCGGAAGCGGGATTCGTGCCATGGGCGCTGTCCGGGACGATGACCTTCGTGCGCTTGAGGTCGCCGCGCATCAGGTGGTACTGACGCATGATCATCAGGCCCGTGAGTTCACCGTGCGCACCGGCGCAAGGGTCGAAGGTGAAGGCATACAGGCCGGTGATGGCGGCAAGCGCCTTCTCCATCTCCTGATAGACCTTCAGGGCGCCCTTCGTGAGCCCGGCGTGCATCAGCGGATGCAGGCCGGTGAAGCCCGGCAGGGCGGCCACCTCTTCGTTGATCTTGGGATTGTACTTCATCGTGCAGGAGCCCAGCGGATAGAAGCCGGTGTCCACGCCGAAGTTCATCTGCGAAAGGTTCGTATAGTGGCGCACCACGTCCGCCTCACTCACCTCGGGAAGGTCCAGGGAAGCCTCCCTCCTCAACTGAACCGGAAGTTCAGGTGCGGCCGGGAAACGATTGGCAGGCAGAGAGTAACCGACACGGCCCTTCTGCGAAAGCTCGAAAACGAGTTTGTCGTAATATTTCATGGCCTAACCCTCCTTTACGATTTTCACCAGTTCGTCGATCTCTTCCTTGGTACGCTGCTCGGTCACGCAGAAGGAGGCATAGCCCTCCTCCGTCTCGAGCGCGGCGAAGAAGCCCGCCTTCTCCAGGTCATTCTGCACGAGACCCGGGTGCTTGCTGGGCTTCAGGACGAATTCCTTCAGGAACGGCTTGCCCGGGAACGGATCCTCGAACTTGCCGGTCGCCAGGAGTTGGTCCTTGAGGTAATGGGCCCCGTCGCAACTGAGCCGGTTCACCTCGCGGAGGCCTTCCGGCCCCATCAGTGAAAGGTACACCGTCACCCAGAGGGCCATCAGGGACTCGTTGGAGCAGATGTTGGAAGTCGCCTTCTCACGCTTGATGTGCTGCTCGCGGGCCTGGAGGGTGAGCACGAACGCGCGCTTGCCGTCCTTGTCCGTGGTCTGGCCGACGATACGGCCGGGCATCTTGCGCATGTACTCCTTCTTCACGCCCATGAAGCCCACGTAAGGGCCGCCGAAGCAGAGCGGAATGCCCAGCGACTGGCCGTCGCCCACGGCGATGTCGGCCCCCCACTCCGCGGGAGACTTGATCACGGCGAGGGTGGACGGATCGCAGTACTCCACCAGGAGCGCCTTGGCCGCGTGGACGGCATCGGCGAAGCCGGTGTGGTCCTCGATGAGGCCGAAGCGGTTGATTTCCGGGACGATGACACCGGCGACGTCACCCACCGCGAGTTCGGCGTTCAGGGCCTCCAGGGAGGTCTGGCCGTCCGCCATGGGGACATAGCCGATCTGCACGCCATGGAACTTCGCATAGGTCTCCACGACCTTGACCACGTGCGGGAGCAGGCCCTTCGACAGGAGCACGCGCGTCTTCTTCTTCGCGCAGGCCACGGTCATCTTCATCGCCTCCGCGGCGGCCGTCGGGCCATCGTAGAGGGACGCGTTGGAAATGTCCATCCCGGTGAGTTCGCACACCATGCTCTGGTACTCGAAGATGTACCGGAGCGTGCCCTGCGAAATCTCGCACTGATACGGCGTGTAGGCCGTCAGGAATTCGGAACGGGAGGTGATGTAGGGAATCACCGACGGCGTGTAGTGGTCATACGCACCGGCGCCGGCGAACACCTTCATCTTGGCGTTCATCCCGGCGAGCGCGTTCAGCCAGGCGCGGACCTCCGGCTCGGACATCGCATCGGGAAGGGCGTAGGCGCCCTTCTTGATGAACTCCGGCGGAACGTCCGCATACAGGTCTTCGACCTTCTTGACGCCGATCCGGTCCAGCATCGACCGGACATCGGCGTCGGTATGCGGGAAATACGGGAATCCGGCCATGCCTACTCTCCGATGTGGGCCTTGTAGGCGGCGGCGTCCATCAGGGCGTCCAACTCGGACGGATCGGACATCTCCACCTTGATGATCCAGTTCTCGTAGGCGTCCTCATTGACCTTCTCGGGGGCGTCATCGAGTTCTTCGTTCTTGGCGACGACCGTACCGGAAACCGGGCTGATCAGGTCGCTGGCGGCCTTCACGCTCTCCAGGGCGCCGAACTC
>JAFXMA010000079.1 GCA_017530725.1 Bacteroidales bacterium
GTCCTGCCCGCTACCGAGAGGTGATGGCTGTGCAGCAGCGCATTCCGGTAGACCAGGCCGCGCCAGTCCGTATCGGTGTTCATCACCGACAGGGGAGCGACCGACTGCATGGCGACGTCGTCCACGAGTCCCGTTTCCGGGTCGCGGTAGTATTCCCGGTAGTACTGGTACAGTTGGCGGGAGTTCATCAGGCGCTGGCGGCTGAAGTCGGGCTGGGCCATACCCACGGTCGACTTGAAATTGAACTGCAGTCTGTCGCCCTTGGCTTTCTTGGTGGAGACGACGATGACACCGCCGTTGGCCTGTGCACCGTACATACCGGTGGAACCGGCGTCCTTCAGGACAGTGACGGCCTCCACATCGTTGGGATCGAAGGACCCGCCGATGATACCGTCCACCACGTAGAGCGGCTCCTGCGGAGCATTCAGCGAAGAAGTACCGCGGATGCGGATGGAAGCCGAGGAACCAGGCAGGCCGCTGGAATTGATGACGGAGACACCTGCGACCTTACCCTGCAGCATCTGGCCGAGGTCGCTGGTCACGACATCCTTGAGTTTCTCTTCATTCACGATCGAGACGGCACTGGTGATTTCCCCCCTGGTCTTGGAGGAATAACCCAGGACGACGACCTCATCCAGCAACTGCTGGTCCTCTTCCATGGAGAGGTTGATCGTACGCTGGTTTCCGACGACAATCTCCTCGGTCTTGAAACCGATGCTGGAGAAGACCAGCACGGCATCGGACCCCTTCACCGAGATGGAATACTTTCCATCCATGTCGGAGACCACACCGTTCAAGGTTCCCTTCTCCATGATGCCGACACCTACAAGTGGTTGATTGTCACCACTTGATTTGATCTCGCCCTGGATGGTGACCTGTGCGAACAGCACCGGCCCGGCAAGCAGGGATAAGATTAGAATAAGTGCTTTTTTCATAAAAGATGTGTTAGAGAATTAGATATGGTTATTCGATTTCAGAAACTTCCAGCAGCAGGAAATCCGTCACCGGGACCGAAAGGACCGTTTCGTCCGTGGCGGTGATTTCATCCTGGTAAAGATGACGGTAATAGTCTTCCACCCGGTATTTCTTCCCCGGCTGCAGCCCCCGCAGTTCCACCTGCGTCCCCGGTTTCCCGGTCCGGGCGTAGAAAGCGTAATACAGGTTCCCGTTCCGGGTGAGGACATGCGTCTCGGGATAGTCGAAGCCGATGTCATACAGGCCGGGAACGTATTCGCCATGTACCAAATCCTTGGTGTAGAAGATGTCCAGGGCGTTTTTCAGCAGGGCTTCCCTTTCAGGGGTGAGGAGATAGCCCTCCTCTCCTTTTTTCAGCCGCGGGTTCTCCTTCGGCCAGGTGAATTTCGTACCGAGGACCGCGCCGATGCCCAACTGCGTCGGGTAGTCGTTGCCGCCGTCGGAGAGTTCGATATGGTCGCCGTAATAGGCGGTCTTGGGAGCCAGGGCGCGAAGGACATAGCCCTTGGTGCGGATCTGCCAACTGCTGGTCGGATCGGACGAGACCGTCTTGTTGACGTAGGGCAGGTGATAGACGGAGAAGCAGTCGCCGCAGGGGCAATACTGGACGACGGCATGCGGATTGATGCTCCGGGCCGTATCGTAGATCAGTTTGAAGAACGTCGGGAGTTCCCGCACGGCTTTCTCGGGATCGTCCGGATGATGGGCCGGGTTGTAGTCCGGCGGTACCGCGTTCATGTGCTGGCCGTCCAACTTGAAGCCCTCGTAGCCATATACGCGCATGAATTTCTCCACGAGCCCCCGGGTCCAGTCCAGGACGTTCCGGTCCACCGGGGAGAGGAACCAACTGTCCCACCAGGTGATGTCCCTGGGGTTCCCTTCCTGGTCCAGGATCAAGGCATCGGGATGCTCCACCAGGAACTTCGAACCCGGATCGGCGGCCAGCGGCGCCCACCACAGGTCGGCCTTCAGCCCGTATTCGTGGATTTTATCCACCATGTATTTCATATCGGCATCCCCGCGGGGGAAACGGTCCCTATTGAGGTCCCAGTCTCCTTCCGCGATCTGATAGCCGTCATCGAGCGTAGCCCACTTGAAGCCCAGTTCCTTGACCTTCGGAAGGGTGCCCACGATCTCGTCGATGGTGAACAGGCGCTCATAGCCCCAGGCGCACCAGGCCGGTTCGAAGGCGTCCGGCTCGCTTTCAGGCATCACGATGCCCACGCATTCAAGCAGTCCGGCATAGCGGCGCAGGGCGCTGAAACAGTCGCCCTTGAAAGCATGGATGAAAGTGGTATAGGTTTCCAGGGATACGCCGTCCTCCAACGCCACGGGTGTATTGAATTCCTTCGTCATGGAAATCGTGGCCTTGTTCTCTCCCGCCTTCTTCTCCACCGGCAGGCTGACCAGTTGGGGGACCGGCTCCAGATGGCCGATTTCCAGGCCGGCGTCCCGGCGCCAGAGGCAGGTGACGGGAACGCCGCCGCCGTAATCGGAATCGTTCATGCCCATGTAGTTCTTCTGGAAGAATTCCTCCCGGATGGGCAGGATCCAGTCCGCCCGCGCTTCCGTCGACTGTCCCTGGAAGGTCCAGAAATACGGCTCCGGTTCCCCGGTGGCTACTTCGAGGCGGTCCATGGTCCATCCCTCTACGGAGATGGGCTTTCCGGTCGCGTTTGTAAAGGACGCGCGTGCGATGATGGTGGAGGGGAAGCGCTCGTACGTGATGAGTGTCAATTCCTCCCGGATCTTTCCATCCCCGAACGCGGCTTCACCGAGGAAGACCCGGGCGGTCCCCTTGCCGAATGCGTCGTTTACGGACTGCGTTTCCGTGCCGACCAGGGTGAAGGCGGGGACCTGTCCCTCCACCGAAAGTGAACTGAAGGTCGAGGCTTCTGTCATCAGCGGTTGCTTGGCCAGCGGGGTCGAGACGATCAGACGCATGTCCCCGTCCACCGACACCGCCAGGTCTCCGCTCCGGACGACCCGGTCCGAAGAGCAGCCGGCCGCAAGCAGCAGCGCGGAGCAGACTGTCAGACAGAATACGAACCGATTCATGCTTTTCATGAAGAAGCGGGTTTAGCCTTTATTCGTAATCATAGATCTTCACGCCGCTCACCACCCGGGAAATCGTATGGGAGACGGAGGGATTGTCCGGGGAGAGGTTCCGGGACAGGGAGAAGAAGTAGCCCAGCAACTGGCCCACCAGGACATAGGGGATGTACCTGTAGGCGCCGGCGGCCGGCAGAGACCCGGCGGGGCCGGCATTCAGTTCGAAATCGATCCCTTCCCCTTCGTATCCGCTCGGGACCGTGGAGACGATGACCTGTCCGGCCGGATGGTGCTGCGCACCCACCTGGCGGATCAGGTCCAGTTCATATTGCCGGGTGTACGGTTTGTCCGACAGCAGGTAGATGACCAGCGTATCGTCCTTGATGACCGCCTTCGGCCCATGGCGCAACCCCATGAAGGAGTCGTAGGAGCACATGATGGCCCCATCGGTGAGTTCCTGCAGTTTCAGGTGGCATTCGCAGGCTACGCCTTTCAGAGGACCGGAGCCTAGGAATACCGCCCGGGAGACCTTCCGCTCCGTCAGGGCCTGGAGTTTTTCCAGGGAATCTTCCTGAAGGAAGCATCCGGCAAAACGGATGGCTTCCGAGAGTTTCCTGTCTGCCGCATCCAGTGAATCGGTTTCCTGCACCAGGATGGAGGCCAGGAGCATCGAGGAGAAACTGCTGGTCATGGCCAGGCTTCTGTCGTTGGTTCCGTCCGGGAGGGTCAGGACATAGTCCTTCTGCGGATCCGCGCAGCGGGCCAGATAGCCGTTCGGATTGCAGGTGATGACCAGATGGAACGACTCCTTGCAGACTTGGCGCACGATGTTATAGGCGGCAACGCTTTCCGGGCTGTCTCCCGAACGGGCAAAGGAAACAACCAGTTTTTGACCCGGAGTCAGGCAATACTCAGGGCAGGATACGATATCGGTGGTCGGAATGGACCGGGTGTTCCGATAGCCCAAGCGCGTATAGAGGGCGGTCGCAATATCCGCCACGAAGGCCGATGTGCCGGCCCCGGTGAAAATGATGTCCGAATCCGGACCGAACGAAATCTTCCTGAAGAACGCTTCCAGGTCATCCCGCTGCGCCTGGATGGTCTCGAAAGTTTCTCTCCACATCTTGGGCTGATGAAAAATCTCCCGTAAAGTGTGACAGTCTAATAATTCCATTATAACCCGTTTTTTCTTTTAAAAATGAGAAATAGTTTTTCTATTTGCAAGTAAGTTTTGGGAAAAGTCCTTTTTTTATGTAATTTTGCGCATATATTCAGTCTTTTAACGAAAGGTTTGGTTGATTTTCTTTCGTTTCGAAAGGTCTGCTTTTGTTTTTTACGTAATGCCAAAACCGCATGGAGCGACACTATTTTGCCAAAGAGAGGAGAACGCTGATTCTGAACGAACTCAAGAAAAAGGGGAAAGTAAAGGTGACGGAACTGGCCCGGGATTTCAAGGTCACGGAAGTTTCGATCCGAAAGGACCTGGAGGAATTGGAAAACCGGAAACTGCTGATCCGGGTGAAAGGCGGTGCCGTGAGCACTTATTCGAACAGCCAGTATGAAGACCGCCTGATTTCAGAGAAGGCCCTTCTCCATCAGCGGGAAAAGATGAATCTCGGTGCTTTTGCGGCCAGCCTCGTTCAGGACGGGGAATCCCTGATCATCGACTCCGGCACTACGATGATGCAGGTGGCCCGGTTCCTGGACTCCAATCTCCGGCTGACCATCATCACCAACGCGCTGGATATCGCGATGTCTCTCTACAAGAAGACCAATTTCCAGGTCATCGTCCTGGGCGGGACCATGCGGAAAACGTCCTTTTCCACCGTCGGCCTGCTCTCCGAGGCCAACCTGAAGAATTTCTATACCGATAAACTGTTCCTGGGCGTTGATTCCGTCAGCATCCGGGACGGCATCTCCACCCCGGACATCGAAGAAGCCAGCCTGAACCAGGCGATGCTGGGCTGCGCCCGGGAAGTCATCGCGGTCTTCGACTCCAGCAAAGTCAACCAGCGGAGTTTCGCCCACATCTCCATGCTGGACAAGGTGGACACCGTGGTTACGGACAACCACCTTCCTGACGAATTACGGGATTATATCCAGTTGAAAGGGATCAAGTTGCACGTAGTCAGTATGGATGAGGCATAAAAAAGGCGGGGAATCCAAACGCCCCGCCTTTTTTATGCCCGCTATTCTGCCAGCGCGAACTTCAGGCCGTCCAGTTTGTTCCACTCTCCCCGGGTGAAATCCGGCATCACGACCGGCATGGAACCGTGGTTGATGGACACCTCGGTGAGTTCCACGAGGGAACTCCACTCGGCGGCGTCATACACGTCCTGGTCCAGCGGAAGTCCGTTGTGCAGGCAGTAGATGAGCCGGTAGTCCATGATGAAGTCCATGCCTCCGTGGCCGCCCACCGAGCGGGCCTTCTCGGCGAGTCCCTTGGAGATCGGGTGCTCGTAGGCCGCCATGATGGCGTCGCGGTCGGCGTCGCTCATGTATTCTTCGGCATCCAGGTCATCGACGGCCGTGAACTTGATGTTCTCCGTGCCCAGAGCGAGGCCTTCGTTCGGATATTTGTTGGCGAAGCCCTTGGTGCCCGTCACCTGGTACATGCGGTTGTACGGACGCGGGGTCACCACGTTGTGCTCGACCAGGATGGTCTTGCCTTTGCGGGTGCGGATGAAGGTCATGGTATTGTCGCCGTTGGCGTACTTCTCCACGACACCCTTGCCGTAGCGCTTGTCGGCGATGGCCTGGCCGTTGAAGGCGTCCGTGTCCATGGACACGAGGACATCCATCTTGTCCCCGCGGTGGATATCCAGGTCCTCGCAGATGGGGCCGATCCCGTGCGTGGGATAGACGTCGCCATGGTGCTCCCGGTTGTAGAGCATGCGCCAGTCACCCTGGTACTCGTCCCAGTAGGGATCGAGGTTGTGGCAGTAAGCGCCTTCCACGTGCACGACCTCGCCGAA
>JAFXMA010000080.1 GCA_017530725.1 Bacteroidales bacterium
AGAAACAACTATTCATTCTATATTTTCTTACTTATGAAGAACGCTTTCAAAAGCCTTCTGCTCGTTGTCACTATGTTGATGGCGGGCACTGTCGCCTTTGCCCAGGTGACGACCGCCTCCCTCGGCGGCCGCATCGTGGACTCCAAGGGTGAAACCATCATCGGCGCTGCCGTCGTGGCGACCCACATCCCTTCCGGTACCACCTACGGTGCCGTGACCAACGGGGAGGGTCTGTATGCCATCCAGGGCATGCGTACTGGCGGTCCTTACAACGTCGAGGTCTCCTGCCTCGGTTACCAGACCGTGAGATATACCGACATTAAACTCGCCCTCGGTGAGACTTATGTCCTGGACGCTTCCCTGAACGACGACGTCGAGTCCCTGAGCGAGGCGATCGTGGTGGCCACGCCGGCTTCCCGCTTCGCCGCGACCAAGACCGGTGCTTCCACCAACGTCTCCAACGAGGAAATGATGAACCTGCCGAACTCCGGCCGCAGCCTGAGCGCCCTCACCAAACTCAGCCCCTACGCCAGCGGCATGAGTTTCGCCGGTTCCGACGGCCGTTCCACCAACTTCACCGTGGACGGTGCGAACTTCAACAACAACTTCGGCCTTTCCGACAAACTCCCCGGCGGCGGCACCCCGATCTCCCTGGACGCCATCGAGGAGGTCCAACTGGTCGTGGCTCCCTATGACGTCCGTCAGTCCAACTTCGTGGGCGGCGGCATCAACGCCATCACCAAGTCCGGTACCAACACCTTCAAGGGCACGGCCTACACCTACTACAGCAACCAGAACTTCCGGGGCAACAAACTCATGGGGCAGAATCTCGGCGACCGCAAGCCCGAGTCCAACCTGGTGTACGGTTTCACCCTCGGCGGTCCCATCGTGAAGAACAAGTTGTTCTTCTTCGTGAACTTCGAGATGCAGAACAAGCCGGGTGAGGTCATCAAGGACCGCGCCGACGCTTCCAAGGAGTCCGTCCTGAACCAGGTCGCCGAGAAACTCAAGAACGACTACGGTTACGATCCGGGCTCCGTCACCAGTTATCCCGGCGGCGATGCGAACCGCAAACTCCTGGCCCGCATCGACTGGAACATCTCCGACGCCCACAAACTCAGCGTCCGCTACAACAATACGAAGAACGACCACTGGGTGGGCCCGAACGGAAACTCCTGCGACGACAACTTCCGCAACCGCAACTACAACCGCGCCAGCGCCGTCTCCCAGCCGTTCTCCTACAACATGTACAGCGAGATGAACAACGTCTGGTCCGTCGCCGCCGAACTCAACAGCCGCTTCTCCAACACGATGTCCAACCGCCTGCTGGCCACCTATTCGAACATCAATGACCAGCGCGGCTCCAAGTCCTCCCCGTTCCCGCACATCGACATCATGTCCGGCATCGACGAGAAGGGCGGCTATGTCCCTTACACCTCCCTCGGTTACGAACTCTTCACCTACAACAACGGCGTGAAGAACACGGTCCTCAACGTGCAGGACAACATGACCTTCTACCTGGGTTCCCACACCCTCACCGCCGGTGCCTCCTACGAGCACCAGATGGCCCATAACTCCTACATGCGCAACGGTACCGGTTACTACCGCTTCGCTACCGTGGAGGACTTCCTCCAGGGCAACCTGCCGATCAGTTTCGCCTACACCTACGGCAACAACGGTGTCGCCAGCCCGGCCGGCCGCATCAACTACGACCAGTATGGCGCCTACCTCCAGGACGAGTGGAAGATCACCCCGAACTTCAAACTGTCCTACGGTCTCCGTGCCGACATGCTCGCTTTCAACAACGCCGACCTCATGACGAACAACGCCATCAAGGCCATCAGTTTCGGCGGCAGGAACGTGGATACCGGCAAGTGGCCCAAGACCCGCGTCCAGATTTCCCCGCGCATCGGCTTCAACTGGGATGTCTATGGTGACAAGAGCGTCGTCGTGCGCGGCGGTACCGGCCTCTTCCAGGGCCGTCTCCCGCTCGTGTTCTTCACGAACATGCCGCAGAACGCCGGTATGATCCAGACCACCGTGAAGTATTCCCACAGCCTCAAGAACGGCGCCCTCGTGGAGGATCCGAACGTGACCTCTGTCCTGACCACCCTCAACGGCGGCAAGACCACCGGCGGTCACCTCGTCACCAGCAACGAGGACTACATCAAGGTCCTCGGCCTGAACACCAACGTCACTCCGCAGGACGGCCAGATCGGCTCCAGCGCCGACATCAACGGTGTCGATCCGAACTTCCACATGCCGCAGATCTGGAAGAGTTCCCTCGCGTTCGACATCAACCTCCCGACCTCCTTCCCGCTGTCCGTCACGGCTGAGTGGATGTTCAACAAGACCATCTGGGGCACCCGCCTCATGAACTGGAACATCAACGAGAGCGCCGTTACGAAGCGGTTCAAGGGCCCGGACAACCGCCTGATGTACGAAGGCAGTTACACCTACGGCCGGAACAATGCCTACATCCTGACCAATTCCCGCGAAGGCTATGGCAGCACGTTCAACCTGACCGTCAAGACCGAGCCCATCCGCAACCTCAAGTTGATGGCCTCCTACACTTCGACCGAATCCCAGGAGATTTCCGGCATGCCGGGTTCCGCCGCGAACTCCGCCTACCAGGGTCTCGCCTCCGTGAACGGTGCGAACTTCCTGACCCTCCAGCGCAGCCAGTATGTGGTTCCGGACAAGATTTCCGCCAACGTCTCCTACTACATCGACCTCATCGGCGGTCTCCAGTTGGACCTCTACTACACCGGCTATTCCGCCTACGGCAACAGTTTCACCTACTCCAACGACATGAACGGCGACGGCCTGGCCACGGACCTGATCTACATCCCGGCCAGCAAGGACGAAGTCGCCTTCACGACCGAGGCTGACCGCGACGCTTTCTGGCGGTTCGTCGAGCAGGACAAGTACCTGTCCACGCACAAGGGACAGTATGCCGAGGCCAATGCGGCCCGCGCCCCGTTCGTGCACCGCTTCGACCTCCGCGTGGCGAAGGACATCAAGTTCCGCCTCGGTTCCACCAGCCACAAGTTCCAGGTGAGCGCTTCCATCGACAACATCGGCAACATGATCAACAGCAGTTGGGGTGTCCGCAAACTGGACTGCTACAACAAGAACAGTTTCACCGGCCTGATCAGCCCGCTCAAGTATGAAGGCCTGAACAGCCGCGGTGTCCCGCAGTTCTCCTTCAACAAGGTGGACGACGTTTTCCCGACCAAGACCTATTCGACCTGGTATTCCAACGCCGCCGAGTGCTGGCAGGTCCTCCTTGGCCTGAAATACTACTTCAACTAGCCTGCAAGTCAAGCCAGTATGCCTGTTCGGGGCCCCTTGAAAAGGGGCTCCGATTTTTTGTGCTTTTGAGAAAATATGGTTAAATTCGCAAATTAGAGAAACTATATGCTAAACTGAATAACCATGAACAATCCCCTCAAAAGCCTTGTGCTTGCGGTGGCCATGCTGCTTGCGGGCATCACTGCTTCCGCACAGGTGACGACCTCGTCCCTCGGCGGCCGTGTGGTGGACCAGAACGGCGAGCCGGTGATCGGCGCCGCCGTCGTCGCGATCCACGAGCCCTCCGGCACGTCCTACGGCTCCGTGACCAACGCTGACGGCCTGTACACCATCCAGGGTATGCGCACCGGCGGCCCTTACCGGGTCGAGGTCTCCTGCCTGGGTTACCAGCAGGTGAACTACACCGACGTCACCCTCACCCTGGCCGAAACGTTCAACCTGAACGCCCAACTCCCGGAATCCTCCGAGTTCCTTTCCGAGGCCGTCGTCATCGCCGCTCCCACCTCCAAGTTCGCGGCGGTGGAGAAGACGGGCGCCTCGACGAACATCTCCTCCCGCCAGATGATCGAGATGCCCACCATCAGCCGGAGTTTCTCCGACATGGCCAAACTCTCGCCCTACGGCGGCAACAACATGAACTTCTCCGGCAGTTCCGGACGTTCCGCCAACTTCACCGTGGACGGTGCCAACGTGAACAACAACTTCGGCCTGTCCGCGGCGCTTCCGGGCGGCGGCAACCCGATTTCCATCGACGCCATCGAGGAAATCCAGGTCGTGGTGTCCCCGTATGACGTCCGCCAGTCGAACTTCATCGGCGGCGGTATCAACGCCATCACCAAGTCCGGCACCAACACCTTCCGGGGAACGGCGTATGTCTATTACCAGAACGAGAACATGCACGGCAACCGGGTGGACGACGTGGACCTCGAGCGCACGCCGGAAAGCCAGACCACGTACGGCTTCACCCTGGGCGGCCCCATCATCAAGAACAAACTGTTCTTCTTCGTCAACGCCGAGCGCACCCCGAGTCCCTCGGAAATCATCAAGTGGCGCACTTCCGAGGACGGCGTCGAGGATGAGACCCGGATGATCACCCGGGTGCGGACGTCCGAGGCCGAGCAGATGAAGAACTTCCTCATCGACAAGTACGGCTATGACCCGGGTTCCTACAGCAGTTACAACAAGGACCAGGGCAACCTGAAACTCCTGGCGCGCCTGGACTGGAACATCAGCCGGAAGCACCACCTGTCCCTGCGGTACAACTATACCAACAACAACAAGTGGACGGCCCCGTCCACGTCCCGTGATGTGGCCGGCATGACCTACAGCATGCTCTCGAAGTACGGCCTGGTCTTCTCGAACTCGCTGTACAACCAGATGAACAACCTCTGGACTGTCTCCGCCGACTTGAACAGCCGTCTGACGGACAAGATTTCCAACCAACTCCTGGTCACCTATTCCGACATCCAGGACGTCCGCGGCAACGACGGCGGCTTCTTCCCCTTCGTGGAGATCCTGGCCGGCGACCTGGGTTCGGACCATGCCAAGGAACCGTACATGGATTTCGGAACCGAACTGTTCACCTATCGCAACAAGGTGCAGAACACGGTGCTGAACATCAAGGACGATGTCACCCTGTACCTGGGAGCCCACAAGGTCACCGCCGGTGCCAGCGTGGAAGCCCAGATGGCGCTCAATACGTACATGCGTAACGGTACCGGCATGTTCCGCTTCGCCAGCATGAGCGATTTCATGTCGGGCAACGCTCCGATCGAAATGGCCTTCGACTGGGGCTTCGACGGGGACGAGTATCCTTCCGCGAAGGTCCGTTTCGCCCAGGTCGGCGCCTATGTCCAGGATGAATGGGCCGTGAGCGACCGCTTCAAACTCACCGCCGGCCTGCGCTTGGACAACCTGTCCTTCAACAACGCCGACGTGATGACGAACAACGCGACGATGGCCCTCGACTTCGGCGGCAAGCACGTGGATACCGGCAAGTGGCCTAAGACCAGCATCCAGGTGAGCCCCCGTCTGGGCTTCTCCTGGGATGTCTTCGGTGACCGGAGCCTGAAGTTCCGCGGCGGCACCGGCCTCTTCTCCGGCCGCATCCCGCTGGTGTTCTTCACCAACATGCCCACCAACGCCGGTATCGTGAAAGGCCGTCTTACCTATATGACGAACCCCGATGTCCTGAGCAAGATGATGCCCGGCGGAAAACTCGTCACCGACCGCTGGGAGATCCTGAGGATCCTCAACGGCATCGACCCGGAAAAGTATGCGACTTCCATCACGCCCGCGACGGCGCCCGCTCCCAGCGAAGTCGCCGGCGTGGACTACAACTTCAAGATGCCCCAGGTGTGGAAGAGTTCCGTCGCGGTGGATTACACCTTCCCGTTCGACTTCCCGCTGACCGTCAGCGCCGAGTACATCTTCAACAAGACCGTCAACGGCGTGATGCTCACCAACTACAACATCCCGGAGGACAACGCGGGCTGGGTCACCTTCAACGGCGCCGACAACCGCCACATCTATCCCGCCGACTACCGGTACACCAAGAATGACGCCTACGTGCTCACCAACACGAACAAGGGCTATGGTTCCGTCGCTTCCATCTCCCTGAACACGGAGCCGGTGCGGAACATGAGCATCACCGCCTCCTACACCCACACCGTGAACAAGGAGATCACCGGCATGCCGGGTTCCAACGCTTCCGCCGCCTGGAAATACATCCCTTCCGTGGACGGCCCCAACTACAACATCCTGCACAATTCCTCCTACAACCTGCCCGACCGTTTCATGGCTTCCATCGCCTATACGGACGCCGCCCACAACCACTGGAGCCTGTTCTATGAAGGTCTCCGTTACTCGGGCAACAGTTTCATCTACGCCAACGACCTGAACGGCGACGGCAACGCCTACGACCTGATGTACATCCCCCGGGACAAGAGCGAGATCCGCTTCATCGACCAGGCGAGCGAGGAGGCGTACTGGACGTTCGCAAGCCAGGACGAGTACCTGACCGCCCACAAGGGCGGATATGCCGAGGCCTATGCGGTGTGCCAGCCGATCCGTCACGTGTTCGACTTCCGTTTCGCCCACGACTTCATCGTTCGGATGGGAGACGTCCGGAACACCCTGCAGGTGAGCCTGGATGTCCAGAACATCGGCAATCTGTTCAACTCCCGCTGGGGCGTGGCGAAGACCTTCAGTCCCGAAGTCCCCAAGGATACCAGCGGCAATGCGAAGATCCTCAAGTACGAATACACCGACACGGACGGCGTTCCGGTGTTCTCCACGATGGTGGAGCCCGGCGCGAAGACCTGGGATTACAGCCACACCCTGGGCAACTGCTGGTACATGCAGATCGGCGTCAAATACATGTTCAACTAACCTGTAAGCGCGTTACGATATGAAATTCAGATCCTACTTCCTTTCCATCCTCGCCGGTGCGGCGCTCGCCGCCGGCTGCGCGCAGGAGCAGGTGGTTTCCTCCATCGCCGAATTCCGGGTGGAGAAGTCCTATATCGGCCTGCCGCTCGGGGGCGGCACCAATTCCTCCGCCTACGAAGCGACCGCTTCCTGGTCCTTCGACACGTCGGCCATTCCCGACTGGCTCACGATCACGCCCACCAGCGGCGGCGCAGGCTCCGACTACATCGTCTTTTTCGCCGAACCGAATACCGGTGACAGCGAGCGTTCGCTGGAACTCCGGGTGACGGTGGGCGGCAAGCAGCAGCGCTTCACCATCTTCCAGGAAGGTCCGGGCGACGTCGAAGCCCCGCTCTCGACGATCGCCGAAGTCATGGCCGGAAACGACGGCCAGACGTTCCGCGTCCGCGGTACCGTGACCTCCATCGTCAACACGAACTACGGCAACCTGTACATTGCCGACGAGACCGGCTCCATCTACATCTACGGCCTGTTCAACGCGAAGGGCCAGTATCCGAAGGATGCCGGCGGCTGGGCCACCTTCGGCGTGGATGCCGGAGACGTGATCACGGTCCAGGGACCGCGTACCCTTTATAACGGAACGACCCTCGAACTGGTGGACGCCACGCTCATCAGCGTGGAGAAGTCCCTGATCGAGGTGGATCCCGCCGATGTCACCGTGAGCAGCGAGGCGGGTACTTTCTCGGTTTCCGTCGTGTCCAAGGCCAACGGCATGGTCGTCCTTCCGTCCGAGGATTGGGTGCGGGTGTCCGACATCGCAGCCGGAGAAGGGGATGCAGTCCTGTACTCCTTCACCTATGACGCGAACACGACGACAGCCTCGCGTACCGCGACCATCCAGTTCAAGGCCGCCAACTCCTCCAAGAGCATCACCGTCACGCAGGAAGGCGTTCCGCCCACCGGCCAGTCCATCACCGAGATCGTGGCCCTGCCCGACAATTCCGGCGTGGAGACCCTCGAGTCCGTCGTGGTCGCCAAGACCGGCCGCGGTTTCGTGGTTTCCGACGGCACCACCGCCATCTACGCCTATGACAGCGGCGCCAATGCTGTGGAGCCGGGTGACGTGGTGAAGGTGCTCGCCACCAAGACCACCTACAACGGCGTGCCCGAACTGGCCACGCTCACCAGCGTGGAGAAGACCGGTACCGCCACCGTCAATCATCCCGCCGTCAAGGATGTGACGGCCGAAGCGCTCACCTATGAGGCTTCCGTCGCCGAGTACATCCAGTTCACCGGCACCCTCCATGTCTCCGGCAACTACTACAACGTCGAATTCGACGGGGTGGACACCGGTGTCAAGCAGGGTAGCATCGTCTATCCGGTGGAATCCCTCGGCGCCGCCGCTTTCGACGGCCAGGTCATCACCGTGACCGGCTACTACAACGGTCTTTCCAGCGGCGGAAAGTTCCTCAACGTCATCGCCACCAAGATCACCGGGGCCAATGAAAAGGGGACACTCTCGAATCCATACACCCCGGCCGAGGCGGCCGCCGCAGTTGCCGGTCTTACCTGGACCTCCAACACGGAATTCGAGCACGTGGACGATGTGTATGTGAAGGGCAAGATTTGCCGGATCGCCTCCGGCGGCACCTACACCGAGGGCGGCACCTACGGCAACGCCTCCTTCTTCCTCTCCGCCGACGGTACGGGAGAGGGCGAATTTCAGGTGTACCGCGCCCTGTACCTCGGCAACAAGAAATTCGAGGCCGGTCAGACCGACATCCAGGTGGGTGATGACGTAGTCATCTTCGGCCAACTGATGAATTACAGGGGCAACACCCCGGAGACCGTTTCCGGCAAGGCCTACCTGTATTCCCTCAACGGTAAAACTGAATAACCAATATTGTCTCTTATGAATATCAGAACACGCTTCCTTACGTTCCTTGCCGCAGCGGCCGCCGTCTTCACCGGCTGCCGGCAGCAGGAAATCGACTTCGATCTCCCGGCCATCAAGATTGAAGGATCGGGGGTCACGGTCGACAACGAGACCAAGAAGGCTTCCTTCTCGGCCACCAAGGACCTTACGGCCATCACCCTCAGCGTGACCGCCACCCGTGACTGGAAGGCGGAAATCGAGTGGGATGCGGACGAGGTTCCGTGGATCAACGTCTCGCCCGAAGAGGGCGTCGGCACCGGCCACCCGCAGGATGTCAAGGTGACCATCCTGGACAATGCAGGCTACAACCGGGCCAAGCAGATCAAGTTCAACATCAACTACGACTACAAGACCCTCTACATCACCCAGTCGGGCGAGAAGGGCGAGGAAATCGTGGGCACCCTGGACAACCCGTTCACCGTGGCGGGCGTCAACAAGTACGTCAAGACCCTCGGTTCCGACGTACAGAGCCCCAACGAGGTCTATGTCAAGGGTAAGATCTCCCAGATCGCCGACGCCGGCACCTTCACGGAAGGCGGCACCTTCGGCAACGCCACGTTCTACATCTCCGACGACGGCACGCAGAACAACGAGTTCTACTGCTACCGGATCCTGTACCTGGGCAACAAGAAGTTCAAGGCCGGCCAGACCGACATCAAGGTGGGCGATGACGTCATCGTCTGCGGCAAGGTCGTCAATTACAAGGGCAACACCCCGGAAACCGTCCAGGGTTCCGCGTTCCTGTATGAACTGAACGGTGTCAGCGACGGCGGCGAACCTACGCCCGCCGGCGACCCGAAGGGTACCGGCACCGTCGATGATCCGTACAACCCGGCCGGCGCGGCCAACGCCGTGAAGGATCTGACCTGGACCTCCAACGACGTTTACGAGACGACCGGCGACGTCTATGTGAAGGGTATCATCACCCGTATCGCGGACAAGGGCACCTTCACGGAGGGCGGCACTTTCGGCAACGCCTCCTTCTACATTTCCGAGGACGGCACCTCCGCCGGCGAGTTCTATTGCTACCGGATCCTGTACCTGGGCAACAAGAAGTTCACTTCAGGCCAGACCGACATCAAGGTGGGCGACGAAGTGGTCATCTGCGGCCAGTTGATGAACTACCGCGGCAACACGCCCGAGACGGTGGCCGGCAAGGCCTACCTGTATTCCCTCAACGGTGATACGGGCGGCGGCGTCACGCCTCCGGGACCGTCCGGCGAGGCGAAGGGTACCGGTACGCTCGAGGATCCTTACAATGCCCTGGGCGCGGCCAATGCCGTGAAGAACCTCACCTGGACCTCCAACGACGTTTATGACGCGACCGGCGATGTCTATGTGAAGGGCAAGATCTCCCGCATTGCGGACAAGGGCACCTTCACGGAGGGCGGTACCTACGGAAACGCCTCCTTCTATATCTCCGACGACGGCACGCAGAAAGACGAGTTCTACTGCTACCGGATCCTGTACCTGGGCAACAAGAAATTCGAGTCCGGCCAGACCGACATCAAGGTGGGGGACGAAGTCATCGTCCTCGGCCAGTTGATGAATTACCGTGGCAACACGCCTGAGACGGTGGCCGGCAAGGCCCATCTTTACTCGCTGAACGGCAAGACGGAGGGCGGCGACACGCCTCCGGGACCTTCCGGAGAGGTCAAGGCCGTGACGGTCGCGGAGTTCAACGCCGCACCGGATTCGGATACACAGGTGTATGAACTGGTGGGCACCATCGGCGGGAACATCAATCCGACCTACGGCAATTTCGACCTGACGGACGATACCGGAACGGTCTATGTGTACGGCTTGACGGCGACCGAACTGGGCTATGGCGCGAAGAACGACAAGAGTTACGCGTCGCTGGGCCTGGCCGAGGGCGACAAGATCAAGATCCACGGCTACCGCGGCACCTATACGAATGCGAATACGGGCGAGACGAAGATCGAGGTGATGTACGCCTGGTTCATCGAGAAGGTGGACGGTGGCGGTGACACGCCGGATCCTGCCGGCGTGAAGGCCGTGACGGTCGCGGAGTTCAACGCCGCTCCTGATTCGGACACGCAGGTGTATGAACTGGTGGGCACCATCGGCGGAAACATCAATCCGACCTACGGCAACTTCGACCTGACGGACGATACCGGAACGGTCTATGTGTACGGCTTGACGGCCACCGAACTGGGCTATGGCGCGAAGAACGACAAGAGTTACGCGTCGCTGGGCCTGGCCGAGGGCGACAAGATCAAGATCCACGGTTACCGTGGCACTTATACGAATGCGAATACAGGCGAGTCGAAGATCGAGGTGATGTACGCCTGGTTTATCGAAAAGGTGGGCGGCGACACGCCCGGTGGCGACACCCCTGGCGGTGACACGCCGGCCGGTGATGCCATCAGTTTCCCGACCAACCTTACTGCCCAGACTTGGACTTCCGAAACGGACGGTACGTACGGCGAGGGATTCTCCTCCACGACGCAAGACATCAAGGTGGGGTATTACAAGCATGCTTCCACCTCCAAGCCGGTAGAGCCGAAAGATGCCGAAGTCCGCATCTACAAGGGCTCTGTCCTGGCTGTCACCGCCCCTTCCGGGAAGAAGTTCAAGAAGATCGTCATCGGGACGCCCGGTACCGGCAGCGGACAGTATTGCGTGAATATGGCGGGTTTGGAAGGCGGCGGCAAGGGAACTGCCGACCAGTCCGCCCTGACCGTCACCTGGACCGGATCGGCTTCGAAGGTGGTCCTTCAGGCGGATTCCGCCCAGGTCCGGATGGAGAAACTGACCGTCGAATTCGAATAAACCGATCAAACCACCACGACAGTGAAGTCCGCGAAAACCATATTCAGCATCCTGGGGATAGCGCTTCTGACAGCGCTGTCCCTCGGAACGGTGTCCTGTAGCAAGGAACAGCCCGTGACACCCGATCCCATCCTGATCCTGGCGAAGACCCAGGTCGTCAGCGGAAAGGGCAGTCAGTTCGTCTCCGTCAAGGCGGCAGGCGCCTGGACCCTTGCATCGGACGCCGCCTGGGTACGGTTTACGCCGGCCTCCGGAACGGGGGACAACTCGGACATCATCCTCCAGTATGAGGCGAATTCCGGGACAGCCGCCCGCACGGCCGACATCAGCCTTTCCTGCGGCGGGAAGACGACCATCGTCTCTCTCCGGCAGAACGCTCCTTCCGAGGATCCGCAGCCGGAGTCCCATGCGGGTACTTCCACGAAACGCCGCTGGATGGAACTTCCCGAAACGAAAGACAATGACGGGCTGTACTTCTACACGCACGACATGACCGTCGCTTCCAAGACCATCCGGAACTATTCCTTCTATTGGGATGACAAGGCGCTCGTCGCCCATTGGGTGGCTTATCCGCTGAACACCGTATTGCGTGGACGTGGCGATCGTTCCGATATGTGGGGCCTCGACCCTCTTCTGCCTGCTTCCAAGCAGCCCATCGTCACATCTGCGTTCCGGGGCGGTTGGTCGCGGGGGCATCAGATCCCTTCGGCCGACCGGCTGAACTACGCCGCGAACGTGGCCACCTTCTACGGGACCAACATGACACCGCAGGAATACAATTTCAACGGTGAGATCTGGGCCCGGCTGGAAGGATCGGTCCGCGGATGGGCGGGACGGTGCGACACCCTGTATGTCGTCACCGGCTGCGTGGTGAAGGGCAGTACCCAGCGGGCCAGCGACGTGGAGGGCAAGTCCATCACGGTTCCCGTTGCCTACTACAAGGCGGTCCTTGCCTACAGCAAGGCCAATGCGGCGAACGGGGGATATCGGGGATGTGCCGTCTATCTGCCCCACGACAAGGCCATTGCCGGGCAGACGGTCACTAAGAACCATGATTCCGTGATGTCCGTCCGTGCCCTCGAGGAGAAACTCGGCATCAACCTGTTCGTGAACCTCCCCGCGGCCGTGGGCGACGACACCGCGGAAAAGATTGAAACGGAAAACCCGGCTCTGGTGAGTTGGTGGTGGTAAAAACGATATTGAGTTATGAAAAGATTGATCTATACCCTTTTGATCCTTCTGGTCGTTGCGCCGGCCTCGTCCTTCGCGCAGCGGAAGAAGAGTTACGTGATCGGTTTCTACAACCTGGAGAACCTCTTCGACACCTATCATGACGAAGGGAAGAACGACTACGAGTATCTCCCCGACGGGGCGAACGAGTGGACCGACATCAAGTACGAGAAGAAACTCGCCAACATGGCGAAGGTCATCCGGGCCATGCGGGACGAGAACAAGGCCTATCACGCCGTTCTCGGCGTGTCCGAAATCGAGAACCGCCACGTCCTGGAGGACCTGGTCATCCAGCCGGAGATCGCCGACGCGAACTTCCAGATCGTCCACTATGACGGTCCGGACCGCCGCGGCGTCGATGTCGCCCTGCTGTACCGGCCGGAACTCTTCACCGTGCTGGAGTCGAAGTCCATTCCCTTCAATTTCGACAGCGACCTGGACTTCGGCATGACCAAAGAGGAGCAGGACGCCTTCCGCACCCGTGACCTCCTGATGGTCCGCGGCATGCTGGGCGGTGAGATGTTCGCCTTCTTCGTGGCGCACCTTCCGTCCCGTCTGGGCGAGAAGAGCGGTGCCCTCCGCTCCCGCGGCGGCCAGATGATGTACGAAGAGAGCGTGCGCCTGATGAAGGCCTATCCCGGCATCAAGATCGTGGCGATGGGCGATATGAACGACAACCCCACCGACGACAGCATGTTCGTGTACATGCACGGCCGTGAAAAGACGGAGGAGGTCGGCCCGATGGATTTCTTCTCCCCGTTCGTCTCGATGCTCAAGGCAGGCTACAGTTCCCTGTACTACCGCGGGGGAAACAACATCTATGACATCCTGGTGGTCAACGAGGCCCTCCTGAACGCCCCGGCCGGCACGCTGAAGATCCAGCCCATCGTCCGCAACAAGTACTATGCGCGCATCTTCAACCCGTCGTTCATGGTCCAGCAGGAAGGCCAGTATGCCGGCCAACCCCTGCGCACCTTCTCCAACGGCGCCTTCGTGAACGGCTACAGCGACCACTTCCCGACCTATATTGTAGTAAGTAACAAGTAATCCGATATGACGAAGAAACTAACCTTAGCGCTTGCCGCCCTCCTGTGCACCCTGGGCCTCGCCGCCCAGCAGTTCACGGGCGGGGTCAGGGGAACGGTCGTGAGCCGTTCCGACAGGACGCCGGTCGCCGGCGCTGCGCTCGAACTGTACCGGGGTACGGAACTCGTCGCCGCCATGACGGCCGACGACGCCGGCCGGTTCCTCTTCGAGGACCTGGACAACGGCATCTATGACCTGGTCATCCGGGCGCAGGATTTCCTGGAGACGCGTGTCAACGTCACTGTCAATGACGGCTATGTCAAGAACATGTTCAACCTCTCCATGACCCGCGGAGCGGTCGTCAGCGAGGTGGACGTGGAAAACCTCATCGAGTTCGACCTGGAAGACAGCGGCTACAACGACAATCCGACCGTCCTGTTCGGCCAGAATGACGTTTTCAACAATGTCGCGGGCTACAACTTCAGTTCGGTCCGGTTCCGGGTGAGGGGGTATTCCTCCGAGAGCCAGGACGTGTACCTGGCCGGCGTGAAGATGAACGACGCCATTACCGGATACTCGCCGTTCTCGCTGTGGAGCGGCCTCAACGAGGCCACCCGCACTAAGTACACGGTGAACGGGGCGGAGATTTCCGACTACGGCATCGGCGGCTACAACGGCCTCACCAACATTCCGGTCAACGCCCTGTCCGTCCGCAAGGGCTGGCGGGGGAGCGTCCTCACCAACAGCCAGTTGTACCGGCTGCGCCTGATGATGACGTATGCCTCCGGTCCGCAGGACAACGGCTGGTCGTATGCGGTCAACGTATCGGCCCGCCTGGGCGGAAACGACTGGATCCAGGGGGTGTATTACCGTTCGTTCGCCTATTATGCCGCCGTTGAGAAAGAGTTCAACGACACGCACAGACTCGGCGCCGTCATCATGGGCACGCCGGGCCAGCGCGGTGCGCAGAACTCCTCCACGCAGGAAGTGTACGACCTGATGGGCGACAACATGTACAATTCCAACTGGGGTTACCAGAACGGGAAGATGCGCAACTCCCGCGTCCGCAAGACGCATGAGCCCATCGCCATCCTCAAGTATGACTTCACCCCGTCCCACGCCTTCAATGCCGCCGCGACCGTGCTCTACCGTTTCGGCAAGAACGGTTATACGGCCCTCGACTGGTATGACGCGCAGGATCCCCGTCCGGACTACTACCGCAACCTGCCCAGTTACTTCTACATGGAGGATCCCGATTACAACCGCCTGAATCCGATGAAGGCGGCGTGGGCGCGCGAGGCCTGGGAGAACAACCTGAACAATTACGCCCACGTGAACTGGGACCGCCTCTACGACGTGAACAAGTCGAATTACGAAGACGGCGGGAACCGGTCCAAGTACGCCCTCCAGGAGCGCCGTGTGGACCAGCGGGACCTGAACTTCGCCGTGAACTTCAAGTGGCGTGCGTCCCGGATGTTCACCCTGACCGGCGGTGCCGACGCGAAGGTGAACCGGACCGAGTACTATCAGCGCATGGACGACCTGCTGGGCGGCGACTATTTCTACAACATGGACTCCTTCGCCGAGCGCGACTATGCCGCCTTCCCGTACATGACCCAGAATGACCTTACCTACTGGCTGGAGCACGGCCAGGCCCAGAAGATCCATGTCGGCGACAAGTACGGCTACGACTATTACGCCAATGTCCGCAAAGTGAACGGCTGGCTCTCCGGCAAGGTGACGCTCGGTCCCTTCGAACTGACGGCCGGCGGCCGCGTGGGCCGTACCTCCTTCTGGCGTCACGGCCTGAACCGCAAGGGCCTGTTCCCGGGCCTGAGCGACGACGGAACGCCGTTCGTCATCGGCGGAATGAATGTGACCACCTATGACCACGAAGGCAACGCCATCACCTCCTACGGCAAGTCGAAGGTCCTCAGTTTCCTCGAGTATGCCGGAAAGGTGAACCTGAACTACGTCATTCCGGGCGGTCACCGCATCTATGCCAACGCGGGCTATTTCAATGACGCCCCCAACTTCAACCAGGCCTTCATGTCGCCCCGCACGCGCAACTCCGTCGCTCCGGACCTGACGACCGTGAAGACCCTCACCGGCGACATCAACTACCAGGTGTCCTCCAACGGCTGGAACTTCCGTCTCACGGGTTACTACACCGACATCATGGACCAGAGCAAGGTGATGAGTTTCTACGACGATTCGCAGAACTCCTTCACGAACTTCGCCCTGACCGGCATCGATGAGCGCCATGTGGGTGTGGAGGCCGGCTTCAAGATCCCGTCCGGCATCCCGAACGTGGCGCTCCAGGGTGTGCTCGCCTATGGACAGTACTACTACACGTCCAATCCGAAGATGTACCAGACCATCGACAACAGCGCCAGCATCGTTGCGGACACGTACGGGGTCACCATCCCGTACTGGAAGAGCCATCCGGACCTGGAGGGCAACACGGTCCGCCACTATGTGGAATCCACGCCGCAACTGGCCGTCAGCGCCGGCTTCGCGTGGAACTGGAACTATTGGTTCGTGGACGCCGACGTGGACTACTTCGCCGACTCCTACCTGTCGATGAACCCGCTCTACCGCACGGACTATGCGACCGCGGGCCCCGACCGGATCGTGACGCCCGAAGAGGTCGTGTACATGGCCTCCCAGGAGAAGTTCGATCCCGCGTGGCTGCTGAACATCTCCATCGGCAAGTCCTGGTACATCCAGCGGACCTACCAGTTGGGCTTCTCCCTGAACGCCAAGAATCTCCTGAACAACACCTGGGTGAAGACCGGCGGTTACGAGCAGACGCGCATCGTGGAGAACACCGTGGCCAAGGAGCGGTTCTACCGCTTCGACTCCAAGTACTTCTACATGAGCGG
>JAFXMA010000081.1 GCA_017530725.1 Bacteroidales bacterium
ACCGCGCCAAGTCGAAGACTCGAGAATACACCCTATTATTGCCATACGCCGCATCCTCCTTCGCGGAGGTGAGCGTAAGCGTATGATTGTTCATCTCCAGCGTGCCTCCGCTGATGCCCCAGCGCGATCCGACGTTGATTGTCGCATCGTCCGTCATCGTCACGGAAGACAGGCAAAATGCGTCCGTAAGCCCGCGCGCCCACGGACGCTGGAGCGCGCCATGTCCGTCCGGTCCGGCACCGGCGATGTAGAACTTCGTATCGGCGAAATAGTCGGTAGGAGACGAAACATAGTCGGAAGGTTCCGTGAACACCACCGCCGCGCCGTTCTCGACCGTCACGGTAGACGGCTTGCCGAAACGCGGCTTCCAGCCCATGAGGAAACCGGCCTCCACCGTCATCGTGCCGGTGAACGTGTTGGCGGTCGCCGTCGCGCCGAGGCTCACCGCGCCCGTCCCCTTCTTGATGATCGACGTGACGCCGCTCAGGCTCGTCGCGTACTCGTAGGGCGCCGCCTCGGGATAGTCGGCCACGTCCACGTCGGGCATATCGACATAGGTGATGTCGCCCATCTCTTTCTGGGCGAAATCGGAAACGCCGATGACGGCCACACCGCCCTCGACCTTGACCCACTCGTGGGATTCGGAATACTTGAGTCCTTCGACAATCTTGCTCATGATGTTTTGTGTTTTAAGTGTTTATTTCTTGTAATTCGTCTGATAGAAGCGTTTCTTGACCACTTTGCCGGGGAACACCTTCTTGCGGATGCGGATGCACAGCGGGGTGTCCAGGGCGGCATAGGCCTTGTCCACGAGGGCGAAGCAGATGCTCTTGTCCAGGGAGATGGAATGGTAGCCAGTCGTGACGATGCCGACCTCCGTGCCGTCCTCCAGTTCCACCGGATAACCGGCACGCGGGATGGCCTTGTCCTCGATTTCGATGCCCACGAGTTTGCGGACGATCTCGCCGCCCTTCTGGGCCAGGAGGGCTTCCTTGCCGATGAAGTCCTTGTCATACTTGCAGAACATGCCGAGTCCTGCCATCACCGGGCTGATATCGGCGCTCAGTTCGTCGCCGTAGAGCGGAAGGCCGGCCTCGAAGCGCAGGGTGTCGCGGCAGCCCAGGCCGCAGGGCTGGACGCCGGCCGCGATGAGGCGGTCCCACAGGTCCACGGTGCCCTCGGTCGAGGTGTACAGTTCGAAGCCGTCCTCGCCGGTATAGCCCGTACGGCTCACGATCAGGCGCTTGCCCTGATACTCGGTGTCATAGAAGGTATAGAAGCCCAGTCCGGCGGCTTCCTTCAGCCCCAGCACCTCGACCACCGTCTTCTCGGCCTCGGGGCCCTGGACGGCGATCTGTCCCCACACCGGGGATTCGTTGCGGACCACGCAGTCGAAGCCCTTGGCGTGCTCCTCGATCCAGGCGAAGTCCTTGTCGATGTTGGCCGCGTTGACCACCAGGAGGAAATGCTCCGGGGCGAACTCGCGATAGACGAGGAGGTCGTCCACCACGCCGCCTTCCGGGTAGCACATCATCCCGTACAGGACCTTGCCGGGCTCGAAGCCACGGATCTCGTTGGTGAAGATCCAGTTCACGAATTTCTCGGCCTCGGGGCCTTCGACGAAGATCTCGCCCATGTGGGAGACATCGAACATGCCCACCTTCTGGCGGACGGCGTTGTGCTCCACGGTGATGGAATCGTACTGGATGGGCATCATGAAGCCCGCGAAGGGGCTCATCTTGGCCTGCAGCGCCACGTGCCTGTCGTACAGGCAGGTTTTCAGGCACTCGGCCGGATTGACGTTTTCTGACATAGTGTTATAATTGGTAGTTGTTTGTTACAGGACGAGGCGGAAGCCGATGGTGGTGCGGAACCGGCTGGGCTCGAATTCGTTACGGTTGGTCACGCGGCATTTTTCGTGCGTGGTGGCCACGCTGCCGCCGCGCATGACGCGAAGGTCGTTCTCCCCTGGCTGGAAGTCCCGGCCGACGGGATTGGTCTGGGCCTCCTCCGTATATTGGGTCGGACGGTCCTGGCACCATTCCCACGCGTTGCCGCTCATATCGTACAGGCCCAGTTCGTTCGGTGAGTAGCGGGCGACGGGCCGGGTACGCATGTCGTCATAGCCAAACTGGGCGACGCCCTGCGGGTAGGCAGAACCGGCATACGCGTAGCCGTGAGTCTTCTGTCCGCCGCGGGCGGCGTACTCCCACTCGGCCTCCGTCGGAAGGCGGAACTTCCGTCCGGTCAGCGCATTGAGTTGAGCGATAAAGGCCTGCACATCGTACCAGGAGACGTTGCCGACAGGATAGTCCGGCCCCTGGTTGCCGTACGGGACACTGCCCGTTACGGCCTCCCATAGCGCCTGGGTGACTTCGTATTTGCCCATCTTGAAGTGGTCCAGCGTCACTTCGTGCGGCGGGAACTCGTCATCGCGGGAGGTAGAGACCTTCATGGCAGCGCCCATCAGGAAAGTGCCGCCTTCCACGGGCATCATGTCGAACTTGACGCCGTTCACGGTGATAGTCTCGGGTTTCATGTCCGCGGCCTCGAAGTGCTCGCGGGGAATCTTGTTATCGACGAGGACATCCTTCAGTTCCTGCGGATAAGGCGCATTCAGGGACACGGCCAGGCGCAGGCCCACGTCGCTGGCCTTGCTGGTCGGGGCCATCCCTTTGCGCGTGATGGGCTTGTTGTCCTTTTCCAGGGCACTACCGCCGCGGAGGGCGTACTGGTCCCCCGTCTCGGGTCCCTGAGGATTAATAGCCATATGGTAGCCCAGATCCTCGGCCCAGCGGTCGGAGCACCATTCCCAGGCGCCGCCGGCCATGCCTTCCCGCTGCCGGGCAGCATACTCCCACTCGGCCTCTGTCGGGAGCCGGAACGGAACGCCCGTTGCCTTGGACAGTTTCTTCAGGAACTTCTGTACATCGTTGTAGGTCACGCTGGTCACCGGAGCGGTCGGGACATCCTTCGGACTGGGATTCGAGCCCATCACGGCCTTCCAGAGCGCCTGGGTGACCTCGGTCGTGCCGATGGCGTAGCCATCCAGAATCACCTGGTGAATGGAAGGCGTCCGGTAGCGGCCCATGTCCAGGGTCTCGCCCATGGCGAACGTCCCGGCCGGCATCTCCGCCAACTGGACCGTCTCCCCTTTCACGGTAAACGTATAGAGCCCGCTGTCGGTCTTGTAGGGGGAAAGATCGGCGGGCTGGTCGGTAACGGGCGCTCCCCCGCCGCAGGACACGGCCAGGAGCAGGGCGGCTGCCCAAAGCATGCTGTTTCTCATCATTTCAAACAATCCAGGATCAACTCCTGCAGATATCGGTTCGTCTTGCCATTGATCCGGAGGTCCTCCGGCGTGGCGCCCTTCGAAGGAGCGAACTCCCCGCAAAGGTCGATGGCGACCACATTCATCTTCAACAACTTCCGGAGCCATCCCGCCAGCGTTTCCAGCGCGTAACTCCCCTGGCTCCAGTCCGTCCGGGACTCCTCCCGGCGCAGGACGTCCTTGTCGATGGACAGGTAAACCCACTGTCCTTCCAGGGCTTCCAGGAGGTCGTCAATCCCCTCTTCCAGTTCCCGATCCACTCTCGGGCCCCGGATCCGGTGGTCCGGCCCGAGGGTCCAGACCGCTTGGAGCATCGGCTGGCTCTCCCGGAGCGCCTTCACCCAACTGCCGCAACTCAGCACACCTCCGAACGCCGGCTCCTGATCGTCCGGGTGGTTATCCACAAGCACCAGCACGAACGGCTCCTGCTGGAAGTCCGCGAGGACCTTCGTCACATAGTGATAGTCCCCGCTGTCGATCCATCGGATCCCCGCATCGGCCACCGGGGCCAGCCTGCGGCGGATTTCCGCCTCGGCCGCCGCGTCGCAGTAGCACACCGTCCCCTCGATCTCCCCCAACTCCACATGCCGCACGGGCAGGCCTTGCTCCTGCAAACAGCGCAGGAAATCCTCCGCTTCATACACGCCCGAAAAATCGGCAACCAAGATCTCCGGTTTCATCTTTCAAAGATAATCATTTTCCCCGAATTCCCTTTCATTTTTGCACTGATTCCAGCGTTATTCTCCAACATCGCCACAACCCGAAATTCACAGCGCGTAACAATGTGCCTCCGGGGCCCTGGGAAGGGTACTATTACGCTCCGTGCGGCAATTTGCCCTCACGGAGCGCGGCAATGTGCCTCAGCATGCCGGAAATGGCATCTGAAACGCTCTGTGAATTTCGGGTTGGGCATACATCGTCGCTTCCAGGCATAGGAAACGCTTTTTTCTATTATCTATTTGTATTTAAAAGGATTTAACAAAAATGTTAACATCAATAACATAATTGTTAATATTGAATTGCGATATCGCGAAAAACAATTATTAAAAAATTTTAGCGATTTCTCTTGGATTGCCGGGAATAATTGCTACCTTTGCCAAAGCATGAAACAGAACAGCGTCATCCTGCATCACCATCACCCTATCTCCTAAGGACAGGGCGTTTGGCGTGTGCATCCATGACCGCATGAATTTCGATGAAGACCTGTCCGAACCCGGAAGCAGGCCTTTATTTTTTTATACGAATTTGAACCAAACAGATAGACATGCTCAGAATTGCCATCCAGTCCAAGGGCAGGCTCAACGAAGAGAGCCTCTCCCTCCTGCAAAGCATCGGCATCGAAGTCGATGCCCCCAAGCGGAAGTTGGTCTCCAAATCCCAGACTTTCCCCATCGAAGCGCTGTATCTCCGGGACGACGACATTCCCCACGTCGTCGCCGGGAGAACGGCCACGCTCGGCATCGTGGGCCTGAATGAGGTCGAGGAGCGGGGCGCGTCGGTCGATATGCTCGCCCGCCTGGGCTTCGGCGCCTGCCGGCTGAGCCTCGCCATCCCCAAAGGTGAGGAATATCCCGGCATCGAGTGGTTCGCCGGCCGCCGGATCGCCACCTCCTACCCCAACATCCTCAACAAGTACCTGATCAACCGCGGGATCGACGCCAAAGTGGAAGTCATCACCGGCTCGGTGGAAATCGCCCCGGCCGTGGGCATCGCCGACGCCATCTTCGACATCGTCTCCTCCGGCAGTACCTTGATTGCCAATGGGTTGAAGGAAGTGGAAACCGTCTTCGAATCCGAGGCGGTGCTCATCGCGAACAAGGACCGGAGCCCCGAGGACCAGGCCGTCATCGACGATCTCCTGTTCCGCATCGAGTCCGAGACGGTGAGCCGCGGCAAGAAATACCTGCTGATGAACCTCCCGAAGGCATCCCTGGACGAAGCCATCAAGATCCTCCCGGCCATGCGGAGCCCGACCGTGATGCCGCTCGCCACCAGCGACTGGTGCTCCCTGCACTCGGTCATCGACGCGGCCGACCTGTGGATCAAGGTCCGCCAACTCAAGGCCATCGGCGCCGAAGGTATCCTGGTCATGGACGTTGACAAGATCATCCTATGAGAATCATCGAGAACCCGGCCCGGTCGGAGTGGGAGGCCCTGACCCGGCGGCAAGGCGTCGATTACGAAGGCATCCGCCCCCGCGTGGAAGCCATCCTGGACGCCGTGGAAAAGGAAGGCGACGCCGCCCTGAAGCGGCTGATGCTGGAAATCGACAAGGTCGATGCGCCCCTGGAAGTGACTGATTCCGAGGTGGATGCCGCCTGCGCAAAGGTATCGCAAGCGGTTCGGGAAGCCATTCTCACGGCGAAAAGGAACATCGAAGCATTCCACCGCGCGCAGCAGCCCCGCGAAATCCGCGTGGAGACGGCGCCCGGTGTCGTGTGCATCCAGCGGCCGGTCCCAATCCGCCGCGTGGGCCTGTACATCCCCGGGGGCAGCGCTCCCCTCTTCTCCACCGTGCTGATGCTCGCGGTTCCCGCCGCCCTGGCGGGCTGCCGGGAACGCATCCTCTGCACGCCCTGCGGGAGAGACGGATCCATCGCCCCGGAAGTGCTGTTCGCAGCCCGGGAATGCGGCGTGACGCGGATCTTCCGCGTCGGCGGCGCCCAGGCCGTGGCCGCGATGGCCTTCGGTACGGAGACGGTCCCGAAGGTGGACAAGATCTTCGGCCCGGGCAATCCGTGGGTCACCCTCGCCAAGCAACTCGTGAGCGGACGGAACACCGCCATCGACATGCCGGCCGGCCCGTCGGAGGTGATGGTCCTCGCCGACGGAACCACGCCAGCAGCCTTCGTCGCAGCGGACCTGCTCTCCCAGGCAGAGCACGGAAAGGACAGCACGGCAGTGCTCGTCTGTACCGGAAGGGATTATGCCGATAAAGTGCTGGAAGAAGTTGAAAATCAAAAGAAAGTACTCCCGCGAGATGCGCAGGTAGAGGGCGCGCTGGCGCACAGTTACGCCGTCGTTTTCCCGAGCCTTGCAGACGTCATCGACTTCGCCGAAGCCTATGCGCCAGAGCACCTGATCGTAGCCCTGGAGAACGCGGCGGAAGTGGCTGGCGAAATCACGGCTTCGGGCAGCGTGTTCATCGGCCCTTGGAGCCCCGAGAGCGCCGGTGACTATGCTTCCGGCACGAACCACACGCTACCGACCAGCGGCTGGGCCCGTTCTTGCAGCGGCGTCAACCTGGACAGTTTCATGCGGAAGATGACCCTGCAGGAGATTACCCGCGAGGGACTCGCCTCCCTCGCTTCCACCATCGTACCCATGGCGCGCGCGGAAGGGCTGGACGCCCACGCCCGCGCCGTCACCCTCAGAATCGAAGGAAAATGAGCCGGATCACTCCCCTTGTCAGGCCCAACATCG
>JAFXMA010000082.1 GCA_017530725.1 Bacteroidales bacterium
AGTATGAAACGAATCCTCTCTCTCCTGGCCGCCGTGCTCGTAAGCGGCGGCCTTTTTGCCCAGTTCCGGTACCAGAATCCGGTGCTGCATGCCGATTATTCCGATCCGGACGTGTGCCGGGTGGGGGAGGATTACTGGATGACGGCGTCGTCGTTCAACTGCTTCCCGGGACTGCCCATCCTGCATTCGCAGGACCTGGTCCATTGGGAACTGGCGGGTGCGGCGCTGACGGAGTACCCGGGCGGGGGATGGGACGGTCCGGAGGATGATTTCCGGACGACGGTGCATCACGGGAAGGCCGTGTGGGCGCCGGCGATCCGGTACCACGCGGGGTGGTTCTACATCTATGTGGGCGATCCGGACCGGGGCATCTTCATGGTGCGGACGCAGGATCCGGAAGGCCCGTGGGAACCGCCCGTGTGGGTGGTCCGGGAGAAGGGGTTCATCGACCCGTGCCCTTTCTGGGATGAGGATGGAAACGCTTATCTGTCACATGGTTGTGCCGGGTCCAGGGCGGGAATCAAGAGTGTCCTGTTCGTCGCGCCGATGGCACCGGACGGCACCCGTCTGCTGGGACCGTCGCGCATCGTCTATGACGGTCACCTGACGCAGCCCACCATCGAAGGGACCAAGTTCTACAAGCGCGGCGGAAAGTATTACATCTTCTCGCCGGCGGGCGGCGTGGCCACGGGCTGGCAGACGGTCCTCCGGGCCGACCATCCCTTCGGCCCGTATGAGGAACGGATCGTGATGGCCTGGGCTCCGGGTACGGTCAACGGCCCTCACCAGGGCGCCTGGGTCGATACTCCTGCCGGAGAGGACTGGTTCCTCCATTTCCAGGACAAGGGCGCCTACGGGCGTATCGTCCATCTGCAGCCGATGTCCTGGCGGGCCGACGGCTGGCCGCTGATCGGGGAGGACCCCGACGGTGACGGGGTTGGGCAACCGGTGGGGGAGTATAGTTTTCTCGAATCCGGCTCCGCCTCCGCCTCCGCTCGAAATGACAAGCCCGCGTACCGTCCCTACGGCATCGACCTCGAATGGCAGTATCCGGCCGTTCCATCTCCGTATTGGCATTCGGCGCTGCCGGAGGGGGGCGTACGGCTGTATTCGGTGGAACAGAAATGGCCGTACAAGAGTCTGTGGGACTGCCCGAACCTGCTTTCGCAGAAGTTCCCGGCCGAGCGGTTCACCGTGACGGCCCGGTTGTCTTTCCGCCCGAATCCGGCGCTGAAGGAGAAGGGTGAACAGGCGGGGTTCGTCGTGATGGGGAACGATTACGCGGGCCTTCGCGTCACGGATACGGATGAAGGGGCCGTACTGGAATATGTCGTGTGCCCGGACGCCTCCAAGGGAGGTACCGAGACGGCGACGCGGCTGGCGGTCCTGCCGTACCGCTACGAACCGCTCCCGCATTCCTACGCCTCCGGGAATGTCCCGCCGGTTTCCTATCCGGACATTCCCGAATGCCGGTTCTGGGTGCTGCTGGATGTACGGGCGCAGGCCGTGGAGGGGAATGTTCCCGATGCGGTCTGCCGATTCAGTTACAGTCTCGACGGCAAACGGTTCACGCGCGTGGAGGGAACGTTCAAGGCGCAGCCCGAACTGTGGGTGGGCGCCAGGTTCGGCTTCTTCCACAACCGCTTCGCTTCCAAGAACGATTCCGGCTGGCTGGATGTCGATGACCTCACGGTCAAATTGGCCTTCGATCCGCTGGAAGGGTTCCTCTATGACGAGGAACGTGTTCCCAGGTATGACTTGCCCGACCTCCTCGCGGGCACCAGGACGGTGAAAGAGTGGGAACGGAAGCGTCGTCCCGAACTCATCGACCTGTTCGAACGGGAGATGTACGGCAGCGTCCCGGGAAAGCCGGAAGGTTTGCATTTCCGCGTCCGGGAAAACGACCCGTCTGCCCTGGACGGCCTGGCCACCCGGCGGCAGGTGCGGATCTTCTTCGACAGGGAAGAATCGGCCTACGAGGACCTTCTGCTTTACATTCCGAACCGTCGGAAAGGCCCGGCGCCGGCCTTCCTGGGCGTCAATTTCTTTGGAAACCATACCATCGGCACGGACCCCGGCATCTTTCTGCCGGATTCTCTCCGGTATCGGAAGGACTATACCGTGGATCCGCGCGGCTCCCAGCAGCAGCGCTGGCCGCTCCGGGAGATTCTGGAACGGGGTTATGCCGTGGCGACTTTCTGCTGCGAGGACGTCGTCCCCGACGCGGATGGATATCCCGGAATCCGCGCACATTATGACGGTTACACCTGGGGCGCACTGGCCGCATGGGGCTGGGGCCTGTCCCGCGCTTTGGACTATCTGGAAACGGACGCCGATGTCGATGCCGCCCGCGTGGCCGTCTTCGGCCATTCCCGCATGGGCAAGGCCGCCGTTTGGGCCGGCGCGCGTGACACCCGCTTTGCGATGGTCGTGTCCAACGCATCCGGCTGTGGGGGAGCGGCACTTTCCCGCCGCCGTTACGGCGAAACCGTCCGCCGCATCAACACGCACTTCCCGTACTGGTTCACCGAGAATTTCCACAAGTACGGGGACAACGAATCCATGCTGCCTTTCGACCAGCACGAACTCCTCGCCCTCATCGCGCCCCGTCCCCTCTACGTGGAAAGCGGCAGCGAAGACCGCTGGTCCGACCCACGCGGCGAATTCCTGGGCCTCGCGCAGGCGGCGCCCGTCTATGAACTCTATGGTTACGAAGGGTTTGCGCCTTCAGAATGGCCTGCCGTAGAGACCCCTGTCACCAAAGGCCGCAACGGCTATCACATCCGTAGCGGCCGCCACGAAATCCTTCTGTACGACTGGCAGCAGTATCTGGCCTTCGCCGACCGGTTCCTTTAATAATCCTCCACGTTGTAGCGGGTGAGGACGTCCATGTGCATGAAGTGATCCTTGCGCGGGGGAACTTTGCCCAGGAGGACATACTCTGCGAGAGCCTCGATGGCGAGGTGTACCTGCTCGTCGGGGCGCTGTCCGATGAGGACGGAAACGGTGCCGTTCCGCAGGGCGTCCATGTTCGCCCTCAGGTTGTCGAAACCCACAACACGTCGCTCGGGATCCGGATGGGCGGCCAGCCACGGGACCAGGAGATGGATGCGGGAATTGAACATCACGATGTGCCGCACCTCCGGGTGTTCCGCGAAGTACCCGTCCAGGATAGCGTCGATGCCTTCCGGGTCGTTCGGGTCCACGAAGACGTTGTCGATCTTGCAGTCCGGTGCATGCTCCAGCATGTAGTCCAGGAAGCCGGCCCGGCGGTTCACGGTGGGGTCCGACTGCTGGTAGCGGTCGCGGCGGATCCGGACGATCAAGGCGCCGCGGATATTCTGCCCCCGCGTGAGTTGGTCCGCGCACAGGTATCCGCTCTTGTACAGCGGCATGCCGAAATAGGCCAGATAGCCGTTTGAATCCGGTCTCGAGTCGATGAAGCAGTAGGGGATTCCATGTTTGGCGAACTGCTGGGTGACGGCTTCCGTCTCGCCCTGGAAGATCGGGGCGAGGACGACGCCCGATGCCCCGGCCCCGATCACTTTTGCGCAAGCGGAGCGGAACGATTCGATGTCGTACTGGTCGTAGGAGAAAGGCACGATATCCACGCCGGCGGCGGTGACGGGGTCCGTGTCCCGGTCGATGCCGGAAGCGGCCAGTTCCCAGAAAGACCCCGGATCGCTGGCGGGGATGAGGACGGCGATGAGGTGTTTCTTCCCCTTTGCGAGGAGGGAGGCGTACACGTTGGGTTCGTAGCCCAGTTCCCGGATCACTTCCATCACACGCTCGTAACTCTTGCGCGAGACTTCGCCCCGGTTATGCAATACACGGTCCACCGTTCCTTTGGAAAGGCCGGTCCGGCGGGCGATGTCGTTGATGGTAATCTTCTGGTTCTGTGCCATATCGTATGCGGTTCCGGTTGCAAATCTGCGAATAAAAAAACGACTTTGCAAGAAAAAACGGAAAAATCGTGTACGGGCACGGGGCCTCTGGACGTTATTAACATGGGATGTTGATAAAAATACCGTTACCGTACACGGAATTTCGGAAATTGTTTTTATATTTGTAGCCGTTGAAAAAGTAACCGCACGTAACCGCAGATGAAAGCACGCTTCTTCCTCCTTCCGATCCTGGCCCTGGCTGTTGCCTGCCAAGGGAACCAGAAAGACGAATTTGCCGCTCTGTATGAGGGACTTCCCTTCGATATGCCCCGGGTTGAACTGCCGTCCATCCCCGAACGCTCCGTCGTGCTGACCGACTTCGGCGGCGTCGGTGACGGCGTGGCGCTGAACACGGACGCCTTTGCGGCCGCCATCGCCGAACTCGTGCAGAAGGGCGGGGGACGCCTCGTCGTTCCCGCCGGCGTCTGGCGCACCGGCCCCATCGAACTCAGGAGCCACATCGAACTGTTCGTGGACAAGGACGCCATCGTCGTCTTCGACCCGGACCAGGACCTGTATCCCATCATCGACACGAATTTCGAAGGCCTGGACGTGCGCCGCTGCGTTTCTCCCATCAATGCCACCGGGGCGCACGACATCGCCATCACCGGCGGCGGCATCTTCGACGGCAGCGGAGAATTCTGGCGCGAGGTCAAGCACCGCAAGGTGTCCGACGACCAGTGGAAGGCCATCCTGAAGCGGGGCGGCATCGTCGCGCCCGACGCTTCCGTCTGGTATCCGGACGAGGGCTACGCCAAGGCGCGCGCCACCGCCGGTTCGCTCAATTACCAGGACCCTTCCCTGGACGAGCAGGAGATCAAGACCTTCCTCCGCCCCGTGCTGGTCTCCCTGCGCGAGTGCGAGCGCGTACTTTTGAAGGACTGCACCTTCCAGAACTCCCCGTGCTGGAACCTCCATCCGCTGTACTGCAAGGATGTCGTGATCCAGGACATCATCGTCCGTAACCCGCATTATTCCACCAACGGCGACGGCATCGACATCGACGCCTGCGAGAACGTGATCCTCACCGGTTCCTCCTTCGACGTGGGCGACGACGCCATCTGCATCAAGTCCGGCAAGGACGCCGACGGCCGCAGGCACGGAAAGAAGTGCCGCAACCTCATCATCGACGACTGCACCGTTTACCACGGCCACGGCGGTTTCGTCGTGGGCAGCGAGATGTCCGGCGGCGTGGAGAACATCCGCGTCTCCAACTGCCGTTTCATCGGCACGGACGTGGGCCTTCGCTTCAAGAGCGCCCGCGGCCGCGGCGGCGTGGTGAAGGACATTTGGTGCGACCATATCTACATGAAGGACATCGTCACCTACGGCATCATCTTCAATCTGTATTATATGGGCGTTTCCGCGACGGAGATGTCCAAGGACGGGAAGGAGGACATCCAGCCGGTCGATGAGACCACGCCGGAGTTCCGCGATTTCCACTTCTCCGATATCACGTGCGCGGGCGCGGAACAGGCGGTGTTCGTGAACGGCCTTCCGGAAATGCCTGTCCGCAACCTCACCGTAAGAAACAGCAGTTTCACGGCCGACAAGGGCGTGGAAACGCATTATTACGAGAACGTCCATTTCGAGAACGTCACTGTGAACGGTACCAAGTTATGAGAAAGATCCTGTACCTCGTCTGTGTCTGGCTCGTCGCCAGTTCCTTCACGACCATCCACCTGATGGGCGATTCCACGATGGCGGAGAAAGACCTCTCCGACGGCAAACTCGAGCGCGGCTGGGGCATGATGTTCCCGAACTTCGTGGACGAGACCTTCCAGGTCGTCAACTATGCGCAGAACGGCCGCAGCACGAAGAGTTTCATCGACAAGGGTCTCTGGGACAAGGTGTACGGCGCCTTGCAACCCGGAGACTATGTCTTTATCCAGTTCGGCCACAACGATTCCAAGGCCGACGATCCCGAGCGCTATGCGCCGGCCTTCGGCGCCTACCAGGACAATCTCCGTACGTTCATCCGCGGCGCCCGCGAGAAGGGTGCCACGCCGGTTCTCCTGACCCCGGTGGCCCGCCGCTGGTTCAAGGGCGGCAAACTGGACCGGAACTGCCATACGGACTATCCCGCCGCGATGAAGCAGGTGGCCGAGGAGATGGGCGTGACCCTGCTGGACATCACCACACCCACCCTCGACTGGATCGAAAGCATCGGTGACGAGGCCTCGAAGGCGTATTTCATGATCTCCACCGGCAAGGACGACAATACCCATACGGTCGCCTGCGGGGCGCGCAAGGTGACGGAAATCGTCTGCGAAGCCCTCAAGGCGCAGGTCCCCGCCATCGGCGAGCATCTCGTACGGTACGACATCGTCGTGGACCAGACCGGTCACGGCGACTACATGAAGGTCCAGGACGCCATCAATGCGGTTCCGAACTACAGCCACGAGAAGATCACGACCATCCTCATCAAGGCCGGCACCTACAAGGAGGCCATCGACATCCCGCACACCAAGTTCCGGATGAAGATCATGGGACAGGGGGCGGACAAGACCATCCTGACCTACGACCGCTATGCGGAGCAGATGTGGCCCGACAACGATTTCAAGGTGGGCACTTCCGGCAGCGCGAGCATCTACATCCATTCCAGTTACGTGACCTTCGAGGACATCACCTTCGAGAACACGGCAGGGGAGGGCAAGGAAATCGGTCAGGCCGTGGCGGTTTTCACCGACGGCGACTTCCTCTTCTTCCACCGCTGCCGCTTCATCGGCAACCAGGATACGCTCTATACGTACGGCCGTTTCGGCAAGGAGGGCGGTATCAAGCGCAACTATTTCCTGGACTGCTACATCGAGGGCACGACGGACTTTATCTTCGGTCCCAGCATCGCCTATTTCGAGAACTGCCAACTCCACAGCAAGAAGAACAGTTACGTGACCGCTGCTTCCACCCTGCCGGGACAGAAGTACGGCTATGTGTTCAAGAACTGCAGACTGACTGCCGATCCCGGCATCGACAAGTGCTACCTGGGCCGTCCCTGGGGCGCCTATGCGAAGACCGTGTTCATCGAGTGCGAACTGGGCCCGCATATCGTTGCGGACGGCTGGCACGACTGGGAGAAGGAGGGAAAACCCGATACCAAGAAGAATTCCTATTACGCTGAATACCGGAATGTCGGACCCGGTGCGAAAGGCCCCCGCGTGAAATGGGCGCACACCCTCACCGCGAAGGAGGCCGCCGAGTACTCCTTCGAGAAGGTCATGTACCAGGAAGAGGACGGCATCCGTTGGAACCCTTATGTGAACCGCTGATGAAAAGAATCGCTTACCTTGCCCTGGTCTGCCTCATCGCTGCCTGCGCCCCGAAGACGGAGCCGGTTACGGGCCCTTATTCCGTCCGGATGGTGCGTTCCGAAATCAAACGGGCTCCCGAGGCCACTTTCCTGGACGGACAGGAAGGCGGCTACAAGTGGAATTATACCACGGGCCTGGAACTCCGCAGTTTCCTGGCCGTCTCGCAGGCCTACGACATCCCCGAGTTCGACGCATACGTACGCGCCTGGTATGACGGTATCGTGGATGCGAACGGCAACATCGGCGGGAAATACGACCGCGAGAAGTACAACCTGGACCATGTCTGCCCGGCCCGGACGCTGATCTCGCTGTATCAGTTCACCCCGGACATCCGGTATGCCATCGCCATCGAAACGGTCCGCAAGCAGTTGCAGGAGCAGCCCCGCACGGAAGCCGGCGCCTTCTGGCACAAGCAGGTGTATCCCGGCCAGGTGTGGCTGGACGGCCTCTACATGGCGGAACCCTTCTATGCGGTCTATGGCAACATCACCCGGCAGGATGAGATCTTCGACGACGTGACCCTCCAGTTCCGGGTGGCGGCCGAGAAGACCTACGATCCCGTGACAGGCCTGTACCGCCACGCCTGGGACGAGACCCGGTCCATGGCCTGGGCCGACCCGGTGACCGGTCAGTCCGCCCACTGCTGGGGCCGCGCCCTCGGCTGGTACACGATGGCCCTCGTCGAGGTCCTGCCCTTCTTCCCGGCCGACCATCCCGGAAAGGCCGAGTTGCAGGGGATCCTGGAAGGGATCCTGGCCACGCTCCCGAAGTATGCGGATCCCGAGACTGGGATGTGGTACCAGGTCCTGGACTGCCCCGGCAGGGAAGGCAACTACCTGGAAGCCACGTGCTCCGCGATGTTCACCTATGCCTACCTGCGGGCCGCCCGCGAAGGTTATGCCGTGCCCGCGTCCATCGACCCGAAGGCCCTCTACGAGGCCCTGGTGAAGAAGTTCATCCGCGAGGAGAAGGACGGTACCCTGAACCTCACCGACTGCTGCGCCGTCGCTGGCCTCGGTGGCAAGGAAAACCGGAGCGGCACCTTTGATTACTATATCGGCGAAAAGATCATCGAGAACGACCCGAAGGGGGTCGGTCCTTTCATCTGGGCCTCCCTGGAATACGAGAAATTATGAAGCGTTTTCTGACGATACTGGCCCTGGCCAGCCTCCTGGCCTCCTGCGGCGACAAGCCGGAACCGGAGCCGGAGAAGCATGTCCCGTCCACCCCGACGGGTCTCGTCGTGCACAGTGCCACGGACAACGGACTCACCTTCCAGTGGGAAACGGTGCAGTATGCCACGTCCTACACCTGGGAGCTCCAGCAGGCCGGCGCGAAAGTGCAAGAGGGGACCACGAAGAACCGGAATGCCATCCTCACCGGCCTCACGAAGGCCACGGATTACCGCTTCGGCGTGAAATCCGTGAATGAGGACGGCGCCTCCTCCATGGCCTGGATCGACGCCCGCACGACGGGAACCGTGGACCCCGATCCGCCCACCCCTCCGACTCCTTCCATCACCTATGCCGATTTCGCCATCCCTTCTGTCGAGGAAGACGGCGTCGCGCGTGCTTTCCCCGGCGCCGAGGGCGGCGGCATGTACGTCACCGGCGGCCGCGGCGGCAAGGTGATCCATGTGACGAACCTGAACGACAAGGGTGCCGGCTCGCTCCGGGCCGCCATCGAGGAGAAGGGCGCCCGCACCATCGTCTTCGACGTGGCGGGCATCATTGAGCTCCAGTCCGCCCTCAAGGTCCAGAACGGGGATGTCACCATCGCCGGCCAGACGGCTCCGGGCGACGGCATCTGCCTGAAGAACTACAACTTCCGCATCCACGCCAGCAACGTCATCGTCCGTTTCATCCGCTGCCGGATGGGCGACGAGAAGAAGACCGAGGACGATGCGATGAACCTGTATACCGGTGACAACAACCTGCAGGACGTGATCATCGACCACTGCTCCCTGAGCTGGAGCACGGACGAATGCGGCACCTTCTACGGGATGACGAACTTCTCCCTGCAGTGGTGCATCCTTTCCGAGAGCCTCAGGAATTCCGTCCACGGCAAGGGAAAGCACGGTTACGGCGGCATCTGGGGCGGTACGAATGCGACTTACCACCACAACCTGCTGGCGCATCACGACAGCCGCAACCCGCGCCTGGACCATGACTACGTGTCCACGCTCAAGGGCCCTGTGAGCCTTGTTAACAACGTCATCTACAACTGGGGCGACAACAGCACCTACGGCGGCGAGAGCGCGAACGACAACAACGAGTACAAGAAGTACAACATCGTCAACAACTATTACAAGCCGGGTCCCGCCACCGCGGCCGGAAAGGTCCGTTTCATCGACCCGTGGACCAAGGCCTGCGACAACTGCACCAAGAAGACCGGCTCGACCACCATCGTTCCGGGCCACTTCTACATGGACGGCAACGTCATGGACGGCTACGACGGGCTGACCGGCGACAACTGGACGGGCACGACCGCCGCGGCCGCGGTCATCGCCAACATCAAGTCCGACGCGAAGTTCTCCTACGCGGAGAAGGCGACCTCTCTGTCGCTCCAGAAGGCCACGGACGCCTATACGGCCGTCATGGGATATGCCGGCGCCAGTTTCAAGCGGGACCAGGTCGATACCCGCATCGCCCGGGAGACCAAGAACGGCAATTACACCTATACCGGCTCCAACGGCTCCACGAACGGTTTCATCGACACGCAGGCCGACGTGGGCGGCTGGCCGACTTACGCCGCCACCGACGACGAAGTGGCGAAGGTGAAGGACACCGACGGAGACGGCATCCCGGACGCCGTCGAGGACGCCTTCGGCCTGGACAAGGCCTCGGCCGCCGACGGCGCCGCGAAGACCCTGGACAAGAACGGACGCTATACGAACCTGGAAATGTACCTTCACTACCTGGTGAAGGATATCGTCACCGCCCAGAACCAGGGCGGAAACTACCAGCAACTATAATCCAATAATCAATAACCATTTAAAACACCAAACATGAAAAATCCAGCCAAGAAACTCGCACTCGCGCTGCTGTGCCTGGTTTCGGCGTGGTCCCTGTCCGCCCAGACGACCATCAAGGGCGTCGTGACGGACGAGACCGGTGAACCGCTCATCGGAGCGGGTGTGGTGGTCGAGGGTACGACCATCGGCACCATCACCGGCATCGACGGCGACTATACCCTGACCGTGCCCGCAGATGCGGTGAACCTGGTGTTCTCCTTCATCGGACTGAGCGACCAGACGGTCCCCATCGCGGGACAGACGGTCATCAACGTCACGCTGAAGGAAGATTCGACCTTCCTCGACGAGGTGGTCGTCGTCGGTTACCAGACGGTCAAGCGCCGCGACCTCCTGGGCGCCGTCGCTTCCGTCGGTTCCGAGAAACTCACCGAGCAGCCGGTTACCACCGTCAGCCAGGCCCTTTCCGGTAAGATGGCGGGCGTTTCCGTCGTCACGACGGAAGGCGACCCGGACGCCGACATCAAGATCCGCGTCCGTGGCGGCGGCTCCATCACCCAGGACAGCAGCCCGCTGTACATCGTGGACGGCTTCCCGGTGGAATCCATCAACGACATCCCGTCCTCCGAGATCCAGTCCATCGACGTCCTGAAGGACGCGTTCTCCACGGCCATCTACGGTAGCCGCGGTGCGAACGGCGTCGTGATCGTGACGACCAAGAGCGCCGAGAAGGGACAGCGGGTCTCCGTCAAGCTCAATGCGTACTACGGCCTCAAGAAGATGGCCAACGCCGATGCGATCGTCGCGATGGACCCGGAGAACTTCGTGAAGTTCCAGTACGAGCTGGGCAAGGTCCGGGACAACCTCGGCACCAACTACCTACATTACTTCGGTTCGTTCCACGACATGGACCTGTACTCGGGCCTGACCGGGAACGACTGGATCCAGGCGGTGTTCGGAAACATCGGCAGCACGCTCTCGACGGACTTCTCCGTCTCCGGTGCCGGTGACAACGTGAACTGGACCCTGGGTTATGCCCACATGGGCGACCAGGCCATCATGTCCGGCTCCAACTACTTCCGTGACAACCTGAATTTCAAGGCCAATTTCAAGACTTCCGACCGGACCAGCATCGACGCGAACGTGCGTTACTCGAACGTGAACGTCCGCGGCTCCGGTGCCAACGGCATCAACGACACTGGTACCACTTCGGGTAACGGCCGCCTCAAGCATGCCGTCTCCTACACCCCGATCCCGCTCGCATCGGCCATCGTGGGCGAGGACGAGGAGCAGGATTATGGCGACAACGCGCCGCCGCTCCTTTCCGTCGCTGACAACGACTCCCGCCGCATCCGTACCACCTGGAACGCGAACGCGGCCTTCAACTGGGAGATCGTGGACAACCTCCGGCTCAAGGTCGAGGGCGGCCTGGAGAAGTACAACCAGACCGACGACCGTTTCTACGGCATGACCACCTACTACGTGGCCAACAATTCCACCGACAAGACCGGCGTCTCCAACCAGCACAAGGAGGCTTTCCGCACCAAATACCGCAACACCAACACGCTCAACTACGATTTCGCGAACGTGCTGGGCAGCGATCACAACCTGACGATCCTCCTCGGCGAGGAGTTCACCCTCGCCAAGAGCAACCTCCTCACGCTGATGGTGGACGGCCTGAACGCGTCCTACGACGCCGAGATGGCCTGGAACTTCCTTTCTTCCGGTAAGCCTGCCTCCACCAACAACTACTACGACCCGGACGACAAGCTCCTGTCGTTCTTCGGCCGCGTGAACTACGATTTCAAGCACCGCTATTCCATCGGCGCGACGCTCCGCGCGGATGGTTCCTCGAAGTTCGCGCCCGGCCACCGCTGGGGTTACTTCCCGTCCGCCGCGGCTTCCTGGACCATCTCCAACGAGCCCTGGATGGACAATGCCCACAGCTGGCTGGACCAGCTGAAGTTCCGCTACAGCTTCGGTACCGCCGGTAACAACAACATCCCGTCGGGCCAGATCCTCAAGCAGTACGGCGCCACCGTCACCGCCTGGCTGAGCCAGAGCAACAACTACTGGATGGCCGGCAAGATCATGAACAACCCCGACCTCACCTGGGAGACCACCATCACGCACAACGTCGGTTTGGACTTCAGCCTGTTCCAGAGCCGCCTGAGCGGTAGCGTGGAGGTCTATCAGAACACCACGAAGGACCTCCTGATCAACTTCCCGATCACGGGCTCCGGTTACGACAGCCAGTACCGCAACCTCGGTTCCACCCGGAACCGCGGTGCCGAGCTCACCCTGAACATGCCGCTCGTCTCCAAGAAGGACTTCTCCCTGAACATCGGCGGCAACATCGCCTACAACCAGAACCGCGTGACCGACCTGGGCGGCCTGAAATCCATCACCGCGCAGTCCTACTGGGCTTCCACCGAAATCGGTGACGACTACATCGTCGAGGTGGGGCAGCCTCTCGGCAACATGTACGGCTACGTGTCCGACGGCATGTACTCGGCGGACGACTTCACCTGGAACGGTTCCAAGTGGGTCCTGAACGAGGGCGTCGTGGACAATTCCGCCGTCATCGGCGCGCAGTATCTCCTCCCGGGCGCCATGAAGCTCAAGGACCTGAACGGGGACGGCAAGGTGACCGTCGCGGACCGCAAGGTCATCGGCAACGCCACGCCTGATTTCACCGGCGGCTTCAACTTCAGCGGCTACCTGTACGGGTTCGACTTCAGCGCGAACTTCAACTACATGATCGGCAACCAGGTGTACAACGCCAACCAGGTGGAGTTCACCTCCTCCCGCAAGTTCTCCAACCGCAACCTCATCAATATGATGGACGTGGACAAGCGCTGGACCAACATCGACTGGAACACCGGCGAGATCATCTCCGACGCCGCCACCCTCAAGCAGGTCAATGCGGGCAAGACCATGTGGACCCCGACCATCGGCACGGCCGTCTTCAGCGACTGGGCCATCGAGGACGCTTCCTTCCTCCGCCTGCAGAGCGCGACCATCGGTTACACCCTGCCCGAGGAACTCACCAAGAAGGTCCACCTGCGCCGGGCGCGTGTCTATGTGACCGGAACGAACCTGTTCTGCCTCACGAAATACTCCGGCTACGACCCGGAAGTGGACACCCGCCGCGCCACTCCGCTCACTCCGGGCGTGGACTATTCCGCCTATCCGAAGAGCATCGGTTTCGTCGCCGGTGTCAACCTGACCTTCTAATCCGCCCTGAATATGAAAAAGATACTTACCTATATCCTTTCGGCGGCCGTTCTCGTGTCCCTCACCGTCTCCTGCGACAAGATCCTGGACACCGAGTCCCCGTCCGCGTTCGATTCGGCGACCGTCTTCTCCAACTACTCGCTCACCGAAGGCACGATCTTCGGCATCACCGAGGCCTTCTGCGAGGTGAACTCCTACCGCGGCCGTTTCCTGCCCTGGTACGGTTTCAACACCGACGTGGAGTGGTACAACACCTACAAGCCCGGTGACGGCAAGTCCGACATCGCCGCCTACGACTGCCTGCCCAACAACAGCCAGCTGAACCTCTCCAACGGTCCTTTCCCGCTGATGTACATGGGCATCGAGCGCGCGAACCTCGTGATCGAGGGTTTGCGTGAGTACGGCAAGGTCGACGAGAAGGCCGACATGGCCTACCTCCTGGGCGAAGCCCTGACGCTCCGCGCCATGATCTACTACGACCTCACCAAGGCCTGGGGCGACGTCCCCGCCCGTTTCGAGTCCCTGACCTCCGAGACCATCTATGCGCCGAAGGAGAGCCGTGACGTCATCTACAAGCAGATCCTCGCCGACCTGGAAGAGGCCATCCCGTACCTCCCGTATCCGGGCGCCACGGCCGCCACTTCCCGCACCGACCGCGTGAACAAGGTGTTCGCCGAGGGCCTGTACGCCCGCATCGCCCTGGCCGCTTCCGGCTACGCCATCCGTCCCGACGACGGCAAAGTGGGCACCGGCGACCTGGGCACCGTCCGCCTGTCCTCCGACAGCGAACTGTCCAAGGAAGTCCTCTACCCGAAGGCCCTGACTTTCCTGAAGGACGCCGTCGGCCATGCCGCCCTGGAGTCCGACCTCCAGAACTACTGGTACAAGTTCAACAACATGGACAACCTCACGGCGGGCCCCGGCTACGAGACCCTGTACGTGATCCCGTTCGGCGCCGGCCGCGGCCGCTGGAACTTCACCTTCGCGATCCAGTCCGAGGGTGCGAGCATCTCCAACGGCGTTTCCCGCGGCGGTGACGCCGGTCCCGTCCCGACGATGTACTTCAAGTACGGGGCGAACGACCAGCGCCGCGACGTCACCTGCGTGAACTACAAGTGGAACAAGGACAACACCATCCAGCCCGCCGGCATCAGCAAGTGGTACTTCGGCAAGTACCGCTTCGAGTGGATGGACGCCCAGCCCTACACCGGCGGCAACGACGACGGTATCAAGCCGGTCGTGATGCGCTACGCCGACATCCTCCTGATGGCAGCCGAGATCGAGAACGAGCTCAACGGTCCCGCCGGCGCGAAGCAGTACCTCCTCCCGGTGCGTGAGCGCGCCTACAAGGGGCATGAGTCCGAAGCGGAAGCCTATGTCAATGCCATCTCCTCCAAGGAGGACATGTTCCAGGCCATCGTGGACGAGCGCGCCCTCGAGTTCTGCGGCGAGTTCCTCCGCAAGGCCGACCTCATCCGCTGGAACCTCCTGAAGACCAAGTTGGACGAGGCCATCGACGACATGCTGGCCCTCCGCGGCCTGGAAGGGGAGTACGCCTCCCTGACCGGCGACATCGCCTGGTCCTATGCCGATGACAACAAGTCCATCGGGATCACCTTCCTCACCGCCGGCGGCGAAATCCCGGCCGGCAGCGAAATCGAGACCGGCTACGTGGCCAAGTACGACGACGGGAAGAAGAGCGGCTTCTACACGGACCGTATCCGCGGCATCTATGTCGTGGAGAATCCGGAGCAGCACATGTTCTGGCCCATCTTCAACGATACGATGACCAACAGCCAGGGCTATATCAAGAACGACTATGGCTATGACAACCTCTAGAACGATGAACGCCATGAACAAGATCAAATATGCGCTGATCGCCCTCGCCACCCTCGCCGTCGCCGCGTGCTCGACGAAGGAATTCGACGAGAAGACCGACCTGAACCTGAGCCGCTGCCTGACTCCGTTGGACCTGAATGCCCGCGTAAGCGCCGCGCTCGGTGACGTCGTGACCTTCTCCTGGGCCGTGTCCAAGGATGCCGAAGCCTACAACCTGCAGGTCTTCACCGATGCGGCGTTGACCCAGTCCTACCTCGCCGAGACCGTCCTCCCGTCCCAGGTTCCCTACCAGAAGAAACTGGATGCCGACAAGACCTACTGGTTCACCGTCCAGGCCGTCGCGTCCGGGAAGGCCGATTCCAAGATCGCCGTCTACGACAAGTCCTTCAAGACTTTCGCCGTGAAGGACAACCTCTTCCTGAAGGTTACCGACCGGACCGCCACCAGCGTGTCCCTGGCGTGGTCCAAGGAAGTGGAGGACTTTGCCGATGTGGACCGCATCGAATACGGCGCGCCGGGCGCCGATCCCGCCGGGACCGTGACCCTGAGCGCTTCCGACATCGCCGCGGCAGCCGCGACGGTGGACGGCCTGGATCCCTCCACGGAATACGTGTTCACCCTCTATTTCCTCTCCGCGAGCCGCGGCCAGGTGGATGCCTGGACGACGCCCGACGTGAACGGCACCACGGAGGTGTCCAGCCTGGACGCCCTCCTGAACGCCGTCAAGACCGCCGGCGCGAAGATCCTCCTCAAGATGGAAGGTTCCCCGTACGACATCGAGTCCCTCGATATCTCCAACGGCTTCACCCTCCTCGGTGAGGAGTCCGCCGACGGCACCAAGCCGGTCGTCCAGGGTGAATTCCACTTCGCCGACACCTGGACCCCGGGCGCCGACCTGTACTTCGAAGGCGTCGAGTTCAACGGCGGTCCCACCGCCACGGCTCCGTCCGGCTTCGGCTTCGCCATCCAGAACAAGAACGGCGGCACGCTGAAGGACAAGAACATCGGCAACATCACCTACAAGAACTGCGTGATCGCGAACTACACGAAGGGTCTCATCTACGAGTGGGGCAACAACATGGTGCTCGGGAACGTGCTGTACGACAGCTGCGACATCCACGACATCAACACCGACGGTACCGTGGGCGGCGACGTCTTCGACATCCGCCAGGCCACGACCGTGGAGAGCCTCACCTTCGTGAACAACACGATCTGGCAGGGCATGCGTACCTTCGTCCGCTTCGACGCCGGTTCCATCGGCGCCCTCGTGTTCGACAACAACACCCTGCAGAACCTGAACTTCGTGGACAACGCGAACAACGCGGGCGTGTTCGGCCTCCAGATCACCCCGGGTTCCTTCTCCTTCAAGAACAACTTGTTCCTGAACTTCACCGGCAAGGCCGTCCTCGCGGGCGCCAACGCCAAGTATGTCCCGGCGGGCGACATGGGCGTCGCCGCGGCGAACAACTGGTTCTACAACCTGCCGAAGAACGACGCCGGTGAACTGACCTACTTCACGGACAACTTCACGCAGGCCCAGGCCGCCGGTACCATTCTGGCTGCCGATCCTTGTTACAACGCCCCGGGCGGTTTCTTCAACCTCCTCGCCGACAGCGAGATCGCCGACAAGAAGGTGGGCGCGCCCAAGTGGTGGACCCCGTTCGTGGAGGAGCCTGAGGACCTCACGCTGAATCTCATCGAGGGCAACAAGACCTGGAACCTCGCGAACGCGAAGTACTTCTCCGGCACCATCAAGAAGCAGATGGTCCGCGACGACCTCTTCATCGGCGCGGGCGAATCCAACGCCATCGTCGTGGACGGCGGCAAGCTGAACTTCCAGACCGCCGGCGTCACCAACCGCCAGGGCGTCCCGACCCTCAGCTACGTCGCCTTCAAGGTGGACAAGCCGGGCTCCGTGCTCGTCAAGGCGGCCGATCCGGAGAGCCTGGGCAACCATTTCGTCGTGGGTGTCGGCCCTGTCGACGGCGGCTCTATCGCCCTCAAGGGTGGCGTTTCCGCGATGGCCGACATGACCACCCCGACCAAGATCCTGGTCACCACCATCACGGAGGAATCCCTCGTGTATGTCTTCCCGTCCGGCCCCGTCTCCCTCGAGAAGCTGGCCTGGTCTACCGATGTCACTCCGGTCAACACGGCCCTGCCGACGCCGGCACCGACCGCCGATCCCGCCTCCATCACGGCTGGCGAAGCCGCTGACATCACCATCAGCTGGGAGCCTGTGGAGAACGCCGGCAGTTATTCCGTCGTCTTCAACGGCAAGAGCAACACCGTGTCCGAAGGTACTGAGTATGTCATTGGCGGTACTACCACCGGCATGCTGGATGCGGGCAGTTACAAGGTGGAGGTCTACGCCAATCCGACCGCGACCGATATCTACAACACCGAATCCGCTGCCGGTGTGGCTGCTTTCGCGGTCCTGCCGAAGGGCGGCGGCGGTGAAGGCGACGAATTGGTGGTCAACACCGTCGATGCCCTCAAGTCCGCCATCGAGGCCGGCAAGGAAGCCGTCACCCTCGCTCCCGGCGAGTATGACCTGGAGGGCGGCCTGACCATCACGGCCCCGCTGACCCTGAAGGGCCAGGACGGCGCCGTGGTCAAGGGCGGGTTCAAACTCAGCGGTGCGGTGGGCACCTTCGCGACCGACAACCTGGAGGTCGTCGCCAACGGCGGTGACATCTTCATCAACCTGGACAATGCCGAGGGCGTGACCGCCGAGAAGATCGACATCCGCAACACGGTCATCGACGGTTTCTCCAAGAGCGTCATCTATGCTTCCAACACGGCGGACAAGTTCGACATCGCCGACATTACTTTCTACAATGTCGTCGTGAAGAACCAGGGCACCGGGCAGGGCGTGTTCGATCTCCGCAACGGCCGGTACGGCTCCTTCACCCTGGAAGAGTCCACCTGCACGGGCGGACGTGACTTCCTCCGGATCGATGCCCCTTGCGTCATCAATGCGGTCTATGTGAAGAACAACACCCTGGACAACCTGAACAACCCGGCCAACGCGGGCGGTGTCCTGTGCGTGCGTGCCACGCCGACCACCTACGAGGTCACCGGCAACATCTTCGCCAACATTGTCAACTCCATCAGCGGCCGTACGGCTGCGATGAAGCCCAAGATGAAGAAGAATGTGTGGTACAACATCGGTGAGACCTTCTACACGGGCTGCATCGACGCGGAACTGGCTGTCGACGGTGGCGGTGTGGTCCTTTCCGCCGATCCGTTCAAGGATGCGGCCAGTGGTGACTACACCCTGACGAATGCCGTTGTCATGAGCCTCGGCGCCGGCGCTTCCCGCTGGAATCCCGCCGCCGCTTCCGCTTCTGACAGCAATGCGTTCACCGTGTCTTCCGTAGACGAGTTCCAGGCAGCCATCGATGCGGCGAAGACCGACATCAAGTTTGCGGCCGGATCCTATGACCTCTCGGCTGCGAACATCACCCTCACCGCCGGCATGCACCTGAGCGGCGAGCCCGGCGCCGAGATCACCGTGAGCCAGTTCGACCTGGCTGAAGGCGACCTGGGGACCATCATCATCGAGAACCTTTCGATTACGGGAGGTGCCAACAATCTCGTGAGCGTTGGCGCGGCTTCGGTGGTCCGTTCTCTGGTGCTCCGTAACCTGGATGTCAACACCGTGGGCAAGAGTCTCTTCTATGGCAATGCCGACGGCTCCGAGTTCCAGGCGGTCGTGTTCGACAATGTCTTTGTCACCGGACTGGGCGGCGGACAGGGTACGATCGATATCCGCAAGGGTACCTATGGCGCCCTCACCATCCAGAACTGCACCATCGTCGGCGGCCGTGACTTCATCCGGGCCGATGCAGGCAAGGTTACCGGTGCGGTGAACATCGTGAACAACACGTTCGATGGTGTCACGCTGAACAACGGAAACGGTATCCTGTATGTCCGTTCCACGCCGGAGAGCTACATCCTCAAGAACAACCTGTTCCTCAATGAGAATGGTGAAAACAACCTGCTCTCCAAGGCTTCCGGCATCACCGTCCCGACGGCGGTCGCGAACAACTACTTCTATGGTTGCACGGCCGAGAAGTTCTGGACCGGTATGATCAACCAGGAAGTCGCCCTCGCGAACGGTGGCGTCATCCTCGCCTCGGATCCTGTCAAGGATGCGGCGGGCCATGACTACACGCTCGTGGACGCCCTGTGCCTCGCTTCCAACGTGGGCGCAGCCCGCTGGAACCCGAATGCCGGCCGGGTGTCTTCCGAGATCACGGTCGCTTCGGTCACCGACCTGACGACGGCCATCGACGCCGGCAAGTCCGCCATCACCCTGAAGGCGGGTGTCTATGACCTCCGTGAGGCGGTCGAGAGCGGCATCATCAATCTGATCGCCCCGCTCTCGCTGACCGGACAGGGTACCGTGGAAATCATCGGCGGCTTCAAGTTCGGAGCTGGTACCACGTCCTTCGAGGTGGAGAACGTCAAGTTCAACGGTGCCGAGAAGGCGATGGGAAATGCGTTCGAGATTGCCGAGGCCGTGGAGATGTCCAAGATCCGGATCACCGGCTGTGACATCTTAGCCTACAACAAGAGCCTGTTCTATGGGAACGGCACCGATTCCAAGATTGCGGTCTTCGACTTCCAGAAGAACCTGGTCCATGGTTTCGGCACCGGCCAGGGCATGATCGACATCCGAAAGGGTGTGTACGATGCCATCATTGTCTCCAAGAACACGTTCTATGACGGTGGTCGTGACTTCATCCGCTGCGACAAGGAAATCGCCGGAACGGTCGCCGTCACGAACAACACGTTCGCGGCGTGCTCCATCGATGCCGGCAACGGCCTTCTGTGGGTCCGTTCCTGCGCTTCCGACCCGACCAAGTATAACGTGAAGAAGAACCTGTTCCTGAACCTGACCGGTGACACGACGGTCCTCGCCAAGTCCGGTGCGACTGTTCCTACGATGGATTCCAACTACTTCTTCAACGTGGGTCCTGCCTTCTGGAACGGTGCCATCGACCAGGCTGTCGCCACCGCCGGCGGCGCCCTCCTCGAGGCCGATCCTTGCGTCGGCTCCGCCGAGTTCGACTTCAAGTTGACCGACGCGGTCTTGCGCAAGGCCGACATCGGCGACCCGCGCTGGAACTCCGCTTCCCCGAACTATTCCCGGAGGAAGTAACTGTACAAAGGGAGCCGGGGGTGATACCCCGACTCTCTTCCAAGATTCTAAAACACAGACAGATATGAGTTTCATCAACGACAACTTCATGCTCCAGACGGAGACCGCCCGGAAGTTCTACCACGAGCACGCGGCGAAAATGCCCATCATCGACTACCACTGCCACCTCGTGCCGCAGCAGATCGCCGAGAACATCCAGTTCCGCGACATCACCCAGCTGTGGCTGGTGGACGGCCACTACGGCGACCACTACAAGTGGCGCGCGATGCGGGCGAACGGCGTTTCCGAGGACTACCTGACCGGCGGCAAGCACACCGCCTGGGAAACCTTCGAGAAATGGGCGGAGACCGTTCCGTACACGATGCGGAACCCGCTATACCACTGGACGCACCTGGAGCTGAGCCGCGTGTTTGGCATCGACAAGCTCCTGTGCCCGGCGTCGGCCCGCGAGATCTTCGAGGAGTGCAACGCGAAGCTGGCGACGCCCGAGTTCCGCGGCCAGGCCCTCATCCGCAAGTTCGGCGTGGAGGTGGTCTGCACCACCGACGACCCGGCCGACGACCTCCGTTGGCACAAGAAGATCGCCGCCGAGCCCTTCGGCACGAAGGTGATTCCCGCCTGGCGCCCGGACAAGGCGATGGCCATCGAGAATCCGGACGCCTACAAGGCCTATCTGCTGCAGCTCGGCATGGCCGCCCGGATGGAGATCAAGTCCTACCGCGACCTGTGCGAGGCCTTGCAGAAGCGCCACGACTTCTTCGCGTCCATGGGCTGCAAGCTCTCCGACCACGGCCTGGAGAACTTCTATGCCGCCGACTACAAGGACGTGGAGATCGAGTTGATCTTCCAGAAGGTCCTGATGGGCATCGCCCCGAACGGCCGGGAGCTGGAGAAGTTCCGCAGCGCGTTCCTGCACGATCAGGCTGTCATGGATGCTGAGGCCGGCTGGGCCCAGCAGTTCCATATCGGCGCCATCCGGAACAACAACACGAAGATGTTCAACGAGGTCGGTCCGGACACGGGTTACGACGCCATCCACGACCCGGAAATCGCGGCCGCCGGCCATCGGTTCTTCGACCGGCTCACCCTCGAAGGCAAGCTCGCGAAGACCATCCTCTACTGCCTGAATCCCAAGGACAACGCGGTGATGATGACGATGGCTTACACCTTCAACGACGGCACCTTCCCGGGCAAGATGCAGTTCGGCTCCGGCTGGTGGTTCCTGGATCAGGAGGTGGGCATGCGCCGTCAGCTGGACTCCCTGTCTGCGCTGGGTCTCCTGAGCCGTTTCGTGGGCATGCTCACGGACAGCCGCAGTTTCATCAGCTACCCGCGCCACGAGTACTTCCGCCGCATCCTCTGCGACGTCCTGGGCAAGGATGTCGAGCAGGGCAAGCTTCCGGCCTCCGAGCTCGACTTCATCGGCAAGATGGTCGAGGACATCTCCTACAACAACGCGAAGAATTACTTTAATTTCTAGTCCCTGCCGTTTCGAGCGAAGTCGAGAAATCTATGGATTACATCAAGATCAACCCCGCCGACAACGTCGCCGTCGCCCTCCAGGACATCTCCAAGGGGACCGTGGTGGAAGGCGTGACCTTGTCGATGGACATCCCCCGCGGCCACAAGATCGTCCTGCAGGACCTCAAGGCAGGGGAGAACGTCATCAAGTACGGCTTCCCGATCGGGCATGTGACGCGGGATGCGGCCGCCGGCACCATGGTGGACCATACTTGCATCAAGACGAACCTGGAAGGCCTGCTGGATTACAGTTACCAGCCTGCGCTGGTGGACATTCCGGCCGCTCCCATGAAGCGGACCTTCAAGGGCTTCCGCCGGGCGGACGGACAGGTGGGCGTGCGCAACCAGATCTGGGTCATCCCCAACGTGGGCTGCGTGAACGGCATCTGCCAGACGATCGTGGAGCGCTTCAAGGCGGAAATCGCCGGGAAGGAGGGGAGTGTCGATGCCGTCGTCGCTTTCCCGCACAACTACGGCTGCTCGCAACTTGGCGCGGACCACGAGAATACCCGGACCGTCCTTGCCGACATGGTGCACCATCCCAACGCCGGCGGCGTGCTGGTGGTCTCGCTCGGCTGCGAGAACAACCAGTTGGACGCCTTCCGCGAACTGGTGGGCCCTGTCGATGAGCGCCGGGTCCGGATGTTCGTCACCCAGCAGGTGGACGACGAGATCGAATACGGCCTGCAGCAACTCCGCGAGATCTTCGCCGTCTGCTCGAAGGACGAGCGCGAGGACGTTCCGGTGTCGGAACTCCGCGTCGGCCTGAAGTGCGGCGGTTCCGACGGCCTCAGCGGCATCACGGCGAACCCGCTCCTGGGCGTGTTCTCCGATTGGATCGTCGCCCAGGGCGGCACGACCGTCCTCACCGAGGTTCCCGAGATGTTCGGTGCCGAGACCATCCTCATGAACCGCTGCCAGGACGTGGCCACGTTCGAGCAGACCGTCCATCTGATCAACGACTTCAAGGAATACTTCATGAAGCAGGGGATGCCCGTGTACGAGAACCCGTCGCCCGGCAACAAGGCCGGCGGCATCTCCACGCTGGAGGAAAAGTCCCTTGGCTGCACGCAGAAATGCGGAAAGAGCATCGTCCGGGGCGTCTTGAAATATGGCGAACGGCTGCAAGTCAAGGGGTTGAACCTCCTCAGCGCTCCGGGCAACGATCTCGTGGCCTCCACGGCCCTCGCGTCGTGCGGCTGCCAGATCGTCCTGTTCACCACGGGACGCGGCACCCCGTTCGGGACCTTCGTCCCCACGATGAAGATATCGACCAACACCCCCCTCTACGAAAAGAAAGGGCACTGGATCGATTTCAACGCCGGCGTCCTCGCCCAGGGCGAGCCGATGGCGGAGGTCTCCGCCCGCTTCATCGACTTCGTCCTCGCCGCCGCGTCCGGCGCTCCGGTGAACAACGAGAAGAACGACTGGCGCGAAATCGCCATCTTCAAGTCCGGGGTCACGCTCTGACCGTCATGTCATGTCTGTCGAGAAATCTAAAACACTGAATCAATAATATGGAAAGATTAAACAGAACTTCCGCCCCGCAGGCGAAGCAGTACACCGAAAAGGTCATCCAGTTCGGTGAAGGGAACTTCCTCCGCGCATTCATCGAGTGGATCATTTGGAAGACCAACCAGAAAACCGATTTCAACGGCTCCGTCGTCGTGGTGCAGCCCATCGAGAAGGGCATGGTCGGCTGGCTCAACGAGCAGGACGGCCTGTATCACCTGAATCTCCAGGGACTCCAGGACGGCCAGCCCGTGGACAGCGTCGATCTGATCGACGTCATCAGCCGGGGCCTGAGCCCGTATGAGGATTTCCAGGGCTACCTGAAACTCGCCGAGCAGCCCGAGATGCGTTTCGTCATCTCCAATACGACCGAGGCGGGTATCGCCTTCGATCCGGCCTGCAAACTGGACGACGCCCCGGCATCGTCCTATCCCGGCAAACTCACCCAGTTGCTGTATCACCGCTGGGAGTATTTCAAAGGCGACAGGACGAAGGGCTTCATCATCTTCCCGTGCGAACTGATTTTCGAGAACGGCAAGCACCTGAAGGAGTGCATCCGCCAGTACATCGACCTGTGGAACCTGGGACCGGACTTCAAGGCCTGGTTCGAGGAGGCTTGCGGCGTGTACTCGACCCTCGTGGACCGCATCGTCCCGGGTTATCCGCGGGACACCGCCGCCCAGTTGTGCGAGCGCGTGGGCTATGACGACCATCTGCTGGACAAGGCCGAGATCTTCCACCTGTGGGTGATCGAGGCACCGAAGGAGGTCGCTGCCGAGTTCCCGGCCGACAAGGCGGGTCTCCATGTGCTGTTCGTCCCGTCCGAGGCCCCGTATCACGAGCGGAAAGTCACCCTCCTGAACGGCCCGCATACCGTGCTGTCTCCGGTGGGCTACCTGAGCGGGCTGGACACCGTGAAGGAGTGCTGCGAGGATCCCGAGGTGGGCCCGTTCGTGAAGAAGGTCATGTTCGAGGAACTCCTTCCCACGCTCAACCTCCCGAAGGAGGAACTGGAGAAGTTCGGCTGCGACGTGATGGAGCGCTTCCGCAACCCGTTCGTGAAGCATTTCGTCACCAGCATCATGCTGAATTCCTTCCCGAAGTTCAAGACGCGCGACCTGCCGGGTCTCAAGACCTATCTGGAGCGCAAGGGCGAACTGCCGAAGGGTATCGTCCTCGGCCTCGCCGCCATCTGCACCTACTACAAGGGCGGGAAGCGCGGTGACGTGGACATCGTCCCGAACGACGATCCCAAGATCATGGAACTGCTCAAGGACCTCTGGGCGACCGGCGATGTGCGCAAGGTGGCCGAGGGCGTCCTGGCCGACGAATTCATCTGGGGCGAGAACCTGAACGCCATCCCGGGCCTGACCGACCTCCTCGAGGCCGACCTCGCCCTCATCCAGGCGGAAGGCATGCGCGCCGCTGTCAAAACTGTAATTGCTTAATACTATGGGTGAAACACAGAAAAAACTGATGACCAACTGGCGCTGGTGGCTGTGCTCGCTGCTGTTCGTGGCGACGACCGTCAACTACCTGGACCGCCAGGTGCTGTCCCTCACGTACGAGAACTTCATCAAGCCGGAATTCCACTGGAATGACGACAATTATGGCACCATCACCGCTTTCTTCTCCATCTTCTACGCCATCGCCTGCCTGTTCGCGGGCAAGTTCGTGGACTGGATGGGCACGAAGAAGGGTTATCTGATCGCCATCGGCGTGTGGTCCGCCGGCGCGTGCCTGCACGCCGCCTGCGGGTGGGCCACGGGGGCCATCGTCGGACAGGATCTCGCCGCCCTCAAGGGGGTCGAGGTCGCTTCCAACGTCGCCCTGGCCATATCGACGACTTCCGTTTACCTGTTCCTCCTGTGCCGCGGCATCCTCGCGCTCGGCGAGGCCGGCAACTTCCCGGCCGCCATCAAGGTGACGGCCGAGTATTTCCCGAAGAAGGACCGCGCCTTTGCGACGTCCATCTTCAACGCCGGCGCTTCGGTCGGTGCGCTCGCCGCGCCGCTGTGCATCCCGCCGCTCGCGATGAAGTTCGGCTGGGAGATGGCCTTCATCATCATCGGCGCCCTGGGCTTCATCTGGATGTTCTTCTGGGCCTTCATGTACGAGAAGCCCGAGAAGAGCAAGCATGTGAACGAGGCTGAACTGGAGTATATCCACCAGGACGACGCGGAAGAGGCGGCCAAGGCACCCGCGGCGGCCGCTCAGGCGGAAGAGAAGCAGGTTTCCCTGTGGAAGTGCTTCACTTTCAAGCAGACCTGGCAGTTCATCACGGGTAAGTTCTTCACGGACGGCGTGTGGTGGTTCTTCCTGTTCTGGGCTCCTTCCTACTTCAGCAACCAGTTCAATGCGCCTGTGACCACGCCGCTGGGCCAGTGGCTCATCTTCACGCTCTACCTCATCGTGACGGTGGTCTCCATCGGCGGCGGATACCTGCCGAAGATTTTCGTCGAGAAGAAGGGAATGCATCCTTATCCGGGCCGCATGCTCGCGATGCTCATCTTCGCGTTCTTCCCGCTCTGCGCCCTGCTGGCGCAGCCGCTGGGCATGCGTTTCAACTCCGCCTGGATTCCCGCCATCCTCATCGGCCTCGCGGCCGCCGGCCACCAGGCCTGGAGCGCGAACCTCTTCTCCACCATCGGCGACATGTTCCCGAAGGGTGCCATCGCGACCGTGACCGGTATCGGCGCCATGGCCGGCGGTGTCGGCTCGATGTTCATCCAGAAGATTGCCGGCAAACTGTTCACCTACGCGGAGAACGCCGGTCCCGCCTTCCGCTTCCTCGGCTTCGAGGGCAAGCCCGCGGGCTACTTCATCATGTTCTGCTTCTGCGGTCTCGCGTACCTCATCGCCTGGGTCATCATGAAGTCCCTCGTGCCCAAGTACAAGCCGGTGGAACTGTAGAATTCCCTTCCTGGTAGGGATTAAGTTTGCCCGTAGGTCCATTCTTTGGACCTACGGGTAAATTTTTCTCGGTTTTTCTTTCCGGCTACCTATTCGATCACCGCAGCCCAGCCGCCGTTGCGGGCCATGTGGATGTCGAGGGTTTCCGTGCTGTCGACATTCTTTTCGACCTTGTTGTAGTGCATGGCCTGGTAGCCGGCGTTGACGCCGTCCTTGAAGGCGGTCATCCGGTGCCGGCCGGGCGTAAGGAAGTCGAGTTTGATGTGGAAGTCGCGCTCGGTACCGTTGGTGATGCCGCCGATGAACCACTTGTCGCCCTTGCGCTTGGCTACGACGATGTATTCGCCGGCCTTGGCCTCCAGGGCGTGGGTCTCGTCCCAGGTAGTCGGGACGCTGGCGATGTAGCGGGTGCAGTCGTCATTCTCGTAGTAGCGGGTGGGGTTGTCGCAGAGCATCTGGACGCCGCTCTCGAGGATGACGTACAGCGCCATGTTGAAGGCACGGGTGCCCGGAGCGCCGCTGTTCGGGCGGACGGCGCGGTAGCGGTCGGGCTGCAGGTTGTACATGCCGCCGGGGGTGAAGTCCGCGGCGCCCGCGGCATTGCGGATGAACGGGATCCACACCGTGTTCTTCGGCTGGCAGCGCTCCATCTGTTCCAGGCCCAGGACGCCCTCGTAACTGAGGAGGTTCGGGTACTCATACTCCAGGCCGGCCGGGGTGAAGGCGCCATGCCAGTCCAGGACGATGTGGTACTTGGCCGCCTCCCTGGTCACCTGCTTGTAGAAGTTCACCATCCATTGGTCGGCATGGTCCATGAAGTCGATCTTCATGGCCGGGATGCCCCACTCCGCATAGGTCTTGAAGATGGTGTCGAAGTGGTTGTAAACCGTGAGCCAGGGCACCCAGAGTACGATTTTTACGCCGATGCCGTTGCAGTAGCGGATGAGTTCGTGGATGTCCAGGTCGTCGTTCCCGTGGAAGGGATCCGTCGTCGAACGGGCCCAGCCTTCGTCCAGCAGGATATACTCCACCCCGTATTTGGCGGCGAAATCCGCGTAGTACTTGTAGGTAGCGAGGTTGCACCCCGCCTTGAAGTCCACGTCGGGACCGTAGGGCGCGGCGCCGTTCCACCATTCCCAGGAGAACTGGCCGGGATGGATCCAACTGACGTCCTTGAGGGCGTTGCGGCGGGAAAGTTGGGCCGGAAGCGTCTGCTCGATGATTCCCTTGGAATCGGTCACGGCCACCCATCGCCACGGGAAGTTCCGGCTGGCGGAAGTCTTGGCGATGTACGGCGCTTCCTCAAGGATTTCCTCGCTCCGGTCTCCGCGCGGTTCCCAACGGACAGGATACTTGGGATAGGTAGGCAGAATGGCCGTTCCGTCCGTGGTCAGGAACAGGTGCGGATAATCGTCCAGGTCGCTTTCGCCGATGAGGAGTTGCGTATCGTCCGCGCGCGAAAGAAGGAGCGGAGACGTGGCCAGGGTGCGGTCCGACGCGGCCCAATCCGCGAGCGAACCGCTGCGGTAAGGCTCCTCGCTGGAAGTGTTGAAGGAACGGGCCGTCTGGTAATTGGCCGTGAACCCTTCAGCCGGAACAAAGAGGAAATGGTCGTCATAGACCTCCACGTCGCCGTTCCGGTCCATCATGAACCGGTATGCGACACCGTTGTCCATGATGCGGAGCAGCATCGACACACCCTTACCCAGCACGAGTTCCGTCTCGTTGCACTCATCGGTGATGGTCGAGAACTTGAGCGGGACGACCGGCTGGAAGCGGTCATACACGAAACGCGTCTTCCCGACCTTGACATTCCCGTCGGGGATGGTTTCCGTCCCGGTCACGAGGCGGATGTCGCGTACCTCATAGACAGGTTTCCCGTCTTTGACGACCGTGTAGGACACACTGCCGGAACCCGTTTCCAGATTCACGGTGAGTTTCCCGTTCGGGGAAAGGAGCGTGGTGGTCTTGGGCGCCGCCAGTGCGGCCACGGCCGTCAGCGCGGCCGCCAGGATGCAGGAAAGGATTCTTCTCATCGCTTCAGCAAGTTTGAACTCACTAAATTAATGATAATAACCTGTTTCTGCAAATTTGCAGTGCCCGGACATGCCCGTAGGTCCATCCGCTGGACCCACGGCACGAAAATACCGGGAAAAATTTACCCGTAGGTCCATCTGTTGGACCTACGGGTAAGATTTCAGCGAATCTTGAACGGGGACCTACACCAGTCCCTGGTCCACCATCGCGTTGGCGACCTTGATGAAGCCGGCGATGTTGGCACCTTTGACGTAGTTGATGTAGCCGTTATCCTCGGTGCCGTACTTGAGGCAGGCAGAGTGGATGTCGGCCATGATGCGGTGCAGATGGGCGTCCACTTCCTCGGCCGTCCATTTCTGGCGGATGGAGTTCTGGGTCATCTCCAGGCCGGAGGTGGCGACGCCGCCCGCATTGGAGGCCTTACCGGGAGCGTAGAGGAGGCCGTTGCCCTGGAAGATGCGGATGGCTTCCGGCGTGGAAGGCATGTTCGCACCTTCAGCGACGCAGAAGCAGCCGCCGGCAACGAGTTTCTCGGCATCCTCCTTCTCGATCTCGTTCTGCGTGGCGCAGGGGAGGGCGATGTCGCAGGGAACGCCCCAGGGACGCTGGTCGGGATAGTAGGTGGCCTGCGGGTACTGATCCGCATATTCCTTGATTCGACCGCGACGGAAGTTCTTGAGTTCGAACACAAAAGCAAGTTTCTCCTCATCCAATCCTTCAGGATCGTGGATGTAACCGTTGGAGTCCGAGAGGGTCACGACCTTCGCGCCCAGACGCATCGCCTTCTGCGCGGCGTACTGGGCCACGTTGCCCGATCCGGATATAAGGACAGTCTTGCCCTGGAAACTCTCACCCCGCGTCGCGAGCATCTGCTCGGTGAAGTAGCAGAGGCCGTAGCCGGTCGCCTCGGGGCGCAGGCGGGAACCGCCCCAGCCCTGGCCCTTGCCGGTGAGCGTGCCGGTGAATTCGTCGCGGAGCCGCTTGTACTGGCCGAACAGGTAGCCGATCTCGCGGCCGCCTACGCCGATGTCACCCGCGGGGACGTCGGTGTCGTGGCCGATGTGGCGCTGCAGTTCGGTCATGAAACTCTGGCAGAAGCGCATCACCTCCGCGTCGGAGCGGCCCTTCGGGTTGAAGTCGGAACCGCCCTTCGCGCCGCCCATGGGGAGGGTGGTGAGGCTGTTCTTGAAGGTCTGCTCGAACGCGAGGAACTTCATGATGGAGAGATTCACGCTTTCATGGAAGCGGATGCCGCCCTTGTAAGGGCCGATGGCGCTGTTCATCTGCACGCGGAAGCCGCGGTTGATGTGGATTTCGCCGCGGTCGTCCGCCCAGGGGACGCGGAACATGACGACACGCTCGGGTTCGACCATGCGCTCCATGATCTTGAGATCCAGCAGATGGGGATAGGCTGTGATGTAGGGAGCGACGCTTTCCACGACCTCGCGGACGGCCTGGTGGAATTCCTTCTCGCCCGGGTTACGCGCTATCACGCCCGCCATGAACCCGTCGATGTAGTTCTGGGTGAATTTGTCCATTTTATACACTGCTAACAATAACCGCTTACAAACATAATTAAAAATTTTATTAGATGAAAGATTTTTGGCAGAAAATTATACAATAATTTTAAGAACTGTTTGCAAATAGTTGATTGATAGCAATTTGGAATAAGCGGTCCGGTGCGGTTTGGTTTTCGGGCGCCGCCTATCAAATTGAAAGTTGTGAAAGTCCCGCATTTTCCGTACTTTTGCCAAACGACAGCACAATCCCATGGTTTCCGAACTCATCGACAAGTACATCTGGCTGGTGCAGACCTTCATCGACGCAGGCCCGGGAGGCCTGTCCCTGCAGGAGATCGCCGACCGCTGGACCGCCCGCTACGGCGTGGCGGACTACCCCCGCCGCTCGTTCAACAACCACCGGGAGGCCGTCGCCGAAGTCTTCGGCATCGATATCGCCTGCAACCGCAGCACGAACCGATATTATATAGACGCGGGGGAGAGTGCCGTGGACAAGCGCCAGTCCGTCGACTGGCTCGTCAATACCTTTACGGTCAATAACCTCCTGTCCCTCGGAAAGGAGCGCCTGTCGGGCCGCGTATCCGTGGAGGACATCCCCTCCGGGCAGAAGCACCTCGTCACCGTGATGCAGGCGATGCTGGACAATGCCTGCATGGAACTCCGCTACCGCAAATACCTGCGTGACGACGAGGAGGTCCGGCACATCCGTCCCTACGCCGTCAAGGAATTCGAGAAGCGGTGGTACATCGTCGCGTACAGCGAGGAGGCGGGAGCCCTGCGGGTGTACGCGATGGACCGTATCCTCTTGCTGAAGCCGACGGGGGAGCACTTCAAGATGCCGAAACGCTTCCAGGTCGATGAGGTCTTCGAGGCCAGTTACGGGATTTACCTCCCGGAAGGGGAGCCGCCCGTGCTGGTGAAGATCCGCACGACCCGGCGCGAGGCCGCCTACCTCCGGGACCTTCCGCTGCACCCCAGCCAGGTCTTCCTCGGGGAGGAAGAAGACGGCCGCTGCCTCTTCGCCCTGCGGGTGATTCCGAACCCGAACTTCGTCATGGAACTCTGCCGGCACGGAAACAGGCTGGAAGTACTGGAGCCGAAGGCTTTGCGGGAGCAAGTAGTCGAAGAATTACGTAACGCGTTGAAAATATATGAATAAAACAAATAAGTTCTATATGAAAACAAAAATGTTAACCCTCGCGCTGGCGGCTTTTTCCCTCCTCGCGTGCAAAAATGAACCCATGAAACCCAAAGAAGGTTACATCGGCCCGGCCGACCTGAAGATCGAAGACGGCCGGATGACTCCGGAAGTGCTCCTGTCCCTCGGACGGCTCTCGGACCCGCAGTTGTCTCCCGACGGAAAGACCATCCTCTACGGGGTGAGTTACACGTCCATCTCCGACAACCGGAGCGTCCGCAACCTCTTCACCATCCCTACCGAGGGCGGCGCCCCGACGCAACTCACCATGGACGGGAAAAGCCTCTCCAACGCCCGTTGGTCCCCGGACGGCGGATGGATCTATTTCCTCCAGGGAGGTCAGGTCTGGAAGGCTCCCTACGCCGGCGGCAGACTGGGCGAGCGCGTCCAGGTGACGGATGTCGCCCGGGGGGTCGATGAGTTCACCCTCTCACCCGATGAGAGCCAACTCCTGTATGTGAGCACCGTGAAGAGTTCCGTCGAGCGTCCCGTGGACACCGACCCGCTGCTGGCCAAGGCCGATGCCTACGCGACCGAGGACCTGATGTACCGCCACTGGGACCATTGGGTGGAGGACATCAACCATTCCTTCGTCGCCCCGCTGGGCAACGGCATCATCACCGAGGGCCTGGACATCCTGGGCGGTCCGGACGTGCAGTTCCAACTCCCGAACGGCCCCTACGGCGGCATCGAGAACCTCTGCTGGAGCCCTGACGGCCGTTACATCGCCTATTCCTGCAAGAAGAAGGCAGGCAAGGAATACGCCTTCTCCACCGATACCGAAATCTACATCTACTGCATCCTGACCGGGGAGACCACCGTCATCCCGATGGGCGGCGGCTACGACACCGTGCCCGTCTGGAGTCCCGATGGCAGCAAGATCGCCTGGCTGTCGATGGCACGTGACGGCTATGAGGCCGACAAGGTGCGCCTGATGGTGGCCGATGTCATCTATGAGAAAGAGGGGGAGGGCCAGACCGCCAATCCCACCGTCGAGAACATCGTGGACCTGACGGCCGAGTTCGCCTACAACGCCGACGGTCCCGTCTGGGCGGCCGACAGCAAGTCCCTGTATTTCAATTCCCTCGTCGAGGGCGTCCAGGCCATCTACAACGTGATCGCGGACCCGGAGACCGCCTTCTTCCGCATCACCTCCCCGAACCTCTGGTTCGACTTCGGTTCCCCGTTCGCCATCCTGCAGGACGGCACCCTCCTCGCCACCTACTGCTCGATGGACTTCCCGACCGAACTCGTGGCGGTGAAGGACACGTCCATCGACCAACTCACCTTCGAGAACGCCCACATCCTGGACCAGTTGGACAAGCACCAGACCGAGGCCCGGATGGTGCCCACGGCCGACGGCGGGGAAATGCTCACCTGGGTCCTGTTCCCGCCCAAGTTCGATCCCACGAAGGTGTATCCGGCCATCGAGATCTGCCTCGGCGGTCCGCAGGGCACCCTGTCACAGGGCTGGTCCTACCGCTGGAACTACTGCCTGATGGCCCATCAGGGCTTCGTCGTCGTCCTCCCGAACCGTCACGGAACGACCGCTTTCGGCCAGCCCTGGTGCGAGCAGATCTCGGGCGATTACATCGGCCTGAACATGCAGGATTACCTGGCTGCCGGGAAGATGATCAAGGCGGAACCGTATGTGGAAAAGTTGGCCGCCTGCGGCGCTTCTTACGGAGGCTATAGCGTTTATTATCTGGCTGGTATCCATGGTGACCTGTACGATTGCTTCATCGCCCATGCGGGCATCTTCAACGAGGAGCACATGTACATGACCACCGAGGAGATGTGGTTCCCGAACTGGGACAACGGCGGCATTCCGCACGAGTACGCCTATGAGGAAGGCCAGATGGGCGCTGCCGGCGACGGCATCACCTTCGGCGGCCTCCAGCAGGCCGGCTCGCCGTGGTCCAACGCCCCGAAGGCCGTGCGCCACTACGCGAACTCGCCGCACAAACTGGTCCAGAACTGGCACACCCCGATCCTGTGCATGCATGGCGGCATGGACTTCCGTGTCCCGTACGACGAGGGCATGGCCGCCTTCAATGCCGCGCAGATGATGGGCGTCCCTTCGAAACTCGTCGTCTTCCCGGGTGAGAACCACTGGATCCTCCAGCCGCAGAACGCGCTGTACTGGCACCGCACGTACTTCGACTGGCTGAACCGCTGGCTGGTCGCTAACTGATCTTCGAATAGTCCTTCTGGACGTATTTGTCCTTCCGAAGCTCGGCCGCGAGAACCGCGTTGCCGGGCTTTTCCAATGTAGGGTCGAGGTCCAGGATGTGGGCGGCATAGCCGCGGGCGTCGGAGAGGATGGCGCCGTCACGGGCGAGGGAGGCGATGTTCAGGGAGATGGGGAGTCCGGACTGCTGCGTGCCTTCCAGGTCGCCGGGGCCGCGCATCTTCATGTCCTCTTCCGCGATCTCGAACCCGTCCTCCGTGGCGCACATCAGGTCCAGGCGCTTCTGCGATTCCTTGGATACCTTATACCCCTTCATCAGGATGCAGAAGGAGCGTTCGGCACCCCGGCCCACGCGGCCGCGCAACTGGTGCAACTGGCTCAGGCCGAAGCGTTCCGCGCTCTCGATCACCATGACGGAGGCATTGGGTACGTCCACGCCCACCTCGATGACGGTGGTGGACACGAGGATATTCGCCCGGCCGGCCGCGAAGGCGTCCATGAAGAACTTCTTCTCCTCGGCCGTCTGCCGTCCATGGACGATCGCCACCTGGTACTTAGGCTCGGGGAACTGCTTGATGACTTCCTCGTAACCCAGTTCCAGGTTCTTGTAGTCCAGTTTTTCGCTTTCGAAGATGAGCGGATACACGATGAAGGCCTGGCGCCCCTTGGCGATTTCGTCGCGGATGAAGTTGTACATCGCGACGCGCTTGTTCTCGCCCACGCAGAGCGTCTGGACGGGTTTCCGGCCCGGGGGCATCTCGTCGATGACGGAGACGTCCAGGTCGCCGTACAGGGTCATGGCCAGGGTGCGGGGGATGGGGGTGGCCGTCATCACGAGCACGTGCGGGGCCACGCCGCCGGCGCCCTTCGCCCAGAGTTTCGCCCGCTGGTCCACCCCGAAGCGGTGCTGCTCGTCCACGATGGCCAGGCCGAGGGACTTGAAGACGACCGTGTCCTCGATCAGGGCGTGCGTGCCCACGATCAGGCCGATGCTGCCGTCCTGGAGTCCGGCGTGGATCTCGCGCCGGGCCGCCACGCCGGTGGAACCGGTGAGGAGGGCTGCCTTCACCCCGGTCGGGGCCAGGTACTTGCAGATATTCGCATAATGCTGGTTCGCAAGGACTTCCGTCGGCGCCATCAAGCAGGCCTGATAGCCGTTCGCAACCGCGATGAGGGCCGAAAGCACGGCGACCATCGTCTTGCCGCTGCCCACGTCGCCCTGCAGCAGGCGGTTCATCTGGTGCCCGCCCTTGAGGTCCTCGCGGATTTCCTTGATGACGCGCTTCTGGGCGCCGGTAAGGTCGTAGGGGAGCGCCTGGTAGCAGCGGTTGAACGCTTCGCCCACCCGGGGCATGGGAAGGCCCACGGCGTTCCTGCTGCGGATGTATTTCTGCTTGAGCAGCGAAAGTTGCAGGTAGAAGAGTTCCTCGAACTTGAGCCGGTAGGTGGCTTTCGCCAGGGCATTCTGGTCCACGGGGAAGTGGATCTGCCGGAGGGCGTAGTTCAGGGGCGAGAGCCCTTTCTCCCGGAGGATATAGTCCGGAAGCGTCTCCTCCAGGGTGGGGAGGACCAGGTCCAGGGCCGATGCGACGAGTTTGCACATCAGTTTCCCGGTGATCCCGCCCGTCTTGAGTTTCTCCGTGGAGGGATAGACGCCCGTCAGGACGCCGGCCTGCGCATGGTCGGGGGCGTCGAATTCGGGGTGGACCATGTTGATGCGGCCGTTGAAGGCCTGGGGCTTGCTGAAGAAAAGGAACACGGACCCCGGCAGGAGCCGGGCGTGCATGTACTTGATGCCCTTGAAGAAGACGACTTCCATCTCGCCGCTGTCGTCGCCGATGATGACGGACAGGCGGTTCGCGAGGTTGTATTTGACCTTGTCAGCCGGCAGTTCGGCGCCGTTCTTGGCGAAAAGGCGGGCTTTCAGGACCGTGCCGACAACCTGCACGTAGGACTGGTCCGGGCGGAGGTCGGCGATCTTCTGGACGGAACTGCGGTCGATGTAGCGGAAAGGGTACAGGCGCACGAGGTCTCCCACCGTCGAGACATCCAGTTCGCTCCTGAGGAGCGCCGCCCTCCGCGGACCCACGCCGGGAAGGTACTGGATGTCCGTATCCATCGCCTTGCTCATAATGCAAAAATAATAAATCTTTCGTAACTTTGTCTCCCGTATGGAAAAGATGGTCATCGACAATGACGCCTTCTTCGCCGACGTCCTCACCGTGCTGGACCAAGGGAAGCGGGTGACCATTCCCGTCAAGGGATACAGCATGCTCCCGTTCATCCGCGGGGGCAAGGACCTGGTGGTCCTGGAGAAGGCCGGAGACGTCCTGAAGGCCGATGACATCGTCCTTTTCCACATCGGTCCCGCGGACGGCGGCCGCTACGTGATGCACCGGATCCTGTCCATCGACGGGGACAAGGTGGACATCATGGGGGACGGCGTCCCGTACAACCACGAGCACGTGCGCCGGAGCCAGATCCTCGCGAAGGCGGTGGAGATCATCCGCGCCGGGAAGCGCCCCGTGGACCCGTACGCTCCCGGGCAACTCCGGCTGGTACACTTTTGGCAGCGGCTGCGCCCGGTACGCCGGTACATCCTGTACATCTACCGGCACCTGCCCTGGAACCGTAGTTGGATCAAAGAGAACGTAAATATATGAGAATCAAGGAAGGATTTGTCCTCAGGACCATCTGTGGACAGAGCGTCGTCTCCGGCGAGGGGACGGCCAATGTCAATTTCTCCAAACTGGTGAGCCTCAACGACAGCGCCGCCTACCTGTTCAAGGCGGTCGGCAACGAAGAGTTTACGCCGGAAACCCTCGCGGACCTGCTTCTGAAGGAATACGAGGTGGAACGGGAGGTGGCCCTGAAGGACGCTGAGACCCTGTGCGCCCAATGGAAGGAGATCGGGATCGCCGAATAACGGAAACAACGGAGAGGCAGTTCTTTGCGCTTCTGCGCGCCGGACTTTGGAACGAAGTTCCGGAGCGGGGACCTTTTGCCGTGCCCGTCGATTGGGAAGCCCTCTACCGCCTCTCGTTCGAGCAGACGGTCGTCCCGCTCGTCACGGACGGCATCAACCGCCTGCCGGCGGACTGTCTCCCGGGTTCCGAACCCGAACGCCTGGACCCGTTCCTGGGCGACCTGATGGCGACGGCGAAGCGGAACCGGGTCCTGGACACCTTCATCCCGAAACTGTTCAGGGCCCTGGACGGCATTCCCGTCGTCCTCATCAAGGGGCAGTCCCTGGCACAGGAGTATCCGGAACCGGAACGCCGCCAGCCCGGCGACATCGACCTGCTCCTCGTCCCGGCTTCCTATGAGGCGGCCAAGGCCGTGCTCCTGCCCAAAGCGACGAAGGTGGAGGAGGAGGTACCTGAAATCTACCACCAGGGTATGCATTACCGCAGTGTGGAAGTGGAAATCCATGGGAGCATCAGTACGCTGATGTCCAGGAAGTTGGACCGGAAACTTGCAGCATTGCTTGAGGAACAGTTCGACGGTCGGGCGTTCCCCACGGTGTCCATCGGCGGGGCGGACATTCCCGTCCCGGAGGCCGGTTTTAACGCCCTCTACATCTTCGTCCATTTCCTGCAGCACTACTGGTCCGGCGGCGTGGGACTCCGGCAGTTCATCGACTGGATGACCTTCGTCTCCGTCCACAAGCGCGAGATCCATCCCGTCATCCTGGAACAGCGGCTGGAAGACCTCGGCCTGCTCGCCGTCTGGAAAGTGTTCACCGGCTTTGCGCAGGAATACCTGGGCTGCCCGGCCGAGAAACTGCCCCTGGCCGCCGCCCCGGACCCTGCGAAGAACGCCCGGATCTGGAAGTATGTCCGGTGGTGCGGCAATTTCGGAAAGAAGCAGGACCGCTCGCGGAAGAAAGAGTCCTTCCTGGTCCGGAAGGTCCATTCCTTCTGGCGCCTGGTCGTAGCGGACCGGCTGCGTCACTTCACCGTCTTCCCGAAGGAATCCGTCCGCTTTTTCCTGGGGGCATTCGGCTATGGTTTACAAAGACTTGCTAAGGGAGAATGAAAGGAATACTCAAATATCTGCGCTGGCTGTGGTCGCACTCCGTAGGGGCGCGGGCGGCGGTCCTGGTGAACATCCTGCTCGGCACCGTGAACGTGGGGTTGAACCTGTTTTTCATCTTCCTCTGCAAGCGGCTCGTGGACATCGCCACTGGAACCATGACGGGCAGCCTGGGCTTCTACACGGCGTTGGTCATCAGCATCGCCGTCGTCCGGCTCCTGGTCGCTGCCGTCAATGTGCGGGTGGAAAACCTCACCAATTCCAAGATGGGGTTCATCATCCGGAAGGGGCTCTACTCCAACCTCCTCTACGCCGAATGGATCGGCAAGGAAAAGCGCCATACGGGTGACACCGTGAACCGCCTTGAGTCCGACGTGAGCATCGTCACCGACGTCATCTGCTCCGATGTCCCGCAGATTTTCACGACGGTGGTCCAACTGGTCGCCGCCGTCGTGTTCCTGTGCACGATGGACTGGCGGCTCGCCGCCCTGCTGATGCTGGTCTCCCCGCTGTTCATCCTGTTCAGCCGGGTCTTCGTCCGCCGGCTCCGGGAGATGACCCGTGGCATCCGGGAGACCGAGAGCCAGGTCCAGAGCCACCTGCAGGAGAGCCTCCAGCACCGGATGGTGATCCAGTCCATGGAGAATGAGGCCCGGATGGAAGGCCGCCTGGACACGCTCCAGGACCGGGAATACGGCCAGATCAAGGCCCGCACCCGGTTCAACATCATCGCCCGCACGATGGTGAGCGCCACCTTCTCGTTCGGCTACATCGCCGCTTTTCTCTGGGGCGTGTACGGCATTTCCCAAGGGTCCATCACCTTCGGCGTGATGACCGCTTTCCTGCAACTGGTAGGGCAGGTCCAGCGTCCGCTTGTGAACCTCACCCGCCAGATTCCTTCCTTCGTGTATTCCACCACGTCCATCGACCGGTTGATGGAAATGGAGGAAGCCCCGAAGGAGGAGGTCGGCGACCCCGTGCGGCTGACCGGTCCGGCCGGCATCCGGGTGGAAGGCGTCCATTACCGCTATCCCGATGGCAAGCGGATGATCCTGAAAGACTTGACCTACGATTTCCCGCCGCTTTCCCGGACCGCCATCGTCGGTGAGACCGGGGCGGGGAAGAGCACGCTCATCCGCCTGATGCTGGCCCTGCTGAAACCGGTGGAGGGCCGTGTGGTCCTGTACGACGGTTCGCAGGAAGTGCCGGCGTCGGCCGCCACCCGCTGCAACCTGGTCTATGTCCCTCAGGGCAACACGCTCTTCAGCGGCTCCGTCCGCGAGAACCTGCTGATGGGCGATCCCGATGCGACCGAAGCGCAGATGCGCGCGGCCCTGGAGACGGCCATGGCGGACTTTGTCTTCTCGCTTCCGGAGGGGTTGGACACCTTGTGCGGCGAAGGCGGCGCCGGCCTCAGCGAGGGCCAGGCGCAGCGCATCGCCATCGCCCGCGGCCTCCTGCGCCCGGGTTCGATTCTGCTGCTGGACGAATTCAGTTCCTCCCTCGATCCCGAGACCGAGGCGGCGCTGATGGACAATCTCATACAGAAAGCGGCGGGCAAGACGATGATCTTCATTACCCACCGCGAGCGGATCGCGCAGCATTGCAGCCGGACCTGCCGGATCGACCGGCTGGCCTAACGTTCCTGTTTCATCCTGGCACTGTGCAACTCGTCGTAGGCGAGCCGGTTGTTGAAGATGTCGATCGCCGTGTAGATGGCGTGGAGCATCGAATGCGGATCGGCCTCGTCGCGGCCCGCCATGTCGTAGGCAGTACCGTGGTCCGGTGAGGTGCGGACGACCGGGAGGCCGGCCGTGTAGTTCACGCCCTCGGAGAAGGCGAGGGCCTTGAACGGACCGAGGCCCTGGTCGTGGTACATCGCCAGGGTGGCGTCGAAGCGGCCGTAATTCCCGAGGCCGAAGAATCCGTCGGGGGAGTAGGGACCGAAAGCGAGGATGCCTTCCTCCTGCGCCTGGAGGACGGCCGGGAGGATGATTTCCTTCTCCTCGTCGCCGAGGAGGCCGCCGTCACCGCAGTGCGGGTTCAGGCCCAGGACGGCGATCTTGGGCCTCGGAATGGCGAAATCGCGCTCCAGGGACTCGTTCATCAGGCGGAGTTTCGCGAGGATGCCTTCCTTGGAGATGGAAGAGGGCACATCCTTCAGGGGAATGTGGCCGGTGGCGACGGCGACCCGGAGTTGGGGCGAGACCATGAGCATCGCGATCTCCCGGGCGCCGAACGCATCCTGCAGGTACTCCGTATGGCCGGTATAGCCGAATCCCTCGGAGGTCATCGCCCGCTTGTTGATGGGACCGGTCACGAGGACGTCGATGTAGCCGTCCTTCAGGTCCTTCACGGCCGCTTCCAGGGACATCATCGCCGCCTTGGCCGAATCGGGGCTGGACTGTCCGGGCTCCGCATAGAAGTTGTCGGGCAGGCAGTTGACGATGTTGATGCGCTTGACGTGGACGTCCTTCGCGGAGTGGATGACGTAGGTGTCCATCTGGTCGATCTCGTGGATCTGCTTGCGGTAGAAACCGAAGATCTTGGACGAGCCGTACACCACGGGGGTGAAGGAGTCCAGGATGCGGGAATCCGCGAGCGACTTGATGAGCACTTCATATCCGATGCCGTTGCTGTCACCCTGGGTGATGCCGACGACGAGTTTGGGCTTGTTCATATATTCAATCCTTGATTTTCAGTGATATAGCCGACGTCTTCGCGGAGGTTCTCCCCGCTGGAGTAGGCGGCCACGGCGAGCGCGTCGCAGCGCTCGTTCTCGGGGTGGCCGGCATGCCCCTTGAGCCAGTTCAGGGCGACGCGGTGCCGCCGGTACACGGCGTCGAAACGAAGCCACAGGTCCACGTTCTTCTTCTTGGCGAAGCCCGTGCGCTTCCAGGTCTCGAGCCAGCCTTCGTTCACCGCCTTGACCACGTAGGAGGAGTCGCTCCATACCTGGACTTCGGCGTTGTCCCACTTGATGGCTTCGAGGCCCTTGATGACCGCGAGGAGTTCCATCCGGTTGTTCGTGGTGAGGCGGTACCCCTCCGACATTTCCTTCCGGAACCCCGCGCAGCAGAGGACGACGCCGAATCCGCCCGGTCCGGGGTTGCCGCTGGCGGCCCCGTCGGTATAGAGGAAGATAGGCGGTCGTTTCTGTTGCATCGTCCTACAAAGATAGCACTTTCCGGCCAATAATTTGCTTTCCTAAAGGAAAAACCCTATTTTTGTATGTTTTATTGCACAATATCGAAAATATGAAAAACATAGTTGGAGTTACCCTCGCCGTCCTGCTTGCCACGAGCCTTGTTTCTTGTAATCCCGAGACCTACAAGAAAATCAATTACCTGCAGGACATCCAGGGGGATACCTCCATGTCCATGAAAGTGAACAAGGGCATCATCATCCAGCCCCAGGACCAACTCTCCATCATCGTCACGAGCCGTGACCCCAAGATGGCCGTCCCGTTCAACCTGTCGGTCTCTTCCTTCTATACCGGTTCCGAACTCTCCTCCGGCGGCGGCGCCAGCCAGCGCATCACCGGCTACATCGTGGACAATGCGGGCAACATCAATTTCCCTTCCCTCGGCACGGTCCACGTGTCCGGCCTCAACCGCTGGGAACTCCAGGAACTGATCAAGGACCAACTCGCCGACACCGGCCTGCTCCGGGATGCCGTGGTTACGGTCGAATTCCTGAACTTCAAGATTTCCGTCCTGGGTGAAGTCACCGCTCCCGGAACCTATTCCGTCACCGGCGACAAGATCACCATCCTCCAGGCCCTCGCCCTCGCACGGGACCTCACGATCTACGGCCAGCGCGACAATGTCCAGGTCATCCGGGAACAGAACGGCAAGCGCCAAATCTACACCCTGAACCTGACGAACTCCGACATCTTCCAGTCTCCCGGCTATTACCTCCAGCAGAACGACGTCGTGTACGTGACCCCGTCCAGGGTCCGTGCCGGCCAGGGCGAAATCAACGAAAACTACTTCAAGAGCGGTTCTTTCTGGATTTCCCTCGCCAGCATCTCGATGACCACGATCAACTTCATCATCGCCCTCACCCAGATTGGGAAAAACAAATAATTACCGGAAACAAAGCAGCAACAGATCATGTCTGAAAGCAACAAGAATAACCTTCCCGTCTATAACGGGCAGGTGAATAACGAAGAAGAACAGTCCCTGCAACTGGCCGACCTCTGGGCCCTTGTCTGGGACAACAAGTGGTGGTATGTGGCCTGCATCCTGGCCGCCCTGTTCGCGGCCACGTTCTACCTGTACAAGACGCCGAAAACCTACAGCCGCACGGAGAAGGTCATCGTGGACGAGGACTCGCAGAATTCCATGATGCGCGACCTGACCGCCTTCACGAACTCCGCCCGCCGATATACCACCGGCACCAACGTGGACAACGAAATCGAGGCCCTGAGCGCTCCCGACCTGATGCAGAGGGTGGTAACCCGCCTGGGTCTTGAGACCTCCTACGTGGACAACCAGTTCCTCCGGGTCCGTGACCTGTACAAGAACACCCCCATCGAGATGCAGATTCCCGGCGAGGTGGCCGCATCGCGGTTCTCGTACGACATCCAGAAAGGGAAGGACAGCACCTTCGTCATCCGCAATTTCTTCGTCGGTTCCGAGGAATTCAAGGGCATCAAGATCAACGGCCACCTGCAGGACACCGTGGAAACCCCCATCGGACAGATTATCATCTATCCGACGACCAATTACGAAAAGTGGCGCAATGACATCACGGTCACCTGGGTGAATCCCGCGAGCCGGGCGAAGTCCTACTGCTCGAATCTGTCCGCCGGCCTTTCCAGCAAGCAGTCCTCCGTGGTGGTCCTCTCGCTCAAGGACGTCTATCCGGCCCGGGCCGAGGCGGTCCTGGGTACGCTCCTGGATATCTACAAGGAGGAGTGGGTGGAGAACAAGAACCAGTCCGTCCGGAATACCTCCCTGTTCATCAACGACCGTCTGAATGTCATCGAGCGGGAACTCGGCGGCATCGAGCAGGACCTGAAGGACTACAAGCAGAGCCATAACATCACGAATGTCCAGCAGGTCGGAAACGCCTACATGCAGCAGTCCACGGCCTATTCGGCCCAGGGCTTCGAGGCTTCCAACCAACTCGCGATCGCGAAGATGATCAAGCAGTTCATCAACGATCCGGCCCATGCCAACGACCTGATGCCGGCGAACTCCGGCCTCTCCAGCGCGAATATCGAATCCCAGATCCGGGACTACAACACCGCCCTCCTCGAGCGCGACCGTTCCCTCAGTCTTTCCAGTGAGAACAACCCGTACGTCCAGGACCTGAACAAGAGCCTGGAGATGTACAAACTCGCCGTGAACCGTTCCATCGACAACCTCATCTCCACCCTGCAACTGCAGGTGAGCAAGATCGAGGCGCAGGAGAACGCCATCCTCGGCCGTCTGTCCTCCACGTCGGGTCAGGAACTGGAACTGCTTTCCATCGAGCGTCAGCAGAAGGTGAAGGAGCAACTGTACATCTTCCTCCTCCAGAAGCGGGAAGAGAATGAACTGCAGGGACTCCTGACCGTCGGCAATACGCGGCTCATCCAGCGTGCGACCGGCAGCAACAGCCCGATCGCCCCGAACCGGATGATGATCCTGCTGATCGCCCTCATCCTGGGCTTCGGCATCCCGTTCGCCGTCTTCTATGTGATGAAGGTGCTGGACACCACGGTCAAGGGTCGCAACGACCTGGGCAAACTTTCCGTGCCGTTCCTGGCCGAACTGCCCCAGATGGGCAACACGGCCACCTACTGGGACCGTTTCCGCCTGAACCGTTTCGACCAGAAAAACAACAAGATCCTGGTCCAGCATGGAAAGCGCGACTCCATCAACGAAGCGTTCCGCGTCCTGCGTACGAACCTTGACCTGATGATCCATAAGGAGACGGAGACGCAGGCCATCATGGTCACGTCCTTCAATCCGAATGCCGGTAAGACTTTCACGCTGATGAACCTCGCCGCCGCCATGGCCCTGAAGGGCAACAAGCGGGCGGTCATCGTGGACCTGGACCTGCGGAAGGCCACCCTGTCCAAGTCGCTGGGTAAGAACGGGACCGGCGTCGCCGCGTTCCTGAACGCCAAGTACGACGACCCTTACGAGCATATCGTCAATGTCCAGGAGAACCTGGATCTCCTTCCGGTGGGTTCCATTCCGCCGAACCCGGCCGAACTGCTGGTCTCCGACCGTCTGGGGGCCCTGATCGATGCGCTCAAGCGGCGTTACGACTATGTATTCCTCGATTGCGCCCCGATCGACCTGGTCGCCGATACGAGCATTATCGCTCCCAATGCCGACATCACGGTATTCATCCTCCGCGCCGGGCTGTTTGACAAGCGGGCCCTTCCTGCCGTGGAAGAGATGTACAACGAGGGCAAGTACAACCGCATGGCCATCATCCTCAACGGTGTCGAAACCTATTCCGGCCGCCATGGCTACGGGTATGGTTACGGCTATGGTTATGGCTACGGGTACGGTTACGGAAACGAGGAGAACAAGAACTGATGTTTGGTCTTTTCCAGCGACACCGGTCCATCCTTGACGCCGGGCTGCTGAAGGGTGCCGTGGACAACCACAGCCATATCCTGTATGGCCTGGACGACGGTGTCAAGACGCAGGAAGACTCCCTGGCCATCCTCCGTTGGCTGGAGGAACAGGGTGTCTCGGAAGTTTGGTGCACGCCGCACGTCATGGAGGATGTTCCCAATACGACGGAAGGTATTCGCGCGCGCTTCGAGGAACTCAAGGCCGTCTATGACGGGGGACTGAGGCTGAATCTTGCGGCGGAGTACATGATCGACACCCTTTTTGAGGAACGCCTCGCCCAGCATGACCTTTTGGAGCATGGGGAGGAAGTCGTCCTGGTGGAAACCTCGGCGATCGCCCCGCCCATCAACCTCTGGACCGTTCTGGAGCGCATGCTCAAGTCCGGCTATCGCCCCTTGATCGCCCATCCCGAGCGTTATCGCTACATGGACATGAGCGATTATAAGGAACTCCACAACATGGGTTGCCACTTCCAGATGAACCTTCCTTCCATCGTCGGCTTCTACGGAGAGTCCGTCCGGCAACGGGCGCTGTACCTCCTGGATAAAGGCTGGTACCGGATGGTGGGTTCCGACTGTCACCGTTTCCGGGCCATCCAGGCCCAGTATTCGGCCAAGGAACTGAAGAAAGAGACGATTGAGAAACTGTCCGGCTTGATGGACAGTTCCGACGAGATATAGGCCGGAATACCGGTTTCCTGGAGAGAAAACCGGTTCCGGCCTTCCTGCTCCGTCCATGCCGAATGGGCGGAGGAATATAATTCATATACCTACATGAACATTCTGGTAACCGGCGCCAACGGCCAACTCGGAACGGAACTGCGGAACGCATCCGCAGGGGCCTCCGACCGTTATGTCTTCACCGATGTCACCTCCCTTCCTGGGGTGGACACGGTGTATCTTGACATCACCAACCGCGATGCGGTCCGGCTCATCTGCGAATCGGAGCAGGTGGACGTCATCGTGAACTGCGCCGCCTACACCAACGTGGACAAGGCTGAGGACGATGTGCAGATGGCGGACCTCCTGAACCACCTTGCTCCCGGAATCCTGGCGGAAGTCGCGGCGGAGCGGGGGGCGCATCTCATCCACATCTCCACGGACTATGTGTTCCGGGGGGACATCGCCCTTCCTTGCCGGGAGGACTGGCCGGTCCATCCGAACGGGGTGTACGGGGCCACGAAACTCCAGGGGGAACAGGCCGTGCAGGACGCCGGCTGTTCCTGGCAGATCTTCCGCACGGCATGGCTCTACTCGCCGTACGGGAAGAACTTCGTGAAGACGATGCGGCAACTGACGGCAGAACGGCCGGTGCTGAAGGTCGTCTTTGACCAGGTGGGCACCCCCACCTACGCCCGGGACCTGGCGGATCTCATCTGCAAGGTCATCTCGGAGCGGAAGATGGACAAGGGAGGCATCTATCACTTCTCCGACGAAGGTGTATGCTCCTGGTTCGACTTCGCGTGTGCCATCCGGGATCTGTCCGGAAACACGTGCGACATCCGGCCCTGCCATTCCGACGAGTACCCTTCCAAGGTCCGGAGGCCCCATTTCTCGGTCCTGGACAAGACCAGGGTGAAGGAGACTTTCGGGGTGGAGGTGCCGCATTGGTTTGATTCGTTGAAAAAATGCATTGACAGACTATGAATATCATCGAGACCGGAATCGAAGGACTGGTGATCGTGGACCCCAAGGTTTTCGGGGACGCGCGCGGGTATTTCTTCGAAGTGTTCAATGAACGCGAGTTTGCCGAGAAGGTGGGCCCCGTCCATTTCGTGCAGGACAATGAGAGCAAGTCACGGTATGGCGTCGTGCGCGGGCTTCATTTCCAGAAAGGGGAGTTCGCCCAGGCGAAACTGGTACGCGTGGTGAGCGGATCCGTGCTGGACGTGGCCGTGGACCTGCGCGAGGGCTCTCCCACCTACGGGCAGTGGCGTGCGGAGGAACTGACGGGGGAGAATCACCGGATGATGTTCATCCCCAGGGGATTCGCCCACGGATTCAGCGTCCTGAGCGAAGAGGTCATATTCCAGTACAAGTGCGACAACTTCTATTGCCCGGCTTCCGAGGGGGCCATCGCGTGGAACGATCCCACGCTCGCCATCGACTGGCGCGTTCCCGAGGCCGATATCATCCTTTCCGAAAAAGACAAACATCATCCTTTCCTGTATGAATAGAACCATCCTCATCACCGGCGGCGCCGGTTTCATCGGCAGCCATGTCGTCCGGCTGTTCGTGAACAAATATCCGGACTATCGGATCATCAACCTGGACAAACTCACGTATGCGGGCAATCTCGCGAATCTCAAGGACGTCGAGGACAGGCCGAACTACCGGTTCGTCAAGATGGACATCTGCGACTTCGAGGGCGTGCTGGCCCTGATGCAGGAAGAGAAGGTGGACGGCGTGATCCACCTCGCCGCGGAATCCCACGTGGACCGCTCCATCAAGGACCCCTTCACCTTCGCCCGCACCAATGTCATCGGCACCCTGTCCATGCTGCAGGCCGCCAAGGCGTACTGGGAGAGCCTCCCGGAGAAGTACGAGGGCAAGCGTTTCTACCACATCTCCACCGACGAGGTGTACGGTGCCCTGGAGATGACGCACCCGGAGGGAATCGAACCTCCTTTCTCGACCAAGGCGTCCAGCGGCAATCACCACCTTGCTTACGGCGAGAAGTTCTTCACGGAAGACCTCAAGTATCAGCCGCACAGCCCGTACAGCGCCGCGAAGGCGTCCAGCGACCATTTCGTCCGTGCCTTCCATGACACCTACGGGATGCCTGTCATCGTGACCAACTGCTCCAACAACTATGGCCCGTACCAGTTCCCGGAGAAACTGATCCCGCTCTTTGTCAACAACATCCGCCACCGCAAGCCGCTGCCCGTGTACGGCAAGGGCGAGAACGTCCGCGACTGGCTGTACGTGGAGGACCACGCCCGCGCCATCGACCTGATCTTCCATGAGGGGAAGGTCGCCGAGACCTACAACATCGGCGGGTTCAACGAGTGGAAGAACATCGACATCGTCAAGACCCTCATCCGGGTCACCGACCGCCTCCTGGGCCGTCCGGAAGGAGCCGACGACGACCTCATCACCTATGTGACCGACCGCGCCGGCCACGACCTCCGCTACGCCATCGACAGCCGCAAACTCCAGCGGGAACTCGGCTGGGAGCCTTCCCTCCAGTTCGAGGAAGGCATCGAGAAGACCATCCGCTGGTACCTGGACAACCAGGAGTGGCTGGACAACGTCACCAGCGGGGATTACCAGAAGTATTACGAGGAGATGTACAAGGGAAGATAATGCCTCGGATCACTACGAATTTCATCTACAACGTCGCCCTGACGTTGTCCACTTACCTGATCAACCTGGTCTTGTTTCCGTACGTGTCCAGGGTCCTGGGAGTGGACATGGTGGGCAAGGTGGGGTTCGTGAATGAGACGATCAGTTATTTTTCCCTTTTTGCAATCCTTGGGATTCCGACCGTGGGAATCCGTGAGATTGCCGCCTGTGGGAATGACCGGGAAAGGAGGTCCCGGGTTTTTTCCAGCCTTTTGGTGCTCCTGGCGGGGCTTACAGCCGTCGTCATGGTCGTTTATTTGGCCGCCATCTTTATCGTAAACCGCTTCCAAGCCGATCGGAATCTCTTCATCATCGGTGCTGGCACCTTGCTGTTCACGTCTTTCCTGATCGAGTGGTTTTATCAGGGCTTGGAAAACTTCCGGTATATCACCATCCGTTCAATTCTCGTGAAACTGGTTTACGCACTTGCGGTTTTCCTGTCCGTCCGTCACCCAGCAGACTATGTCCGGTATTTCACGCTGACGGTTTTGGCAGTTGTTGTGAATGCGGCCATCAACGTCGGCTATTCCCGTCGCTTCGCGTCGTTTTCCTTTCGTAACTTGGATCTCAGGGCCTATTTCAAGCCCTTGTTCTCACTGGGACTGTACAAGGTAATGATATCCATGTATACGACTTTCAATGTGGTGTATCTCGGTTTCGTTTCCACCGAAACCGAAGTCGGATATTATTACGCTTCCAAGAAATTATTCTATATCCTTTTAGGGCTCTTCTCTGCTTTTGCGACCGTGATGATGCCTAGGATGAGTTCGCTGGCGGAAAAAGGGGAAAAGGAACAGTTTCACAGAAAAGTCGGTCAGATGTTCGATTTGGTTTTCGCCATCGCGATACCGATGGTTATCTATCTGGTCTTGATGGCCTCCAAGATCATCGGGCTAATGTCTGGATTCGGCTATGAAGGTGCGGTCCTTCCCATGCGGATCATTTCGCCTGTACTGCTACTTTCCAGCATGGCCCAGATCTGGGTCATCCAGATTCTGCTGCCGCTCCGGAAAGACCGGATTATCCTGCTCAGTTCCATCATCGGAGCCGCCACCGGCATACTCGTCAATATTCTGCTTGTGGGGAAATACGGGGCAGTCGGATCCGCGATCGTGATGCTCTGCTCGGAACTGGCTGGAAACCTGTTAGGCTTCGTCTATTCCATCCGAAGGGGTTATCTTCATTTTCCTTTGAAGCAGGCCGTCGTATTCTTGCTTGGGGCATTACCTTATATCCTGTGCTGTCTTCCTGGGATATTCATTGATGGGTGTTTCCCCGCCCTCCTTGTCACCAGTGTACTTTGCCTGCTGTATTTCTTCTTGTTCAACATCGTTTTATACAAGGATTCCAGCATTTCCATGTATATCCGGTCCATCCTTTCACGTATCCGATGAAAATTGCTGCAATTACCATATATTGCAACGAGCGTTTCCGGACTGATGCCTGGAGGAAGTATTACGAGGAGTATAAGGACGATCTGTATCTGCATGTCATCGTGAACAACGGAAATTCAGAAGAGACGGAGTATCTGAAAGAACTGTTTCCGGAATCGTTGGTCTTGTACAGCACGACGCGGAACATGATGGCCTCCTACAACCTCGCACTGCGGCATATCCTGGATGATTATCCGGAAGTCGATGCGGTCGCTCAGATCGTTAATGACATTCGGCTCTCTTCTGGTGGTTTTTCCACCCTATACAGGTATTTGGAAGACGATCCCAGGCTGGCCATGATTTCACCGGTACTGTTGCGGAAGGACTCGGACCTCATTGACTGCTATGGTTGCACGATTGATACCAGAACTCTTGATTTTATCCACGAGGATGCTGGTCGCAACTGGAAGGATATTCCGGATGAGTTCCGACAGGTCAGCGGCCTCCCGGCTGGCGTCTTCCTGGCCCGTCGGTCCATGTATGAACAATTCGGATTCCAGGACGAACAATTGGAGATGTATTCGGACGAGGTGGACATGGGCATCCGTGTCGCACGTCTGGGATACCTTCTTGGCGCAACCAGTCGGGTCCGGGCGTGGCATCAACACGTCAATCCAGGTGGAAAAGCACAGCGGAATCCCCGTGCGGGTTTCTTGATGGGCCGGAATCAGGTTTACATTGCCGGAAAATACTATACGAAAGTCAAACAAATGCGAGTGTCCCTTCATATGATGGTCCGGGGTCTGGACGAGGTAAGATCGGCCATGATGCACGGAAAAGGCAGTGATTCCTGCCGTTTCGGATGGCAGATGTTTCGGGGCGCTTTCTTCGGTATGCGAATGAATTCCTAATCGATGAAAATCCGCTATCAAAAGAAATACCGTTCTCATGTCGTTGTCGACCTCGTGTTGATGATGCTCGTGGCATCGCATTGCTTCTGGCTTGTCCCCCTCCGGTTCTTTTTCGAAGGTGATTCCTATTTCTTCACCTACCTGATCCTCCTGGCAGTCATATATATCCGAAACATGGGATTCGAGGTCCGTTACGGCATTGCAAAGTCGATGATGCCCCTGGCATGGATGCTTGTCGGGGTTTTAATCTCTTTCATCCCTGCATACCGGTATTATGGGCAGCACCTTTATTATTCGTTCATAGTCTACCGTCCCTTCTTCGGCTATGCCGCCTTGCCGCTCCTCCTGTCCATCCGGCCGTCGCATTTGGAATTCAAACGGAGCCTTTATGCATTCTCGATGTTGTATACCATCGTGATGGTCTATGCATCCTTCATTAATCAAGATATCATTATCTTCGATGAAACGCGAGACTTTATCGAGTATGGGGATTTCGTCCATATGCTGGAAGGGTGCCAGTTCCTTCCAATCGCCTTCATCTATTCTCTGAATGACTTGAGGACCAGTAAGATAACTATCAAGAATGTTCTTATAGCCGTCGGCTTGTTCGGCCTGCTATTCATCCTTCAAAATCGGACAATCATCCTTGCCTCCGTCCTGCTTGCCCTTCAGGCCGCCCTCTCCAACAAATCGGCCAGCAAGCGGCTGACTACGGAAGTCCTCATCGGAATGATTATCCTCGCTGGCGGTATCCTTGTCTATCGGTACATCAATGGCCTGATTACCCAAACGATGGACGAGTTGTCGAATCCGGAGTATAACCGGATCAAAGCATTCAACTATTTCGTGTCCGGGGTGAATGGAAAGATGTCCTATATCTGGGGGAATGGGTTCATCTCCGGAAATGTGAATAACTTGATGGAAATGCTCCGGAAAGAAGGTATCTTCCATTCGGACCTCGGCCTGATCGGCTTCTGGAACCAATTCGGCATCCTGGCTGTCGGAGTCATCATTACGCTGGTCATCAGAGGCTTGTCAAGGATGCGTTCTTTCCTGGTTCGAGGGAATGCCCTCTATATCCTGGTTGGCTCTATGACCATATCCTATTTCCTGCAGTTCGGTTTCAGCCTTTGGCTGTGCTTTTTCATGTATTTGTTCGCAACAGACCAGGAATACAAGGAGGCTAAGGCAAAGCATGACGCGGAGATAGTCCAGCGTGCTATCAGGCATTATCGATCCCTGACATCCTGATGCGAAGAGTTTTATCCATCCTCACCAGTTTCCTGCTGCTGTCCGTATTCCATGCAGTGGCAGAACCTGTCCGGATCCGCTCCCAGGAAGAGTTCGACAGTTTGGGCGAAAGGATCATTTCGCGACTTCAGATGGAGGACAGTGTCCATGTAAGGCTGGACCCCGGCTTGTATTTCTTCAGGGAACATCACCTGGCCTTGGACAGTCTTTCTTTTCCCGGAGTCTCCATCACCGTATCCGGCGCCGGTGCCGTTCTCGTAGGTCGGGGTAACCCCACGCAGACGCCTGCGTTCGGCCAGGGATTCGTAGATTTGGATAATCAGATCGCTATCGATGCTTTGGCTCCCGTGAGAAAAGCCGGTTTATGGCCAGTTCGCGTGCCATTCCGGAAGGCCCTTTATGTCCTTCGCTGCAAGGGGATTCCCGATGTGTCTGAGTCCGAAGCGACCGGGATGAGGATCGTCCTGTCCCAATGGTTCGTTGGGGCCGTCTATGATGTTGTCAAGATTTCAAGGGGCTGGATCTTTTTCCGAAGAGTGCCATACCGGACCCGGATTTGGTCAGAACTGCGGTTCGGCCGCTGTCTTCCCCGGTTTATGTTGTTCTCGCCGCGGAAAACAGAGTCAGCCTATCCTTGCGCATCCTCGAATTTCCTGTCCGTGGAAAACAGCCGTATCGGCAGTATCGTGCTGGAGGGTATTCATTTCTTGGGTAATGGGGAAGGGGACCGGCTGATTCGTTTCAGCGGAGTTAATGCAGATTCCGTTGTCATCCGTGACTGCTCTTTCGAGGGAATCCGTTCCAGGGGCATCCTGGTGGAACGGACGGACCGTTTCCGATTGAAGGGGAATGTATTCAGAAAATGTGCCTTGAACCAGGTATTTGTGGACAAGACGGCCGATGATGCTCGGATCGAAGGGAACCGGTTCTTGGAGAATGGACTTCTGATGACCAATGATCCCGTCGTGGATTGCAAAGGGAGCCACTTCCTGGTTCGTAACAACTATTTCGAAGATTTCTCCTATTCTGCCATCGGCGCGGGGCTCCATTTCACGGACACGGCCGGACTGGTGACGTCCGGGGTCATCGAGCAGAACGAAATCTGCATGTCGGAGGGCTGTCGGCAGGCACCGATGCGGTCTCTGATTGATGGCGGCGCCATCTACGTTTGGACGCAGAACAAGGACCTCATCATCCGAGAGAACTATATCCACGATATTGCCGGTCCGCACGGCAACCGCGGTATCTTCGGGGATGACGGTGTCGTGAACTTGACGATTATCGGCAATACTGTCCTGCGTGTCCGAGGCAGTTATGCCATCGATGTGAGGCGAGTCCACCGGATTGGCCGTCGCAAGGATTCCGCCATCCGGCTGGTCAATGTCGGCATCGTCATCAAGGACAACATCTATGACGGACGTGTTCGGATCCACGTGCGGAAGGACGATCCTGACAGTTATTTCGGTGAAAACACGGATCAAGATGAAATCTGATTATCTGGCTCATGTCAGCGGACTGAAAGGAATGGGCGCACTGATCGTGTTCATCTATCATTTCTTTTACTGCTTCTATCCGCTGTTCATCCCGGCAGGGATGCAGTCGGCGGCCGTCGAGCATGTTCCTGGCGTCAACTTGCTTATAAACGGTAATTTCGCCGTTTGCCTGTTCCTTCTTCTGAGTGGTTATCTCATGGCCAGGAATGCGCAACAGTATGGCGGCCTGGATGATTTTGGCTTGGCCATTGTCCGCCGTTACCTTCGCTTGATGATACCCCTGGCCGTTGCGGCCACCCTGTCGTACGTGTTGTGCATTGTGGGGGCATATCGGATCCACGCTGTTTCGGTTGAACTTGGCAATGAGTTGACTTCCAATTATTTCAATCATGTTTCTTTCCATCATCTTCTTATTTCGTACGGGTGGGCGCCTTTTGGGTACCATGTGCTCGTGGGACCGTTTTGGATGATGGGATTCATTCTTCTGGGATCCTTCCTGGTGATGGCGATGACCATAGTCATCCGCCGGCAGCGACCGGTTATCCAGATGCTGACGGTCTTGTTCGGAGTCGTCATTGCTTTGTATCTTGAAGCATATTATGCCTGTGTCCTGGCCGGTATGTTGCTGTTCCTGATCGGGAGGCAGCGCGTCTCTGTGCCAAGGACAGTCAGGATTCCGGTCGTGCTAATCCTATTAGCCGCAACCTGTTGGCTAGCAGCGGATCAGGAAGGCGTATTCTACTATGACAGGTACAAGAACATGCTGGCCGTTTTCTTTTTCGTATCTGCCGTCCTTATTTCCAAACCGCTGACCGCGTTCTTTGGTTCCCGTCCCCTGGATGCACTTGGAAAACTCTCCCTGGGCGTTTTCATCTTCCATTGGCCCGTCATTTGCTCCCTGTCCTGCTGGCTTTTCCTCAACTGGCCGATTCGTAGCCAATGGCTCCTGCTGGGTGTCATTTTTGTGGTTTCCCTAGCAATATCATTACTGCTCGCCCATCTGTACAACCGGTATTTGGCTCCCCGGGCCGCCGTCCTGCAGAAATGGATTATCGACTTTTTGTACCGATGCGCGTCTTGATTGTCACCTATAACTACCTGTCCGGTTACGGGGGAGGCGCCTATGGGGCCAGGGCTTATATCAATGCTTTTGCGGCCTTGTATGACGATGTCACGCTCTTGTATCCTGCCCGATTCGGAGGAGAACCCATTTCCGACATCGATTCACGGATCCGAGGAATCGAGGTAGTGGACCATTCGTCCAAGTTGTCCAAGGCCTTTCGGCTGTTTGTCAGGGGAATCCCGCACCGGTTTGAGAAGCCGTTCCGGGAACTGTTGAATAAGGAACGGTTCGATCTTGTTGTCTTCCAGAACAGCAAGTGCTCGACTGGGCTCATTGAGCGGGTTCACAAGGCAGGAGCCCGCGTCGTCGTGCAGCACGACAATTTCGAAGAGGAGTATACGCGGGATAACACAGCGCCCTGGATGCGCCCCTTCCTCCTCCCTCCCGTGATCCGGACCGAACGCAAAGCAGTCCGAGAGGCGGATATCAATCTGGCCCTGACCCCTGCGGATGCCGACATATTGCTCCGCCGCTACGGAAAGGGAATGAAAGGTCGGATGGAACTGTTATATACCTTCGAGTACCGTCCATTGCCAGATCGTGTTCCGAATGCGGTTTTGCGCCCTGTCTTCGTCATTACTGGCAATTTGGGCGCCCAGCAGACCCGGGACTCACTTTTCCCATGGCTGAAGGAGTATTATCCGCTCTTGATGCGGGAAGTTCCGGATGCTGAACTGATTGTCGCGGGCAAAGACGCGGGGGAGGACCTTCGCCAATGCCTGGACCGGCTGGGCGTCGAACTGGTGGACACGCCGCCGGATATGTCCGTAGTGCTGGACAGGGCTCGCTATTACATCTGCCCCGTCAATCGTGGAGGCGGGGTAAAGTTGCGTGTCATGGACGGTCTTAGGACCGGGATGCCGGCCTTGGTTCATCGTGTGTCGGCTCGGGGGTATGAATCCTTGGATGGCCTCTCTGTTTTCACTTATGATAGCCCCGATTCTTTCGTAGAGGCTGTCTGGTCGATGATGACCAGCCCAGAAACGGCCGAGCACCGTCAAGCGGCTTACCGGTCCCATTTCGCTTTCGAATCCGGTGTTGAGCACTTGCGCAAGATCATGGCAAAGATATGAACAACACACCTGTAGTCCTCCTGGCATACAATCGTCCCCAAGCGCTTCGGCGGACGCTGGCGGCGCTGGCAGCAGATGACCTGGCCGCCAGGACCGACCTTTTCATCCGGATTGACGGCCCGAAAACGGAATCCGACACCGAGAAAGTGAAGGCGGTCCGGGAAGTGGCGCTCGCTGTGCAGGGATTCCGCAGTGTGGACGTCTACTGGGAAACGGAGAACCGGGGTCTGGCATCCTCCGTCATCGCTGGTGTAGAGCATGTGTTGGGAATCTCCGATACGGTCATTGTACTGGAGGATGATTTGGTGACACATCCCGGTTTCCTGTCTTTCCTGAATGCAGGCCTGGAGAAATATGCCGGTGTTCCGGAGGTCTTCTCCGTCTGTGGTTACTCCAACCGTGTTCGGATGCCTTCCGGGTATGGATTTGACGCTTATTTCTGCCCCCGCAGTTCATCCTGGGGGTGGGCGACCTGGCGGAACCGCTGGCAGTCCGTGGACTGGAATCCGACACCCACCTCATTGCAGAAGAATACGTTTGCGTTCAACCGCTGGGGTGGTTCCGACTGTGCCCGGATGCTGCGGGACTGGATGGAGGGAAGGAACAGTTCCTGGGCCATTCGCTTCTGTTACACCCAGTTCCTGCAGGGAAAAGTCTCCCTGTTTCCGACGGAGTCCCTGGTCGATCCTTCCGCCGGCTTTGACGGAGACGGCACCCATTGCAAGTCCTACAATCGTTTCCGTTTCCGGATGGCACCCGCGGAGCAGCGCACTTTCAAGTTGCCCGGCGGAGTGGAGGTCATTCCTTCCGTCCGGCGCGACGCATTGCATTATCACAGTCTGCCCCTCCGGGCATGGACCCGCTTCATGAACTTGTTCTATGCTTAGTCTCCTGGTTTCCCTGGTTACTATCCTGGTTTCTTCCCAGGCCGATTTCGACCGGCTTCAGCAAGATGTCCATCGGGAACTTCTCCGCAAGCCAGCGGAGTTGAAAGTGTCTTTCCGACCCGGAACTTACCAATTCAGACACAATCACTTATACTTGACCCGTGAGGAAGACTGCCCGGATACTCGGCTTGTCATTGAAGGGAATGGAGCCGTGCTTGCCGGCCAGGCCCCCGATGTCAGGGTGTCTCCCTTCTATCGGGCAGACCGTCTGGTTGAAGTCGTTGACGCCGAAAATAAGATCTGCCGGATCCGGACCCGGAAGCGGTTGGATGGGCAAGGGCGGCTATTTGTCCAGGTTTCCTCATGGTTCCGTCTATTTACGGGGGAGGTGACGGAAATCAAGGGCCGATATCTGTATTTTACGGTGGACGGATTGGCCCGGTCCGGTTTGAACTACAACATCAACGGCGATTTTACGTATGGCCGGCAGCGGCCCCGATTCCGATTGATGCGGGTGCAGGAGCCGGACCGTGCGTCTTCCACGTCCGTCTTCAATTTTACTGCCTGCCGTTTCCGGGAGGTGGACATTTCCGGTTTTACTTTCGACGGGAATGCCGGCCTCCGGATGACGGATCCGGACAATTTCCTGATCCGTTTCTATTCCTGCGAGTTGGGAGAGGCGACAGTTCATGACTGCACCTTCCGGTCCATCCGGAGCGATGTCCTGCGCATCGCCTATACGCGCGGTGTGGAAGTTCGGGGCTGCCGGTTCGAGGATGGCAACCGGATTGGGGTCCTGTCATACAACCATTCCGCTGGAACGCGCGTCGTGGACAATGTCTTCGAGCGGATGGGGCTGGATCCGGAAGCAGAGGTCACGCCCTGCGTCAAGGTCGAGGGAACCGATTATTTGGTGTCCGGGAATCGGTTCGTCGATTACGGCTGCTGCGCCATCATGGCCGGCCTTCATTTTACGGCGCCGATGAAGTATCCTGCGTCCGGAATCATCGAACGGAACGAGATCTTCCAGACGGATTCCTACCGGAAAGAGGCTCCGCAGAATCTCCTGATGGATACCGGCGCCATCTATGTCTATACACAAAACGCTTCCCTGGAGATCCGAAACAACGATATCCACGACATCTCCGGCCCTTATGACAACCGGGGCATCTTCTGTGACGACGGAACGGTCAATACGTATATCCATGACAACCGAGTGACGGGCATCGCGAATTCTTATGACATCGACCTTCGCCGCGTACTTTCGGTGGAAACCCGTCCGGACAGCCAGATCCGGCGCGTCAATGTAGGAAATCGGATAGAAAAAAACCAGGTAGATGGAAAAATCCGCTTTGAGCGGCGCTAAGCCGCGCATCCTGTTCATCCTTCATCTTCCACCGCCTGTGCATGGTGCGGCGGTGATGGGGGAACAGATTCGGACGAGCGCCCTCCTCCCGGCTTACTGCGAGGCCCGTTTCATCAACTTGTCCGCGTCGGAGACGCTGGAGCAGGTCGGGCGTTTTTCGGTCCGGAAGTTCCTGCCGGTTTTCCACCTGGTCGGCGAAATCCGCCGGACGGTCCGGGAATGGAAGCCGAACCTGGTGTATATGACGCCGTCCGTCACGATGCCTGGTCTGCTCAAAGACGTCCTGGCCGTTCGGGCCGCCGGACGTTCGAAAAGGCTGCTGCATCTCCATAACAAGGGCGTGGAGGAACGTCAGGGTCGGTTTTTCCTGAACATCCTGTACCGTATGCTCTTCCAGGATGCCCATGTCATTCTGCTTTCCCGGCTCCTGTATCCCGACATCCGAAAATATGTTCCGGAGAAACGGGTTTCCTATTGCGCCAACGGCATTGCTCTTCCTTTGACAGTCCGGTCCCGAGAATCGGTCCCGAGGCTCCTGTTCCTGTCCAACATTATTCGGTCCAAGGGCGTTTCCGTCTTGTTGGAGGCTTGCCGTCTGCTGAACGAAAGAGGCGTTGGTTTCCGATGCTCACTGATTGGTGCCCTATCGGCGGATTACCCCGGAGACAGTCTTTCCGATGAAATCCGGGAGAAAGGCTTGGAAGGAAGGGTCGTCTTTGATGGCCCCCTGCATGGGAAAGAGAAATGGGATGTTTTAGCAAAGGCGGATGTCTTTGTCCATCCCACTATGAATGATTGCTTTCCGCTGGTGATTCTGGAGGCGATGGGCTCCGGACTTCCAGTCGTCACCACCGACGAAGGAGCGATTCCCGAGATGGTCAGGGACGGCGTGGATGGTCTGATCTGTCCGAAAGGTGATTCTAAGGTTTTGGCTGACGCCCTGGAGCGACTGCTTTCAGACGCCGCGCTGCGGACCCAGATGGGGGAGAGCGGTCAGGCGCGTTACCGGGAAAGATACACCTTGGAACAGTTTGAAAGCGTTTCGTCGATATCCTAAAGGATGCGTAACCTGTATTTGTCCAACCTACCGGTTTCCTACCGGATGGATTTCTACCGGTTCCTGTCGCGGGAACTGGATTGTGAGATCTGTTTCCAGGGGGGATTCCCGGTCAATCCGGGAATGACGGGGCGTGTTGAGCAGGGAATGACGTTGGATGCGGAGTTTCCGGTGCGACAGTGGACGCTTCAAAGTCTGCCGTCTATGCTGACTGCATTCCGTCCGAAGTTGGTGTTTGTGCCCGAATTTTCCGCTGCGGCGGTGTTGTGCCTGCGTCTTCGGAAGAAGTTTGGGTACAAGGTCATTTCTACGTGTGACGACAGCCTGGACATGATCCAGGGCAATGATTTCGGGTGGAAACACCGACTGGCTCGGAGGATTGTTCCGAAGTGTCTGGACGGAATCATCCTGCACAGCCCGTCTGTCCGTGACTGGTATCGGAAACGCTTCGGCAAAGGGCTCTTTATGCCAATCATCGCTGACGAGCGCCGTGTCCGACCGGACCTGGAGCGCGTTCTGCCCCTGTCGGAGCAGTTGCGTCCTGGCCCAAGGCCCATCGTCGCTTTCGTCGGCCGACTGGTCGGCCTGAAGAACGTGCCAGTCTTGTTGCGCGCCTTCGAGCCGCTCCGGGATCGGGCGCAGTTGGTGGTCATCGGCAACGGACCTGAACGGGCCGCGTTGGAAGCGCAGGCCTCGGAGAACGCTCTTTTCACTGGAATGCTTACGGGTGATGAACTCCTGGCATGGTATAATCTAATCGATATCCTGGTTCTTCCCAGCACTCTGGAAGCCTACGGCGCCGTTACCGCAGAAGCCCTAATGGCGGGCGCTCGCGTCATAGTTTCCCGAAAAGCCGGCTCTTCCGACTTGGTCCGGGAAGGGGATAACGGTTATGTCATAGCCCCCTCCAACGAATCGGGTCTGACCGACTGCCTTTTGCGGCTTCTTGAAACGCTTCCCGCGAACCGGTCGTTATATCTGCGGGAGAACCTTCTGCCTTACAGGTTCGAAACCTGCATACATGATTTGTTGAAAGAAATCAATTCGTTATGAATACATTGGATATAGTCAAGGCGCAAATCGCCGAATCTGTCCGCGTCAAGCAGGCCATCCTGGCCGATGCGGCCCTTATGGAAAGGATATCCTCGGTCGCTCGTATCATTGTCGATGCCTATAAAACCGGTCACAAGACAATGTGGGCCGGAAACGGAGGGAGCGCAGCTGATGCGCAGCATATGGCAGGAGAACTCGTGAACAAATTCTGCTTCGACCGCCCGGGACTGGCCGCTTTGTCCTTGTCCACGGACACGTCCATCATCACGGCCGTGGGCAATGACTACGGTTTCGAGCGGCTGTTCGCGCGCCAGATAGAGGCGCAGGGACGGCCCGGCGACGTTTTCGTGGGTATTTCCACTTCCGGGAAGTCCAGGAACCTCGTGGAGGCCCTGGGAGCCTGCAAGGCGAAAGGGATCAAGAGCGTAGCCATCGTGGGGGCGGATGAATGCCCGATGGACGATTACGACTATGTTATCCACGTTCCATCGAGAAGCACCCCCCGCATCCAGGAATGCCAGACGCTCATCGGGCATGTGCTGTGCTACCTGGTGGAGCAGGCGCTATTTGGATAGTTTTTCCTTCAGCACCAGCCAGAGGAACTTCGGATTGTTGATGAGATAGCGCCGCCATGTGCGGCGCGGTTCTTTGATAAGGCGGTAGAACCACTCGAGACCATGGTCGATCCACCATTTCGGTGCCCGTTTCATGGTTCCGGCGAAGAAGTCGAAGACGGCACCGATGGCGCCGGCGTGGCAGTGGATGTCCAGTTCGGACCAATGCGCGTCCAGCCATTTCTCCTGCTTGGGCGCTGTCATCCCTACCCAGAGGAGATCCGGGTTCGCGGCATTGACTGCATCGACCATCGCCCGGCTGTCTTCGGGTGAAAAAACGGGCTTGTAGGGAGGTGAGTAAGTGATTACCCGGATGTGCGGATAGGTCTCCGCCGCCCGTTTCACGATGAGGTCCAGCGTGGACGGGCTGCTGCCCAGGAAGAAACAGGTTCCCCCTTTTTCCTCCAGTCTTTCCATTTCATAGGCGAACAAATCCGCGCCGGCGATCTTTTCGTCCGGCGCGTTTTTCGTGCCGAGCCACCGGCTGGCCTTCACGATGGGGAGACCGTCGGGGAGGAGGGCATCGGCCTTCAGGAGGGCGGCGGCGAAAGCATCGTCCTGCTGCGCCACGACGAATGAGTGCGCGTTGACCGTGTCGATGAGGAATTTCTCCTCCGGCCAGGACGCCATTTCGGTCCGGGAACGCACAAGCGTCAACTCCTTGATTTTCATGGGCTAGTACGCTTTTTCGTCCTGGTGCCGGATCAACTGCCAGATGGTCATGAAGATGATGGAGATGTCCAGTTCCACCGACCAGTGCTCGATGTACCAGATGTCCTTTTCCACACGCGCCCGCATGTCCGCGAGTTCCTTGGTTTCGCCGCGGCAGCCGTTGACCTGGGCCCAGCCGGTGATGCCGGGCTTCGCCAGATGGCGGATCATGTAATCGCCGATGAGGTCGGAGTAGATGTCCGTATGGTGGAGCATGTGGGGACGCGGGCCAACGACGGACATGTCACCCAGGAAAACGTTGATGAACTGGGGAAGTTCGTCGATGGAACTACGGCGGAGGAACTCCCCGAACCTGAACACCCGGCTGTCGCCCTTGACGGCCTGCTTGGTGTCGGCATCGGCACTCGCGTGCATCGACCGGAACTTGTAGCACCAGAACTCCTTGCCTTCATAGCCGGTGCGTTTCTGCTTGAACAGCACGGGACCGGGGGAGGAGAGTTTGATGCCGATGGCGCAGACGAGCCAGATGATGGGGAAGAGCGTGACCAGGAAAAGTCCGGACAATACGAGGTCGCCGGTACGCTTGACCAGTTTGGCCAGGGGAGTGTTCAGGGGCTCTTCGTGGAGGCTGATGACATTGACATTCCCGAGTTGGGAGATGTTCATCTTGCGCTTGGGGTAGCCTTCCATGCCCGGGACGTACTTGAACCGGACCATGTGGGCCTCGCAGGTGGAGACCAGGCGGTTCACGTAGTCCGTTTCCGTTGCGGGGTTCAGGGAGCAGAGGACTTCCTTCAGCGCTTCGCCCTGCTGGGTAACGTACGGAATGGCATCCTCAGGAGTGCCCAGATACCTGATTCCGGCAGGAACTTCCTCGGGATGCTGGGTAAACATCCCATGCACCGAATAGCCCTCTTCCGTGTAGGAACCGGTCAGGAACTCGCAGACGGACAGCATGTTGGGTTCGGAACCGACCAAGGCGACCGTGTAGTGGTTCGCACCCTTCCGGCGGAACAGGCCGATGGCTCTGCGCATCAGCAGGTGCCACAGGATGTACAGGACCCCGGTCAGGACGGCCTGGAGACCCAGGAGTTTTCCCTGGAGGACCAGTTCGTAGATGATGGCCATCAGGCCATTGTACAGGATGAAAGTCGCGGCGGCGTTCAGGATGGCGCGGTTGGCGATGTTCACGGAAGAGCGACCCCGCTCATTGATCTTGATACCCAGCAGCCAGGCGGTCAGGAGGCAACTGACGACGAGGAGGAACCAGGATCCGACCTGCTCGTACTTGGGCAGGTTGTTCTCGCGGACCATGTCCGTTCCGTGCAGCAGGAATTCCAGAACGCCCACCTGGATCAGGATGTCCCCGATCAGGGTGGGTAACTTGTAGAAAAGCGTTTCCTTCGTGGTGGTCTTGAAAATGCTGAGCATAAATCGGCCTCGCTTCGATGCAAAGTTACTGTTTTTTCTTATATTTGTTTGTTTTAACCACGAATTATGAAAGGAATCGTCTTAGCCGGTGGAAGCGGTACCCGCCTCTATCCCATCACCAAAGGAGTCTCCAAGCAACTCCTTCCCATCTATGATAAGCCCATGATCTACTATCCCGTTTCCGTGCTCATGCTGGCCGGTATCCAGGATATCCTGATCATTTCCACGCCGCACGACCTGCCCGGCTTCCAGCGTCTGCTGGGGGACGGTTCCGATTATGGCGTACATTTCTCCTATGCCGAGCAGCCGTCCCCCGACGGCCTGGCCCAGGCTTTCATCATCGGCCGGGAGTTCATCGGTGACGATACCGCCTGCATGGTGCTGGGAGACAATATCTTCCATGGCTCCGGCTTTGAAAGGCAACTGCGCCGGGCCGTGGCCGATGCGGACCGCGGTAAGGCGACTGTCTTCGGCTATTGGGTTTCCGACCCCGAGCGCTACGGCGTGGCGGAGTTCGATGCCGAAGGCCACTGCATATCCATCGAGGAAAAGCCGGCGCAATCCAAGTCGAACTATGCGGTCACCGGACTGTATTTCTATCCGAACAAGGTCGTCGATGTCGCCGCCGCCGTCAAGCCTTCCGCCCGGGGCGAACTCGAAATCACTTCCGTGAACCAGGCCTTCCTGGCCGATGGGGAACTGCTGGTCCAGACCCTCGGCCGCGGTTTTGCCTGGCTGGACACCGGCACCCATGAGTCGCTTGCGGAAGCATCGACCTATATCGAAGTGATCGAGAAGCGCCAGGGCTTGAAAATCGCCTGCCTGGAGGAAATCGCTTACCGGAACCGCTGGATCACCCGCGAACACCTTCGCGAAGTCGCCTTCCCCATGCGGAAGAACCAGTACGGGCAGTATCTGCTGAATTTGGTATGATGTCATTCCGAGCGAAGCGAAGGAATCTCTTCCTTCTTTTAGTCGCCGTCCTGATGGCCTCCTGTACCCGCCCGGACATCCTGACGATGTTCGTCGGCACCTACTCCGACGGCTTCTATGCCTATGAGTTCGACCAGAATGCCGGCACGCTGGTCGGCGACGGGCCCGTCGCGAAGGCGGAGATTCCCAACCCCTCCTATCTGTCGGTCCATGACAACAAGGTGTATGCGGTGAGCGAGATGCACGACGCATCGGCTTCCGTCTGGGCCTGGCGCTGGTGCGGCAACGGCTTCGAACTGCTGAACTCCCAGCCTACGGGTATTCCGGAACGCGGCGAAGACCCTTGCTACGTCTCCACGGACGGCACCCTCCTCGCCGTCGCCAACTACTCCGGCGGCACCCTCGCCACCTATCGGCTCACGACCGACGGAAGCATCGCCCCGCTCGACTCGCTGCTGGTTTCCGGTACGGGCGGTCCCGACCTTTCCCGCCAGGAGGCGCCCCATGTGCATTGTGCCATTTTCTCACCGGATGGCAAGCATCTGTTCTTCAGTGAGTTCAGCGCCGATGAGATCGGCCGGCTGGATGTCATTCCCGGGGGAGTGCGGAACTACTGCCGGGCAGCCACCTTGCATTCGGATTGTGGTCCCCGGCATCTGCTGTTCGATGCTTCGGGTGAGCATCTGTACGTGATCGGCGAACTCTCCGGAGACATCACGGTCTTCGATTATGCGGCCGGTACGTTGACCGAAAAGCAGGTCATCAAGGCCGACCGCATGGATGCCCGCGGTGCCGCTGACATCCATCTCTCGCCCGACGGGAAGTTCCTGTACGCTTCGCTTCGCCTCCGTGGCGACGGCATCGTCGTGTTCGAAGTCGGCCCCGGCGGCGTGCTGGCCTATGCCGGCTACACCACCACCGGTCCGCACCCCCGCAACTTCAACATCACCCCGAATGGCCGCTACGTCCTCGTCGCCTGCCGCGACAACGATTCCATCGAAATCTACGCCCGCGACAACTCCACAGGCCTCCTCACCGACACTGGCAGGCGCATTTCCCTGGAGCGTCCCGTCTTCGTCGGCTGGTAATTCCTCGTGAAGAGGAGTTTGGGGTTGTAGGGAAAAGTTCGTATTTTTGCGCACTAAACTGATTGGCATGAAAATTTTGGTGACAGGGGCGGCTGGTTTTATTGCTTCGAAGGTGATGTACGCCCTCCGGGAGCGGGGGGACGAGGTTATCGGAATCGACAATTACAACGATTATTACGACATCCGGCTGAAGGAGGCGCGGGTGAAGGCGCTGAGACTGGATGTCGTGAAGATGGATCTGGCCGATAAGGAGGCGATTGACAAGTTGTTCGAGACGGAGAAGTTCGACAAGGTAATCAACTTGGCGGCGCAGGCGGGAGTGCGATATAGCATCACGAACCCGTATGCGTATCTGCAGAGCAATCTGGTGGGATTCCTGAATATCCTGGAGGCTTGCCGGAACTATGGCGTGAAGCATTTGGTCTATGCTTCTTCCTCCAGCGTTTACGGGCTGAATGCCAAGGTTCCGTACAGCGAGGATGACAAGGTGGACAATCCCATTTCCCTGTATGCTGCAACCAAGAAGTCGAACGAACTGATGGCGCACAGTTACTGCAAACTGTACGGCATCGCGATGACGGGACTGCGGTATTTCACCGTGTATGGGCCCTGGGGACGGCCGGATATGGCGCCGATGCTCTTTGCCCGCGCCATCAGCCGGGGAGAGACTATCAAGGTCTTCAACCACGGCGACATGATCCGCGACTTCACTTACATCGACGATATCGTCGCGGGCACCATTGGATGCCTGGACCATGAGCCGACGCCGGATGCGAACGGGCTCAAGTACCGTGTCTATAACATCGGCTGTTCCAACCCCGTGAAACTGATGGACTTCATTTCCGAGATCGAGCAGGCGCTCGGCATCGAGGCGAAGAAGGAGTTCCTGCCCATGCAGCCGGGCGATGTCTATCAGACCAATGCCGACACCACCAAACTGGAGACTGAGATCGGCTACAAGCCCGTCGTGCGCCTGCATGAGGGCATCGGCAAGTTCATCGAATGGTACAAGAGCGACCTTAATCCGCTGAAATAGCATGCGCTGCGAAGAACGATTTTTCGAAACCTACGGCAGGGATTACGACGGCGTCACCTTCTGTCCCTACCGCATCTGCCCCATCGGGGCCCATTCCGACCACAACCTCGGGAAGATTACCGGCCTGGCCATCGACAAGGGCATCCACATCGTGTATGCCGCGAAGCAGAACGGCGTGGTGGAGATGTCTTCCATCCAGTTCCCGAAGCGGGCCCAGTGGCATATCGAGAGCGTTCCGCCCCAGAAAGTGGGGGACTGGGCCGATTACCTCCGAGGCGCTACTCTCTCGCTGGAGCGCGAGTACCGGCTGAAAGTTGGCATCTGCGGTGTCATCGAAGGTTCGCTGCCTATTGGCGGTCTCTCTTCGTCCGCTGCAGTCATCATCGCCTTTCTTTCCGCCCTGGCCAGCGTGAACGGCATCCATCTGAGCGCGCAGGAACTCATCGACCTGGCCTATGACGCCGAACTGAATTACGTGGGCGTGTCCGTGGGCAAACTGGACCAGAGTTGCGAAGTGCTCAGCCAGGCACATCACCTACTGTATCTGGATACGTTGGACGGCAAATATGAACTCATCCCGGAACATCCGGACATGAAGCCTTACAAGATCGCCATCTTCTTCTCCGGGCTGGAGCACAGCCTCGCCGGATCCAAGTACAACATGCGCGTGGATGAACTCCGCAGCGGCGTTTACGCCCTCCAGGCCTTCGCCGGCATGGAATACGGCAAGTTCAAGGATGCCATGGCCCGGAATGTCCCGCGGGAAGTGTACGAGACTTACAAGGACCGTCTGCCCGATCCCTGGCGCAAGCGCTGCGAGCACTGGTACACCGAGTTTGAACGGGTCCAGCAAGGGGCGGAAGCCTGGCGGCGGGGCGACATTGAAACCTACGGACGCCTCTCCTTCGAATCCGGCTGGAGCAGCATCCACAACTGGGAATCCGGCGCTCCGGAGCAGATCCGCCTGTACGAGATCATGCGGCAGACGGACGGCATCTATGGCGGCCGGTTCTCCGGCGCGGGCTTCAAGGGCTGCTGCATGGCCCTCATCGACCCGGCCTATGCCGATGAGATTGCGGACAAGGTCACTACGGCCTACTTGAAAGATTTCCCGCGCCTCGCGGACAAGTATGGCGTGTATATGTGTGACAGCGCTGACGGACTGAATACCTTATGAAATGCCTTATCCTGGCCGCCGGCTACGCCACGCGGCTGTATCCGCTTACGGAAAACTTCCCGAAACCCCTCCTGAAGGTAGGGGAGAAGACCATCCTGGACTGGCTCATCGACGACATCGACGCTGCCGGCCTGGTGGACGAGTATATCGTCATCTCCAATCACAAGTTCGCGCATATCTTCGAGCAATGGGCTTCCTCCTGTCATCTTGAGGCTAAAAGGATTACCGTCCTCGACGATGGCACCTCGACGAACGAAACCCGCCTCGGCGCCGTCCGCGACATCCAGTTCGCGGTCGAGCAGTTGGGGCTGGACGATGACCTGCTCGTCATCGCTGGAGATAACCTGCTGGATTTCAGCCTGGTACGGTTTATCAAATATGCGCGGGAGAAGGGGACGACCTGCATCATGCGGTACTACGAACCGGCAGTGGAGAAACTCCGCAAGACCGGCGTCGCCACCGTCGATGAGAACGACCTGGTCCTGTCCATGGTGGAGAAACCCGCCGATCCACAGAGCCACTGGTGCTGCCCGCCGTTCTACTTCTATCGCCGCAGCGACGTCCCGCTCGTGAAAGTGGGCATCGACAACGGCTGCGGGGTGGACGCCCCCGGCAGTTTCATCGCCTGGCTCTCCGGCGTAACCCCCGTCCACGCCTGGGAAATGCCCGGCCATCGCTATGACATCGGGAACCTGGCCTCCTACGAGGAGGTTCAGCGAACCTACCGGGGGATAGTGTCAATGTGAGTTTTTCTGTCATTCTGTGTTTTTTCTGTCATTCTGAGCGCAGCGAAGAATCTAAACCCTTATCATCATGAAGATTGCCATTGCCGGAACCGGCTACGTCGGCCTTTCCATCGCGACCCTTCTCTCCCAGAAGCACGAGGTCGTTGCCGTGGATGTGATTCCCGAAAAGGTGGAGAAGATCAACGCCAAGCAGAGCCCGATTGCCGACGAATACCTGGAGAAATACCTGGCTGAGAAGCCTTTGAACCTGCGTGCCACGCTGGACGGCCGCGAGGCTTACCGCGGAGCCGACTTCGTCGTCATCGCCACACCCACGAACTACGCCCCCAAGAAGAATTTCTTCGACACATCGCATGTGGAAGAGGTCATCGACCTGGTCCTGGAGGTCAATCCGGACGCGGTCATGGTCATCAAGTCCACCGTCCCGGTCGGCTATACCCGCAATGTCCGGGAGAAGTTCTCCTACCGCGAGCGTCAGGCCGACGGCACCATGAAGGTCGTTGTTCCGAAGATCCTCTTCGCTCCCGAATTCCTGCGGGAATCCAAGGCATTGTACGACAATCTGTATCCTTCCCGGATCATCGTGGGATACGATGAGATGCCCGATCAGGTCGGGCATGACGAGATGCTCCATCAGGTCGGGCATGACGGTCATCCGTCATTGCCGGCTGCGACCGGCAATCTGGCCGACGCTGCGAAAACCTTCGCCCGCATCATCGCCGAAGGCGCCCTGAAGGAGGACGTCCCCGTGCTGTTCATGGGATCGACCGAGGCCGAGGCTGTGAAGTTGTTTGCGAACACGTATCTTGCGCTCCGCGTGAGTTATTTCAACGAACTGGATACCTACGCGGAGATGAAGGGACTTGACACACAGGCGATTATCGACGGTGTCTGCCTGGATCCGCGTATCGGCGCACACTACAATAACCCGAGTTTCGGCTACGGCGGCTACTGCCTCCCGAAGGACACGAAGCAACTCCTCGCGAACTTCAACGACGTCCCGGAGAACCTCATCAAGGCCATCGTCGACAGCAACCGCACCCGCAAGGACTACATCGCAGACCGCGTCCTGGAAAAGGCCGGCTACTACACCGCCTCCAGCGCCTTCGACTCCGCTAAGGAGAAAGAAGTCGTCGTGGGCGTGTACCGCCTGACCATGAAGACCGGCTCCGACAACTTCCGCCAAAGCGCCATCCAAGGCATCATGAAACGCATCAAGGCCAAAGGCGCAAAAGTGATTGTGTATGAACCCACTCTGCCGGACGGCATCACCTTCTTCGGCTCCCGCATCGTGAATGATCTGGATGCCTTCAAGGCCCAGGCCCATGCCATCATCGCGAACCGATATGATCCAGCGCTGGACGATGTGGAGGAGAAGGTTTATACGCGGGATATTTTCAAGAGGGATTAGGGGCATGGCAATGCCCTTTCTTCGTATAAGAATTATGGTTTTCGATGCCAATACCATTGAAATCAAAGGTCATAAGACAATTATCTTTTTTCATGCTTTTTTCATATCTTTGCATTCACTTAGTTAGTTGTAGATTCAATCATTCATTATCCTTTTAAAAATGCAAGCGAAAACCCAGAAGCAGGAATACGAACGTCCCGAATCGGAACTTATCCTGATCGAACACACGGATTTCATTCTCTACGACCTTCCGCCCGTCGATGACGAAGGCGAGGACGATTGGTGATGAATCATTCCTGAATAACTACATTAGCCACATTGAAAATGCGTAAAAGTTTACTGTTCGGTACAATGCTTCTCATTGCATCCTGCACGGTGCAGAAAGAGGAGGAGTTTGAGAGTCCGATTCAACATCGGTATCATGCCGTGGCGGAGGAGCCCGTCGATGCGGAGACGCGGGTCTATGCCGATTCCAAACTCAGCGTCCGCTGGAACGAGGGGGACCTCGTCACCATCTTCGAGCGGAATACCTACAACCAGGAGTTCGAGTTTCTCGGGAACACGGGCGATACGACTGGAGACTTCGATCCGGTGGAGAGCGGTGGATACCATACGGGAGGGGACCTCGAGGACGGACTCGTCTATGCGGTCTATCCCTACCACAAGAGGAACAAGTGCGACTACGATGGCAAGTTGACTGTCGAGTTCCCTTCGACGCAGCATTACAAGAAGGACTCCTTCGGGGTCGGCGCCAACGTCATGGTCGCGAAGACGAACACGATGAATCTGCGCTTCATGCATGTGGGCGGCTACCGTACTATCAAGTTGTACGGTGAGGGTGTGGCCGTTTCATCGGTAAGGATCGAGAGCAACGGCCCCGAGTATCTTGCCGGACGGACTGACGTCGTTATCGGCTCGGACGACAAGCCCGCGGTCTCGTTCATCGAGAGTTCCTCCAATTCGAAATCTGTCGAGTTGGTCTGCGACACTCCGGTTTCCCTTGGTGCCACTGCTTCTGAGGCCGTCGAGTTTTGGTTCGTCCTTCCTCCTGAGACGCTCACCCAGGGCTTCACGGTGACGGTCACAGACGTAAACGGCAACGAGTTCTCGAAGTCCACGTCCAACGCCATCAAGATTAAGAGCGGTGTTAAGAAGAGTATGTCGGCGTTTGAGGTGGAGATCGAGAGTTAGCCTGTTGTTCCTGGGCCCGAGGCTGTTGACATAATAAGTGCCAGGTAATCCTGTAAGAAAAAAGAGGCAATTACGCCTCTTTTTCTCGTAATAGTATTCATCCGACGACTTCATATTCGTAAGCATCCGGTAAAGTACCTCTTTTGTCGATGCTGCTGCACTTTCATTATCGTTCATCGAAGTTAACCGGCTTTGAATTCTATTTTTTCATATCTTTGCAGCAATTATCCGAGTTAGATAGTAAACAGTCAACATTCATTCGACAATGCAAACAAGAACAACAAAACCTGAATATGAGCGTCCCGAATCGGAACTTATCCTGATTAAGCATACTGATTTCATTCTCTACGACCTTCCACCCGTCGATGACGAGGGCGAGGATGATTGGTGATGACGTTTCTCATGAATAACCATATTAAACACATTAACCACATTAGTCACATTGATAATGCGTAAGAGTATATTGTTCGGTGCAGTGCTTCTCATTGCATCTTGTACGGTACAGAAGGAAGAGGAGTTTGAGAATCAGGCTCAGCATCGGTATCATGCCGTGGCGGAGGAACCCGTCGATGCTGAGACGAGAGTCTATGCCGACAAGAATTTGCGTGTCCGCTGGAACGAAGGGGACCGGATCTCTATCTTTGAGCGTAGGACGTATAACCAGGAGTATGAGTTCCTGGGAGACAACGGCGATACGGCGGGCGACTTCGATCCGGTGGAGAGCAGCGGATACCATACTAGTGATGAAATTGCGGATGGACACGTCTATGCGGTCTATCCTTACGACAACGATAACAAGTGCGACTATGAGGGTAAGTTGACTGTCACGTTCCCTTCGGTTCAGCATTACAAGAAGGACTCCTTCGGGATCGGCGCCAACGTCATGGTGGCGAAGACGAACACGCTGGACCTGCGGTTCATGCACGTGGGCGGCTATCGCACCTTCAAGTTGTACGGCGAGGGCGTCTTCGTTTCTTCGGTAAGGCTCGAGAGCAACGGCCCCGAGTATCTGTCCGGACGGACAGATGTAGTCATCGGTGAGGACGGAAAACCCGCGGCCGCGGTCTCGTTCATCGAGAGCACGTCCAATTCGAAATCCGTCGAGTTGGTGTGCGACACACCGGTCGCTCTTGGTGCCACTGCGTCTGAGGCCGTCGAATTCTGGTTCGTTCTCCCTCCGGGAACACTCGCACAGGGCTTTACGGTGACGGTGACCGACGTAAACGGCAGGCAGTTCACGAAGTCTACGTCGAACTCGATTGAGATCAAGAGCGGCGTGAAGAAGAGTATGCCGGCCTTTGAGGTGGAGATGGGGAGTGAGCCTGTGATTTCCGTTCCCGAGGCCGTGGATTTAGGCCTTCCGTCTGGCGTCAAATGGGCATCATTCAATCTTGGGGCGTCGGCGCCGGAAGAGTACGGTGATTATTATGCTTGGGGTGAAACTGAACCGCATTATAGCAGCCTGGATCCGTTGATTTGGAAGAATGACCAATACAATATGCTCGGTGGTTATAGTTTGCCGTCATACAAATGGTATAATGGAACTGCGTTAATCAAATACTGTACGAAGGAATTCTACGGGTATTGTGATTTCATGGATGGGAAAGCCGTGCTTGACTCGGAGGATGATGCGGCCCAAATTAACCTTGGTGGAGAATGGAGGATGCCGACGGATGCTGAGTGGACGGAACTGAGGGAGAATTGCACTTGGGCTTGGGCCACGCAGGATGGAGTTAACGGATATCAGGTTGTCGCCAGCAACGGTAACAGTGTTTTCCTTCCAGCCGCTGGCCTGTACGGCACCAACCTTTACAATGTGGGCTCCAACGGCTACTACTGGTCTTCTTCTTTATGTACGGATGGCCCACTCAGCGCATGGATTGTTTCCTTCCATTCGGGCGAAGTGCTCAGGAACGGATGCGGCCGCGAATCCGGGCTCTCGATTCGTCCCGTTTACGGTGATTCTCCTATTTCAGTAGAAAGCATCTCCTTGAACATTTCCGAGATGGAAATCACAGTTGGCGAGTCAACTCAGTTAACGGCGACTATTCTGCCCGAAAATGCCACATTCAAGACTTTGACTTGGTCAAGCAACAATAACTCAGTTGCAACGGTTTCTTCCACAGGAATCGTGACAGGCGTGGCAGTTGGCTCTGCTACCATTACAGTGACCTCAACCGATGGTAATAAAACGGCGACATGTAACGTGTCCGTGAACGAGCCTCCTGTCCCTGTCCCCGAAGCCATCGACCTTGGCCTTCCTTCCGGACTTAAGTGGGCATCATTCAACCTGAAAGCATCAAAACCAGAAGAATTTGGTGATTATTATGCTTGGGGCGAAACGGAAATGCAAGATAGTTTTACTGATTTTTCTTCATACTTATGGTGCAATGGAACTGCGGATTCTTTAACTAAGTATTGTTACGAGTCGAGTTTGGGGTATAATGGTTTTGTAGATAATAAGATGACTCTTGATGCTGAAGATGATGCGGCAATTGTCTCTCTGGGTAGCAGTTGGCGAATGCCCACAAAAGATGAGTTTGCAGAACTGATCGAGAATTGCAGTTTCTCAATGGTTGAGAACTACCATAATACTGGGGTTAATGGAATTGTTTTTAACGGGAGGAATGGCAATTCTATCTTTTTCCCTGCAGGCGGATTAAAGCGGGATCCTAGCGTTGTTCCATACACACATGAGAATGAATTAGTAGCATATTGGAGTTCAACTCTCTCTATTGATGATATAGATATAGGAATTGGGCCTAAGTGTGCCTATGCCCTTTGGTTCGAAGCCCGTTACAGTAAACCATGGATTAATTGGCCTGGACGCGATTGTGGCTTGCCTATCCGCCCCGTTTACGCTGAATAACATCGACCTTCACACAACCTTTAGGACCTTCACTTTGGTGGAGGTACATTTTTTAAAACGGCCAACCCTTTCGAGTTGACCGTGGGCAGACGGTAAGCCTCCAAGGAACCACGTGATGGCATAGAAGTAACCGCCACTATCGGGTAGTACCCAGGTAGTGGCGGTTATTATTGGGAAGTACTGAGTTATTAACGGCCAGTGTAGGGTAGTGGCTACCAAATACCCGGAAATCTGTGGGTTTCACGAAGCACAATCAAGGGTACTTTGTCGGGTGCATACGTTCATTTATTTGCTGGCGTTAATTCACCCATACTTGAGGAGAGCTGCTCTGATACAAAGAGAATTCAGGAAACCGCTAGTGAAGTTCTGGGTGTCAAATCCAGGTGTTTTCACGTGGCTATTCTTGCTGGATAATGTGCATGGAAATGCGCATTCTTCGTGCAAAGAATTATGGTTTTTGATGCCAAAACAATCGAAATAAAACCGTATATTTGCATATTTAAGATTAGTACGTGACAATCGTGCGATAATCGCTCTGCGGAGGATTCTTGGATAGGGATCCAGCATGGCGATTTCCTCCTTGCTTAAGCGTTTTTTAGGCGAGGAATGGGATTATTATATGTCAAACGGGGAATTCAATTTCGACTAATAAAAACACACAGTTATATGTCTATCTTCAAAGACAGAGTCTTAATGATCACAGGAGGTACCGGCTCCTTTGGTAATGCTGTCCTGAAACGTTTTATCCGCACCGATATTGGTGAGATCCGTATCTTTTCCCGCGACGAGAAGAAACAGGACGACATGCGCCACGAATGCCAGGTGAAGTATCCGGAGGTTGCCCATAAGATCAAGTTCTATATCGGCGATGTGCGTAACAAATCCACGCTCAAGACTGCCGTTCGGGGAGTTGATTATATCTTCCATGCAGCAGCGCTTAAACAGGTCCCGTCCTGTGAGTTCTTCCCGATGGAAGCGGTGAAGACCAATGTCATCGGCACGGACAATGTGCTGGATGCCGCAATAGACGCGGGCGTCAAGTGCGTGATTTGTCTGTCCACGGACAAGGCCGCGTACCCGATCAATGCGATGGGTATCAGCAAAGCCCTGGAGGAGAAGGTAGCAGTGGCCAAGAGCCGGAACTCTCTGAACACACGTATCTGTTGCACTCGCTATGGTAACGTAATGTGCTCCCGCGGAAGCGTCATTCCTTTGTGGATCGATCAAATCCGCGCTGGGCAGCCAATTACCCTCACGGAGCCATCTATGACTCGCTTTATCATGAGCCTTGAGGAGGCTGTCGATCTTGTCCTGTTCGCCTTCGAACATGGACAGAATGGTGATATCCTTGTCCAGAAAGCACCCGCTTGCACGATCCAGACTCAGGCAGAAGCAGTATGTGAACTTTTCGGTGGCAAGAAGGAAGATATCAAGGTCATTGGCATCAGACATGGCGAGAAGATGTATGAGACACTCTTGACTAAGGAGGAATGCGCCAAGGCTGAGGATATGGGGAACTTCTATCGGGTCCCGGCCGATAATCGTGACCTAAACTATGATAAGTACTTTGTCGAAGGTGACCCTAGGCGGGTGACAATTGAGGAGTTTAATTCGAATAATACAAAGAGGTTGGATTTGGAGGAGACGAAGGAGAAGATAGCGGCGTTGGAGTATATTCAGGAGGAGTTAGCGAAGTAATTGCTAGACAAGAGGGTTAAGACTCAATTCGAACACTTCATACAGGCGGTTATGACAAGCATTATTCAACGTATTATTCTGACTGTGTGCTTTTCGGTGGCGTTGATGGGTTTTTCCTTGGATTCTACCGCCCAAGATGACAGTGTGTTTTCGGATTATCTCACTCCACAGATGTTCGGTGCGAAAGGTGATGGAAAGCGAGATGATACGGATGCGCTGCGGAAAGCACTTTATGAATCATCCGTTCAGGGGAAGATCCTGTATTTTCCGTCAGGAGCGAAGTTCAAGGTGACAGGGACGCTGAACTATTATCGAGGCGTTTATCAGGATCTTAAGTTGAATATGTTAGGCTGCATCCCTATCAAGAAGGGTTCGTATGTCCCGCAGGAATACGGGGGTATATCTGTTGTCAAGGGCGTCAAGTTGTTCTGTCAGGCGAATATCTCCGGCAGTATTGAGCGGATGTGTATTACTGGACAGAGAGACTTGAATGTCCATTTCTTCGATAACTGTGATTGCAATGGACTTGTTATCACAGGAAGCAATATCTCTAATTTCGGAGCATTGTTTTATGATTCCAAACTACATGGTGTCAGCCAAATTACCCAGAACACTTTTCTGACGCTGTACTATTTCGCCCGGAACGATAAGACATCAAGCGGAATGACTGATTCGACTATTTCGTTCAACTACATCAATGGTGGAATGGAGCAGAATGACAATTCTTGCTTTGAATGGTCCTACTACAATGGTGATATCATCTCGAACAATTTCATAGATTATTATCGGACTATCTACTATCCAAAAGCAGTCTCCAAACAGGCCTTTGTCGGCCCAGTGAGTTATTCAAACCAGTATCAGGTTTTCCGGTATTTTTATTCGGCGGGGCAGAATATCAGTACGATAACCTTCTCTAGTTCAGCAGACTCTTTCAATTGGAACGATCCTTCTACCTTGGAGAAACTCCAAAAATACAAGCCTGAGACTTACAAGGGTAAAAATGGAAAGACGTATGAAATACCTCCTTATGTCGCCTGTTGCAATTCGACCTGGAACATTACCGTATCGGATGCGAAGATAGAGCGGAATATGGGAGCGCTTGTTTTTGTCGCTTCTTCGTTGACGGAGTATGAGTATAACCGATTTGATGTGTCTTTCACAGGGAATAATCAATACAAAAAAGGACAAATCAATTACAAACAGGGAGATTCAAAACCTTTTTACAACAGTGGGAATTATCGTCAGAATACGATGAAGATAGCAGGTATTGTTGAGGTTCTGGACGAACTTCCTCAACTAGGAATGGGATGGAGTTCTTCCGTTCAAGGACGCACAGTTAAGGTTGGCGAAACAATATACAGAGCATCAAATCATAGATCGGGGAATACATGGAAAGCCGTGTGGGAACAGGTGACAAGAAATGAATAAGAAGATGGACAGGGGAAGAAGAGTCGCTATTAACACTGCCATTATGTACGTTCAGTTGATTCTGAATGTGTTGATTGGTTTTGTTTCGGTTCGCCTCCTACTAAATGCTCTTGGGCAAAGCGATTACGGAGTATACGATTTGATTGCGGGTGTAGTTGGTTTGCTGAGTTTTATCAGTAATTCCCTATCTCAGTCATCGATGCGTTTTATTTCTGTTAGTTTAGGAAAGGAAGTTCAGGAAGAGACTAATAAAGTAGTTAGTTCGTGTCGTTGGCTCCATTTGGCGATTGCCATAGGTTTAGTGCTTGTCTTAGAGTTTGTCGGACTATTTCTGTTTAAGGGTTTTCTTAATATTCCAGAAAATCGTGTCAGCGTTGCGAAGGTTATTTACCAATGTATGATTCTAAGTTTGTTTATCAAAATAAATTCCTCGCCACTAAGTGCCCTAATTTGTTCGTACGAGGATTTTTGGTACAAGGCAATAGTTTCTATTACGGAGTCTTTGTTGAAACTTGTAATTGCATTGGTTGTAATTAGTACATCTGTAGATAAACTCCTTTTGTATGGAATCCTGATGGTTGGAGTCTCGATAATCAACTATTGTATGTACTACGTCTATTCTCATCTCAAATTTGATAGTGTGGTGAGGCTGAGAAAACCAGAGATTGATGGAATAAAGGATGTTACTGGTTTTGCAGGATGGACGTTACTAGACACTCTGGGATCAGTGGTGAATAGACAAGGATACTCTGTCCTATTGAACAAGTTTTTTGGGCCGATTATGAATTCTGCTTTCGCTGTCTCCCGTCAATTGGAGGGGCATATTTTTACCATATCTTCATCCGTGGTGAATTCGATGAAACCGCAGATAATGAAAAGCCATGGAAATGGCGATGATGATAGGATGTTTCGGCTCTCCATGACAGCAGGGAAGTTTGGGTATTCTATGATGGCATTAGTCGCAATACCCTTGATAGTAACAATGCCGGAAGTATTGCATATTTGGTTAAATACTGTCCCTGAACATACGGCTCTGTTCTCTCGATTACTTATTATTGCTTGTATGATAGAACAACTGACAAGAGGACTTGTACACGCGAATCAGGCCTTAGGGAATATAAAGTGGTTTTCTATTTCTATTTCATTTGTAAGGATAATGGCGCTGCCAATTTCCACTATTGTGTTGCTAAAGGGAGCGCCTGCATTTATGGCGATAATCGTTTTTGTTATTTGCGAGTCAATAGGGTCATTTAGTAGAGTATTTATTCTGGCGAGAATCTCATCGTTCCGGCCTTCCTTATTCTTTAAAAGGGTTCTAATTCCAGTTTTGGCTCCTACCTTTCTTGCTTCGATTATGTGTGTTGTGGTGAACAATCAGTTAAAGGGATTATTCGGGCTCTTCCTTTCCTTTCTAATAGCAGTTGTTTGCTACTCTATCGTTCTATTCCTCTTCGGCCTATCTAAGAATGAGAAAAACTCAATTCTAGTTTTATTGAATACTCAGAAAAAAGAGATTTCCAATGAATAGATTCGTTCAAACAATAAAGGCAATTCGGGATGTTCTTTTGATCGTTCTTTTGTTCGTCTCGGCTATCTCCTATCATCCAACAATCATTAATATGAGCAGGATAGCCGGTTATGAAAGTGGGACGATTATGTCAAGGTATATAATTCTTTTATTCGGTGCTGTTCTGTTTCTGTCCTTCAATTTAAGACTAGTCCTTAAATCTAAACTGATAAGGACATATTTGCTCTGGTTATTCATCATATGTGTCGTCGCGCTCATTGTACAAGCGTTTTATGATAATAATGATATGATTCATGACTTGAGGTCTTTCATAATAGTCCTAGGATCAATAATTATTGGATATGATCTGAAGTTAAAGAGAAATGGGTTTGCTTTATTTGTCTTGGTTTTTTGTTTGACTTCTTTGTTCTCTGGAATTATGCAGGTCTTAGTCAATGTTGGAGGATTCAGGATTACTGACCAATATTTGACGGATGCCAAAAACTCCTTGGGAGCGATGTTGGCGACAGCGTGCTTCTCTCTGATTTATTTATATCGATCTTCTAAAAAATCGCTATTTAAAGTAGCCCTTTTTTTGGGATGGGGCGTTACGCTAATTGTGATAGTTACTATTAGAGCGCGAATGGCCATCGTTGCTTTAACTCTTGTCGGAATGTATTATTACTATCTTATAAAGAGAAACAAGAATTTGTTAATCGCGTATCTAGTAATATTTGTGGTTGTTTTCTTCGGTTTATTATTTATGCCGAGTTCTATTGTTGATTATTTGGATGCGAGTTTTACTGCAGGTACTCAAGGGGATGATTTTACGTCGGGTAGGTTATCTACTTATCTGGAGGCTCTTTCTTTTTTGGCGACCTCCCCTTTACTGGGGAATGTAATGAAGATTAACCAGATAGGTTGGGTACATAATTATTTGCTATGGAATATTTACCGGTTTGGATTATTGTTCTCATTCCCGATTATTGTATTGTTTTTTCTTATATTCTTTAATTCTCTGAAACAGTCACTTAAGTGTTCTCCAGATGGTCGAGAATGCTTTGCATATGTATGTCTCTTGATTCCTTTTTTGATTTCACTGGCGGAGCCGACTTTCCCTTTTGGACCGGGGACGGTGACTCTCTTTAACTTTATATTGTTGGGTATGGCAGAGCAAAAAAAGTTGAAAAATGAAAGTATTAGTGGTCTATAATTCAGCTGCTCATTATCGAGAATCGATTTTCAAACTACTAAGTCAAGAGTTTGATTGTGATTTTGTCTTTGGGCGAAGTTTAGGCAATATTAAGCAGTTTAATACGTCTGTTTTGAAAGGAGACGTAACATTGATTGATAATAAGAGATTTGGACGGTTCTACTATCAAAAGAAAGTTCTCGGTCTCTCTCTAAAGAATTGCTACGATCGATACCTTTTTCTTGGCGATACTAGGTGTATTAGCACTTGGCTAACGGCTTTGTTAATTCGTTTGTTTTTCCCATCTCGTAGAGTTTATTTTTGGACTCATGGCTGGTATGGGAAGGAAACAAAGAGGGAAGCGAGGCTGAAAAAGTGTTTCTTTCGTTTGGCAAATGGCGGTTTGTTTCTATATGGATTCTATGCGAAACAATTGATGGAAAAAGAGGGATTCAACCCTAAGAAGTTGTTTGTTATCCATAATTCTTTAGCATATCAACAGCAACTGCAATTGCGATCGTCTTTAGGGCATGGGAAGGTGATAAGAAATCACTTTCATTCAGATGAACACACTTTGTTGTTTGTCGGCCGTCTGACCAAAGTGAAGCATATTGATTTGTTGTTAGACGCTATTTGTAAAACGAATGGCAAATACAATCTTGTAATTATTGGTGATGGTGTTGAAAAAGAAGAATTGCAAGAGCAATCTAGGAGACTCTCCTTGGAAGATCGTGTTTGGTTTTATGGACCAACTTATAATGAGATTGAGTTAAGTCAGTTAATTAGTTGTTCTGATTTGTGTGTATCACCCGGGAATGTTGGTTTGACAGCAATGCATTCGATGGTTTATGGAACTCCTGTCCTTACTCATGATGATTTTTCTTGGCAAATGCCTGAATTTGAGGCAATAATTGAAGGGGAGACAGGGGGATTCTTCCATAGGAACGATGTCTTGTCTTTGGCTTATGCAATTGATGGTTGGTTTAATAAGAAGGATTATAACCGAGAAGAAATCAGAAGCAAGTGTTATTCTGAGATTGATTATCATTGGACTCCTGAGTTTCAAATGAGTATTTTTAAAGAGCGTTTATTATGAGGCTGGGATATCTTTACGGTAAGTTAATAAAAAAAATAGTTCAAGGAAGATGCGTTATCAGTTCACGGATTGATAAGTCTTCAATAATCAACGGTGGGTGCTCGATCGTTCATTCTGAAATAGGTCGCTACTCTGCCGTGGGTTATCAAAGTGAATTAATCAATTGTCAGGTTGGGAGTTTTTGCAGTATTGCTTCTAACGCATATCTCGGTGGAGCAGAGCATCCATTGTTTTGGGTGTCTACATCTCCAGTTTTTCAGGCGGTCTCACATTCGGGACCCCAAAAGAGATTTGCGTTGTTGCCTTTGCCTAAGGCGAAAACAACGATTATTGGTAATGATGTGTGGATTGGCCATCGGGCGATTGTAAAAGCCGGGTGCGTGATTGGGGATGGTGCTGTGATCGGAGCAGGGGCAGTGGTCACAAAAGATGTGCCTCCATATGCCATCGTTGGAGGTGTTCCGGCCAAGGTCATTAAGATGCGTTTTTCTGATGCAGTCATAAATAAGTTGTTAGAGATCAGATGGTGGAATTTTACGGAAGATCAGTTGCGGATTATTGGTCCATTAATGAATGATTGTGAAAAACTGATTCAATTTATTGAAGAGAATCGGCGGACATTTGTGTAATAGAATCAGTTGTGGCTCAAAATGAATATTATTTTTCTTACTATTTCCTATCTTAAAGACATTTCAGGTCGAGGCATCTATCAAGACCTTCTACGAGAGTTTGTTGCAAAAGGTCATTCAGTATATGTCGTTTCGCCTAGGGAGAGACGTTTAGGACTCCAAACGGAATTAATAGAGCGGAAGGATTTTTCCCTTTTGGGAGTCAAGACCCTCAATCTTCAGAAAACGAATCTGATTGAAAAAGGCTTGGGAACAATTCTTCTGGAGTTTCAGTTTAAATATGCTATTAAGAAGTTTTATAAGGGAATTAGTTGGGATTTAATTCTTTATTCTACCCCTCCCATTACATTTCCAAATGTCATAAAGTATTTAATGAAAAAAAATCCAGGGGTGAGAACATATCTTTTACTGAAGGATATCTTTCCTCAGAACGCCGTGGACCTAGGAATGATTTCTAAGATAAGCCCGTTGTACTGGTTCTTTAGAAGAAAGGAAAAGCAACTATATCGTTTATCCGACTATATCGGCTGTATGTCTCCAGCTAATGTACGCTACATCATTGAGCACAATCCGGAAGTTCTACCGGAAAGAGTTGAAGTGGCACCGAATAGTATAGAACTCAAGCCGCAAGTTCATGTTGATAGAGTATCTCTCCGGCAAAGATACGGTCTCCCGATTGACCGACCAGTTTTTATCTTTGGTGGCAATCTTGGTAAACCTCAAGGCATTGATTTCCTTATTCAGTGCCTAGATATGAATGCGAATCGCGAGAACTGTTTTTTTCTTGTGATAGGAACGGGGACCGAACTGCCGTTGCTAAAGAAATGGCATCAGACAAGGCAGCCCCATTCCGTAAAAGTTTTGGATGGGATTCCTAAGGAAGCGTTTGACAATCTAGTTCAATCTTGTGACGTGGGAATGATTTTTCTTGACCATCGTTTTACCATACCCAATTTTCCATCCCGTCTTTTATCGTATCTGGAGTATGCGATGCCGGTTTTATGTGTTACCGATGCTAATACGGATATCGGACGTATTGTGGAAGATAATGGTTTCGGATATTGGTGTGAGAGCGAGAGTGCAAAAGAGTTTACGGATACGCTCGAGAGAATGATTTCGTCTGACATAGTTAAAATGGGGGAGATCGGTTTCCGATTCTTATGTGCTAATTATCTTGTTCAGAACACTTATTCAGTCATCATGTCGCACTATGTATAAACATTTTTTCAAGCGTTTTTTAGATATTTGCATATCGTTCATCGTCTTGTTATTTATCGGATGGTTTCTTGTTATTATCTATCTTTGGCTGACAATCGAGAATAAGGGAGCCGGAGCATTGTTCATTCAAGAAAGGCCGGGTAAAAATGAGAAACTTTTTAAGATTATCAAGTTCAAAACGATGACGGATGAATGTGACGAGAATGGCATTCTTTTACCGGACGCCAAGCGTTTGACGTCTGTAGGTAAATTTATTCGAAGTACATCCGTTGATGAAATGCCTCAATTGATTAATGTGCTAAAAGGCGATATGTCTCTTATTGGTCCTCGGCCATTATTGCCACAGTATTTACCACTTTATAATTCTGAGCAAAGACGTCGTCATGAAGTCCGACCAGGCATCTCGGGATGGGCTCAGTGCCATGGACGTAATGCTATTAGTTGGAAAGAGAAATTTGAATTAGACGTGTGGTATGTGGATCACTGTACGCTTTGGACGGATTTAAAGGTCATTTTTTTAACAATTCAAAACGTATTAAAACGAAAAGATATTAGTCCTGAAACATCGGCTACAATGGAATTCTTCACGGGACAAGATAATAACTAACTTATGGGTAATATAATAATTACTTCAGCAGGACAGCGCGTGGTTCTTACGGAGATTTTCAAAGATTCTGCGAAAGAATTGGGACTTGCTTCAAAGGTTTATACTACGGATATGAATCCAAAGTATGCGCCTGCGGGATATGTTTCCGATGGGTGTTTTCCCGTGTGCAGGTGCACGGACTCCAACTATGCTTCACAGTTGCTTGAAATATGCCTGAAGAACGAAGTACAAATAGTTGTCCCTACTATAGACACAGAATTGCAGGTATTATCTGTGAATAAACCACTTTTCCGAAATAAAGGAATTCAGATAATTGTTTCCGACAGTTGTTTTATTGATACGTGTCGAGATAAGAGAAAGACCTCGTCATTTTTTAATAGTCTTGACATTAATGTTCCCAAGCAAATCGATTTGAATCATCCGTCTTTTCCGATATTTGCTAAACCATATGATGGCTCGTTAAGTACGAACCTACATGTCATACGTTCCGAGAAAGATTTAACCGAAGAGATACTAGGAGATTCCAAGTTGATTTTCATGGAGTATATTGATAAGACTGATTATGTGGAATACACTGTTGACATGTATTATGGTCGGGATAATTATGTGAAATCTATTGTTCCACGTGAACGTATAAAAGTTCGTGCTGGGGAAATAAATAAGGGAATTACACGAAAAAACTACTTGGTGGGTTTTTTAAAAGAGCGAATGAATCATTTGGAGGGGGTCGAGGGGTGTATCTGCGTTCAACTTTTTTATCGAGAATCCGATCATTCTGTATTGGGGATAGAGATTAATCCTCGCTTTGGTGGGGGATATCCTTTATCATATCATTCGCATGCCAATTTCCCTCTTTATATTTTGAAGGAATATTTGCTTGACCAAGAGATTCAATATTCTGATGCCTGGTTAGATAAAACACTGATGCTTCGATATGATAGAGAAATCATCATCTATGAGCAATAAAGTCATCATCTTCGATCTGGATGATACACTTTATAAGGAGATTGACTTTGTTGAATCTGCATTCGGAGAAATTGCCGAATTCGTTCATTCCAGAGAGGCCCTTCATCTAATGATGAACTGGTTTCGTGATGGAAAAAACGTGTTTGAAGAATTAAATAACAAATTAGGTCTAACTATTCCAATCCAGGTTTATTTAAATTTGTATCGGAATCATGTTCCAAACATTGGACTACAAGATGATGTTAAGTTCACTTTGTGTAGCCTATCTAGGAGTGGTGCGAGATTAGGAATTATCACGGATGGGAGGCGAGTAACTCAATGGAATAAGATTAAAGTGTTAGGCTTATTGGCATTTATACATCCATCGGATATTGTTGTTTCAGAAGAGTTTGGCTCAAAAAAACCTTCCGAAAAAAACTATCTGTATTTTATGGATCGCTATCCGTATTCAAACTATTATTATGTGGGAGATAATTTAGAGAAGGATTTTATAGCGCCTAGTGCGCTTGGGTGGCGGTCGGTCTTGTTGTTAGATGATGGTCGTAATATTCATAAACAAGAATTGAACGATTTCGTTGATTCTTCTGTATTGACGATTGAAAACATAAAAGAATTATTGGTTATCTTGTGAGTTAAAGATGGATAATGATAATTATTACGGTGCATTAAGGGCTCAGAAGTCACTTTTGCTTTTATTGAAAGAGTTTCATCGATTATGCATTGAGAAGGGAATACAATATAGTCTTGCATATGGGTCTCTGCTTGGGGCTATTCGTCATAACGGCTTTATACCATGGGACGATGATTTGGATATCTTTGTGCAGAGGGAGTATTACAACCAACTAATTGAATGCATCGTTAATGATAAGGTCCTTAGTCTGGAAGATAATTCATCTATTTCATTGTGGATTGATAAAGTTGTCTTTAGAGACCAATTGTTGAATAGTGAATCTGCATTTGTGCCAAGATTGGATATTTTTGTTCTGGATAGAGTCCCATCAAATCCTATCGTAAGGGTGTTTAAAAAGTACTTGATACTATTGCTTCAAGGTATGATGAAATCGAAGTTATCTTGGAAAAAGGGTTCGATAATACATAAATTATGTGCGTTGTTTTCCTATTTATTAGGCCTTTTCATTCCAATGAGATGGAGACAAGTTTGGTATCGGAAAGCCTCTCAACTTGGTAATAATAGTAGCGACTTGTTATTGGCTAATTATAATGGAGAATATGCAGATATAGACCGCCATTATCCTAGTGACATGATGAGTTCGTTCTTAGAGCATACCTTTGAGGATACGAAAATTAAAATCATGGCAGATTACGATTGCTGTTTGAAACTTCAATATGGTGATTATATGGTTCCTCCAGCAGAGAATCAAAGAATGCCGAGACATGGAGGAAAGCAGTTATAGTAAGATAAGATGAAAAAGATGACCTTACAAGATCAGCAGTCTATTGGGCTGGAGATTTTGAAAGATGTTCATGGATTCTGTGATTCACATGGAATAAAGTATTCGGTTGCCTATGGATCGTTGATAGGTGCGATTAGGCATAATGGCTTTATACCCTGGGACGATGACGTGGACATTATCATGCCAAGACCTGACTATGATCGTTTTTGCCGAGACTATCGTTCTGATGCTTATACCGTAATCAGCAGATCTTCAGATTCCGCCTGTATGATAGCCTATGCAAGAGTGGCTGACTGTAAAACAACGATTTGCTCCTCCAAGGTGCCCTGGTGTTCTCAGGCGGTCGGAGTGTGGATAGATGTGTTTCCGGTAGATTCTGTCTCTGATGATTTGTCTATTTATAGAAAACAGTTCAAAACTCTTTCACGTCTATGGAAACGGACTATCTGGGAGAGGCAAGCGAAAACCTCTATAGACATGTATAACTGGAAACTGCTTCCAACAATAAAGTTGTTAATGAAGAAATTGTTGTTTTTGAACGGTGCTAGGCTATTTAGGCATGTTGATTATTTAATTGAAGAAGGACAACGGTTACAATGGGGGGAAACGGCACATTTTGCGCAACTGGCTTGTTTGGACGGGAAGGTTGACGGGGAGTATCTGCCATTCAATAGTTTTGCGTCATGTATCGATGTCCGATTCGAAGATGCGGTCGTTAAGGTCCTTTCTGGGTATGAAGAAGTCTTAAGTAAAATGTATGGTGATTATCGAAAACTGCCTCCGCCTCAGATGCGGATTCCTCACAATAACGTTCTTAACAAATGGTATTGGAAATAGATTGAGTTTTTTAGTGATATTAAATGGGTTGTTGTATTTGTTTATTGGAAGAGTCTCCTTTCTCATATGAGGATGTGGTGGAGTTAATCCATCTGTCTTTTAAGGAAAGAATAAATCAAGGTCTTCATTTTACTTGTTCGTATATGTCAGTAGAGCAGTTTCAGGCAAAAATGAACGATGGTCTTGTCATTGTGGCTTATAATAAAGAGTCTGGCCAATTGCTTGGGACTGCGTCTACTCATATTTACGTGGATAATTGTAATCATACTTATGGTTATAATGAATATTTAGCGGTCCATCCATCTGTTAAACATTGTGGAATTGGCACTTTATTGCTCAACAAAAGGCTTTGTATTCTTCAAGAGAGAGGAGCTGAATACGTGATTAGTGATACGGCTGTTGGGGCGAAGAGTTCTGTCAAGTGGCATTTGAAGAATGGGTTTGTTATTTATGGTTATCGTTCTTTTAGTGGAACGAACTACTATTCCTATTTATTTCGGAAGCAATTAATTGGGCGGTCAAAGTGGGATATTTGGTTATATAGAGGCATTCATTTCTTGGTTTCCTTTATTAAAACGAGGATAAAGTATACTCGGACAGGGCGCGAAAGGCGCTTTTTTTCCTTGATTAATAAGTTAATATGAAACTACTGTCGTTGAGAGAACTTCAACTTTTTAGTTTGGATATCTTAAAAGATGTTCACCAGTTCTGTGTCGACAATGGCATTCGCTATTCTTTAGCATATGGTACTTTGCTCGGCGCAGTTAGGCATCAAGGATTTATCCCTTGGGATGATGACATTGATATAGTAATGCCTCGTCCAGATTATGAATTATTTTGTTTGAAGTATCAATCTTCGAAGTATAGAGTTTCTTCCCCTCAATATGACAATAATTGTTGTATCCCTTTTGCTCGTGTATTTGATGACAAGGTTACAACAGTTTTCACTCAGGTGCCTTGGCATAGGAATACTTTTGGGGTATGGATCGATGTCTTTCCTTTGGATGGAGTGGAATTAAACCAATCATTCGAGGAAAAATTCGTAACGATTTCTTCTTTGCTAATTCAATTAAAGTCATTGAGGTACGCTATTCGAAAACTATCCTTCAAGGAACCATTTCTTCTGAACTGCAAAACCATCTTAAGAAAGATTTTGACAATCAATGGCCGCCGTTCAAATCAAATTGTTCGAGCGATTGATAATACGATTAAATCGGAGTCTTTTGATAATTATGTATACTTCACTCAATTGGTTTGCCCAGATGATGGGCTAAATGATGTTCATCTGACTGATCTGTTTTCAAGTATTATCGACTTACCTTTTGAGGATTCTCTTTTTCATGCCTTTTCGCGTTATGACGAATATTTAACAAAATTGTTCGGCAATTATATGGAATTGCCGCCAGAGAATGAAAGGGTACCCAAGCAAACATATGTCAGGTTTTATTGGAAATAGTTTTATAGACGACATTACTATTTGTTCCTTGGAAGAATCCGGCATTTCATTCGAGGAATTGCATTCGTTTATTATCAGGGTTTTTAAAGAGCGTTTAGCGCAGGGACTGAATTTCAAAGTGTCTAATTCGACATTGGATGGATTCCTAAAGTATTTGCAGAGCAGCGATTCTCATGTTTTTGTCGCTATTGATAATAAAACTCAAAACTTAGTTGGGACCTCAACGATTATTATTCGTTCCAAAAAACGGATGCTTTATGGTCATCATGGTTTGTGGGCTGTGAGCCTTCAAGGACGTGGAATTGGCACTGGGCTTGTAAAGAAAGAAATAGGGTACGCAAAAGCAAGGGGGGTTAAGTATGTTGAGAGTGATACAGCAGAAAGAGCTGTTAGTTCCGTTTATGCACATTTGAAAAGCGGTTTCGTAAAGGCAGGGTACTACTCTTTTCCTTTTACCAACTACTATTCAGTATATTATAGGCAGTACTGTGGAGAGTCACGCTGTAGACGTTTTTTTTATCACCATTTTGTCTATCCGATGAGATTCTGTTTGTATTATGTATATACCAGGGTAACGAAGGAGTGTAACGGCGCCGACACAAGGATTCTTCGTGCTCTTAAACGAGTATTTCGGCATGTGTAGACTCCGACTTTATACTATTGTTTTTATTGTATTTGTCACTGTTTCTTTACTAGGGTGTAAGGAACAGGACATGCTCGTGATAGATGCTTCTTCAGGAATCGAGTTGCAGCATTCTCTCTATGATTCTTTTGCGAGTAGAAAGCAAGTTATTAGTTTTTCATCAGAAGGTGATGCCTATCGAATTCTATTTGGCAATAATCGGGTATTTCTTGTTTTGAAAGACAGAATCCCGTTGATTTCCATTTCGGATTCTGGGTATTGGGTGATTAATGAAAAGAAAACAGGATGTAATGTGGGGGTTGATACGTCGGGATTAATTATTCTTCCAAGCATTTCATTAGGAGAAAAAGGCACATGGTTAATAGATAATCAGGATACGGGGGTGATTGCTGATAATGATTATTATTATCAGGTAATCTGCAAGGATAACCGATGCATTTACTCCATCGTTCAGATCGAATCGAATCTGTATTGTTATACAATGGCTGGAGAGATGTTATGTATCCCTATCGTTACCAATCCGTTGTATCGCTTTCCTGCTTATTTTGAGAATCACATCTTAGAGAAGGAACTCAAGGCAGAAGAAGCCATAATTGAATCAAATGGGAGTTCTGTTAGTTTCGTTTTCTTCACAGATGCTCATTGGGGCAGAAACCGCAAGCATTCTCCTGCTTTGATTAAGCATATTGTGGATTATACTCCTTTAGATCGAGTTTTTTTCGGTGGTGATGTTATTACAAACTATTATACTGATCCAGAAGATGCTTTGCAATTGGGATTTGATTTTCAGCGTTCATTCTCTTTCATGAGTTCCTCTTTTTATTGTGTTTTTGGGAACCACGATGACAATGCAACAGGGCAATCGTCTGCTCTTGAGAATCATCTCTCGGATGAACAAGTATATTCTTATTTGCAAAGCCAAATGAATGATGTCGTCTATGGCCCTTTTTTTAATTTCTATTTTGATGACGAAGAAAGCCAGACACGTTTCATCTGCTTGGATACAGGGCGCCTTTATTTATCCCAAAATCGATCATTTACATCTCAAACTGCTCGTTATGTCATCAATGTACTTGAGTCAGTCCCCCAAGGATGGCATATCATTGCAATCAGCCATATTTGGACTAATCTCGTGAATCAAGAAACAGGCGAATGTAAAGAGTCGTCTTATGTTAGACCAATTATAGGTTTGTTAGAGGACTATAACGAAAGAAAGACCGGAATGTTTGATTATGGGGGCGTAACTTATGGCTATGATTTTTCCTCTGCTTCTGGCAGGGTTGAGTTCTGCCTTGGTGGCCATACCCATGCGGATTATATCGTCATATCGGATGGAGGTATTCCACTGATAACACTAACTTCAGATGGCCCCGTTGAAGTTGCTGGAACACCATTCGTTTCAAATTCAGTCTTAGAGCAATGTGTCGGGATATTTGTAACGGACTATTCTAATAGAAAACTGCACATTATACATGTTGGGAGGGGAAATGACAGAGTACTGTCTATTTAGTTTGAGTACAGGTTAGAAACACACATTTGCAATGGCCGTTCTTAACTTTATTTTTTGAAAAACATTTGGAACTATTATGCATTCATACGCTTTTCCGGGTGACATTGACCCGGTCCTGATGGAAATCGGTTCGCAGCCATTTCTTTATATGCGAACCCAAGAGTTTTCGGACATCAATTTAGAATCTGAAAAGATTCTGCTTGACCTAATTCACTGCACCGGTGGGCGAACCATTATCTACACCGGCTCTGGGACTGGAGCAATGAGTGCAGTTGTCGAGAATTATGTGAGCACAAAGGGAAAGGCTTTCGTTATTGATGGCGGTTCATTCGGTCACCGTTGGTGGGATTTGTGCCGTTATTATGGGATTGAGGTTGTCGATTATAAAGTCCCTTTCGCCCATGATATCGACTATGGTGACCTGGATAAACGAGTAGCGATTGAACGCCCCGGGGTCTTCCTGTGCCAGCATCATGAAACATCTTCGGGACAGTTGTTCAATCTCCGGAAAATCAGCGATATTTGCCACAAATACGGAGTATCCCTGGTGGTGGATGTCATTAGTACATTTCTGGCAGAGCCACTGAGCATGGATGAATATGGAATTGACATTTGCATTACGAGTACTCAAAAGGGGCTCAATATTCCCCCGGGACTATCCGTTCTGTTTTTTAGCGCTAATCTGGATGGCTATCCATTCGCCCATAAAGGCTATTACTGGGACTTCGAAGATAACTTCTCCAATTTTAGGCGTGGGCAGACGCCGTTCTCGCCGGCGACCATCTTGTTCCTGCAACTCCATGCCCGTCTCAAACAACTGCAGGCGGAAGGTGGAGAAAGCAAGAATATCTCCGATGTATGCCACCGTTGTGAGGTTTTTCGTGGTCTTTGCAGAAAGTATGGATGGGATATTTTGGCAGAAACTCCTTCCCATGCCATAACAGGTTTCCAAACAAATGATACGGCTGAGCGTCTCATTTTCAGAGGGCTGATTGACAAATACGAGACCTTCATTATGCCTGGAAGTAAGCCGGGTTTTTACCGTGTCTCCCACATGGGACTCCAGACGGATAAGGAACTCTACGAATTGGCCGCCCGTATCCACGAATTCGAACCGCGATGAAGAAAGTAATCACCTATGGAACATATGACCTTCTGCACCAAGGTCACATCAATCTACTTCGACGTGCAAAGGAACTCGGTGACTGGCTCATCGTAGGTGTTACAACGGATAGTTTCGACCTCGAACGAGGCAAGATGAACACCTGTAACAACGTGATGGAACGTATTGAGGCTGTAAAAGCTACAGGTTATGCCGACCAGATCATCATCGAAGAATACCGCGGTCAAAAAATTGACGATATTCAGAAATACGGGGTGGACATTTTTGCTATCGGGTCCGACTGGGAAGGTTATTTCGACTATCTGAAGGAGTATTGTGAGGTAGTTTATTTGCCAAGAACACAGGGAATCAGCAGTACTCAGTTGCGGGAAGGACGTCCTATGGTGAGAATTGGTGTCATTGGAACAGGAAGCATTGCTCGCCGATTCGTCCCGGAATCCAAGTTTGTTAATAGCAATGCCATCGTAACTGCGTTCAATCCTAATATAGAAGAATGTCGTACTTTCTGTGAAGAATACGGGCTGGAGTATTCTGAAACCGAGGCGGATTTGTATGAGCGATGTGACGCTGTCTACGTGGCGTCGCCTCATTATTCGCATTATTCCTATGTGAAGAATGCTTTAAATGCAGGGAAGCATGTATTATGTGAGACACCATTCGTGTTCAGTAAGGCTCAAGCGGAAGAATTATACGAGTTATCGGAGAAGAAGAGATTGGTGCTCATGGTTGCTCTGAAGACTGCGTTTTGTCCTGCATTTATTCATTTGGTTTCTTTACTCAAATCGGGTGCAGTAGGTGAGATTGTGGAGGTGAATGCATCTGTCACAACGCTGACAGATGAATCTTCCGAGAAACTAAATAAGGATTATTTTGGCGGCAGTATGAATGAGAACGCCTGTTTCCCTTTACTCCCCATTTTTAAACTTTTAGGAATGGAGTATGAGAATATCAACTTTTATTCTAAAATGAAAAACGAGGTGGACATGTTCACGAAAGCAGTTTTTCGTTTCCATTCTGCGGTGGCTTCATTTCAAGTTGGACTTGGCGTAAAAACTGAAGGAAATTTAGTCGTTGCTGGGACAAAAGGATATGCGTACGTTCCGGCTCCATGGTGGAAGACAGATTACTTTGAACTTCGTTATGAAGATCAAAACCAGAACAAGAAATTCTTCCATTCCTATGCGGGAGATGGGTTGCGATATGAGATAAAAGATTTTGTTTCTGCGATTCTGTCCAAGGAATACTTTTATTCTAAAGTCAGTAAGAAAGAAAATATTAAGATGGCAGAAGTTCAAGAACAGTATCTTAGAGGGGAGAGTGTATACAAGTTATAATGAGATTACTTAGAGAATAGGTCAAGTTTATTATGAGCAAGCGAATCTATCTTTGCTTGGCCCATATGTCGGGTGAAGAGCAGAAATACATTCAAGAGGCTTTCGACACCAACTGGGTCGTGCCGCTGGGCCCTAACGTGAATGGATTCGAGAAGGACTTGGAAGAGTTTGTGAATCAGATTCCGGGTCAGGCCCAGAATGATGATACGCTGGGAAAGCGCGTGGTGGCACTTTCAAGTGGTACGGCAGCGGTGCATTTGGGCTTGTTGGCGTGCGGAGTAGGCCCGGGAGATGAAGTATTGGTGCAGAGTTTTACTTTCTGCGCATCCACGCATCCTATCACCTATCTCGGCGCAACGCCTGTAATGATTGATTCGGAACCGGATACTTGGAACATGGATCCGGGATTGTTGGAGAAGGCGATAATCGACCGCATCGAAAAGACAGGAAAGAAGCCGAAGGCGATTGTTCCAGTGGCGCTGTACGGGATGCCATACAAGGCCGACCGAATTATGGAGATCGCAAACAAGTATGAGATTCCTGTGGTGGAGGATGCGGCTGAGGGGTTCGGCTCGAAGTACAAAGGGCAGGTGCTGGGCACGTTTGGCAAGTTTGGCGTGCTTTCATTCAATGGCAACAAGATGATTACGACTTCCGGAGGTGGTGCATTGATCTGTCCGGACGCGGAACAGTGGCAAAAGATTATGTGGTATGCCACGCAGGCTCGTGAGAGTTATCCATACTATCATCATGAGGCCATCGGGTATAACTACCGTTTGAGTAATGTCTGCGCCGGTATCGGGCGTGGGCAGATGACCGTTATCAATGACCATCTGGCACATCACAAGCATGTGCAGGCACTTTATGAGGAGTTGTTGGCCGATGTCCCTGGCATCGACGTTCATTCCCAACCGGCCGGTGGCGACTATGACTCGAACTTCTGGCTGTGTACGATTACCGTCGATCCCTCCGTGCGGATTGTCGGGCAGGAGAATGCCTACAAGACCATTGTCAAAGGAGCAGTGGGAGGTGCGGCTGGCGTGATTCATATGGCGGACTCGGCCCATACCGATTGCGAGCCGAATGATAACGTCGAGGCGCTGCGAGTATTCTTGGATGCTGCTGGCATTGAAGCCCGTCCAGTGTGGAAACCTATGCACAAACAGCCTGTGTACAAAGATGTTCCGGCTTATGTTAATGGAGTTTCTGAAGCCATCTTCAAGGTCGGAATGTGTCTGCCCGCAGGTCCTTGCGTGAGCGATGAAGATGTGGATTATATTGTAGGGAAGATAAAGGAGGCGATTTGCCTAGTGTAAATAAGCCGACCTTTTTGACGTTGTATGGTATGACTGTAGAGCGTGTTTTCCTCTTGAATTTGCTTCGTGCAAGTGTCCTTCGTGACACGAATTATACCGTCCCGGGTTCTATGCATTGGCCTTCTTTGATCGAGGAGGCGGACCGACAGAGTGTTTCGGTTATTGCGAGCGATGGCTTGCAGAAACTGTACGACGCTGGGGTATATTCGGTTTCCGGAGATAAAGAAGAACGGCGAACTAAGGCAAAGTGGTTTGCCAAGTCGATGAAGTATGAGCAGCGGTATGCTAATCAACTTGCAGCAGCAAAGAAAATGGGGGAGTCGTTTGCTGCAGCAGGAATCCAGACGGTCATTTTGAAGGGTTTTACGGTATCGGAGTGCTATCCCATCCCGGCGCATCGGTATAGTGCGGACTTGGACTGTTTCTTGATTAAGGATGGAGAACATTTGAGGGCGTACGAGCAGGGGAATCACATCATGGAAGAGCAGGGCTTGACGGTTGACAGATCCTTTTATAAGAACAGTTCATTTGATTTCCCAGGACTTCACATCGAGAACCATAAGTTCTGTACCCCTTTCCGGGGAAACAAATCTCTGCGCCGATTTGAGCAGTTACTCCAAGGTTTGATCCTGGCTGGCCCATTTTCACAGTTTGAAGATACAGGTTTGCTCGCGCCTCCTCCGCTTGCTTCGGCCTTGTTCTTGACAGAACACGCTTACTCGCATTTTCTGCATGAAGGTTTAAATTTGAGGCATATCCTGGACTGGGCGCTTTTCCGACGCAAGCATTCGTCCGACGTGGATTGGGCTGCGTTTGACCGGTACGTTGACGAGTTCGGTTTCTGTCGTTTCTATGAAGCATACACCCACCTTGGAGAGTTCGTTTTAGGAGAGCGCGAAAAAGGGGCACTGACGGCTCCGGAGCAGAGGATGATGGATTCCGTATGGGCAGGTTTGGATTTGCATGAGAGTGTGAAAGGGTTTATAGGGAAGATGAGACTGGCAGGGAATACCTTGAGAGCAGGATGGAAGTATCGAGAGTTCTCTCCGATTTCCATGGCAAAGGCATTGGCGATTCAGGTGAAGGGTTTCTTGTTTGAGAGGAATCCGGTGTTGTGAAGGAAGATAGTATGAGTTTCTTGTTCGTATCGTCGCTTCTGACCTATATTCGCAAGACTCTCACTCATGTTCCCTGGAGTCACTGGGCAGTCATGGGAGTGTTGTCATTGGGATTGACGATACTCATATTGAAGCGAAAGAATAGTTCTGTGTATAGTGCAATCGCTTTGGGCATTACGGTTTTTATCGGTCTGTTTTTGCTGGATGTGGCGGTGGTAATCCGTTATTGTGGGATGATGCATCACATAGCAGGATATAACCTGACATTGAGTTTTTCGCGTTTTTTGCAAAAGGATGGACAAGGTCCGGCAGAAATGACCTCAAACATCGCCATATTTACCCTTTTCGGATTCTTTCTGTCAGAGTTCCTGTCGACGACGAAACACTTTCGCCCCTGGCGTCGACTTGGAATTGCATCATTGATTTCCTTTTGCCTTTCCCTTTGCACGGAATGCCTCCAATTGGTTTTGCATGTGGGTTTTTTCGAGTTGACGGATTTGGTGATGAACACGGTGGGGGGATTTATCGGGGCAGGGGCTGCGTTACTAGGGAGGCGCTTGATATATGATTCTTGATATATGATTATCGACAAAAATATACTTGACAACCTTACTGCCCAGGCGAAGGGTTCCCCCCGCCTCCGCATGAATTTGGATTTGAGGAACAGCCCAGATGATCGGTCTCAGCGCATGCTGAACGCCATCGAGCCTGGAACGATTCTTCCCATCCATCGGCACCGGACATCCTCCGAGACGGTGGTGTGCCTGCGGGGGCATTTCGAAGAGTACTTCTACGATGCTGAGGGCAAACTGACGGATGTCATCGACATGGCCCCCGGCGGAACGCTCATCAATATCCCTGTGGGCCAGTGGCACAGTTTGAAGTCGCTGGAAAGCGGCACGGTGCTGCTGGAGTGCAAGGACGGAGCGTATGAACCATTGGGGGAGGAGGACATAATGAGGCAGGTCTGACGGAGAAATGACTATCTTTGCAATATGAGAATACTTGTGACGGGCGCCAAGGGTTTCGTGGGAAGGAACCTGTGTGCGCAGTTGAAGAATATCCGGGACGGGAAGGCGCGGAATTATGGCGTGTCCATCGACGAGGTGTTCGAGTACGACATCGACTCAAGCCCGGCAGAGTTGGACCAGTGGTGCGCTGAGGCGGACTTTGTGTTCAACCTTGCGGGAGTGAACCGGCCGAAGGATACCTCTGAGTTCATGCGGGGCAACTTTGGTTTTGCCAGTACCCTTCTCGAAACGCTCAAGAAGCACGACAACACTTGCCCGGTGATGCTCGCCAGCAGCCAGCAGGCCAGTCTGGCGGGTAGGTTCGGCAATTCCGAGTATGGCCGAAGCAAACTGGCCGGCGAGGAACTCTTCCTGAATTATCAGGACGACACGGGCGCCAAGGTGCTCATTTTCCGATTTCCGAATCTCTTCGGTAAATGGTGTCGTCCCAACTACAATTCCGCCGTTGCGACCTTCTGCAATGCCGTTGCCAACGACCTGCCTTATACGGTCAATGACCCGTCGGTGGAACTGGAACTGCTGTACATCGACGATCTCGTGGACGAGATGATCGGCTGCTTGAAAGGGGAGGAGCATCGGTGCGATTTCGACGGGCTCGGGGTGTTCCCGATGAAGAACGGTCGATACTGCTACGTGCCAACGACGCACAGGGCTACCCTGGGCGAGATCGTGGACCTGCTGGACAAGTTCGCGGCGCAGCCCAAGACGCTGACGATTCCGGACATTCCTGACGGGTCGTTCGCCAAAAAACTGTACAGCACTTATCTGAGTTATCTCCCGGCCTCGAAAGTCGCGTTCCCGCTCAAAATGAATGTCGATGACCGTGGTTCCTTCACGGAACTCATCCACACGCTCAACTGCGGGCAGGTCTCTATCAATATCTCCAAGCCGGGCATCACGAAAGGGCAGCATTGGCACAACACCAAGTGGGAGTTCTTCATCGTGGTTTCCGGCCACGGCCTCATCCAGGAGCGCAAACTCGGCACAGATGAAGTGATTGAGTTCGAGGTCTCCGGCGACAAAATCCAGGCAGTCCACATGCTGCCAGGATATACGCACAACATCATCAATCTCTCTGAAACCGAGAACCTCGTCACTGTCATGTACAGCAATGAGGTCTTCAATCCGAATAGACCGGATACGTACTTTGAACCGGTGAAATAGGTGCCGGGTGCGGGTGACGTCCCTGTTTTTCGGACGTTACCTGCGTTTTGGGCCGATTTTGCCGGTGTCGTCCCACTTTTCGGGACGTTACCCGCACTCAGCAAGAAAAAGATTCAAAATATGGCAAGTTTTAAGAATAACGGGAAGTTGAAACTTCTGATCATCGTGGGCACACGCCCGGAGATTATCCGATTGGCGGCGGTCATCAATAAGTGCCGGGAATACTTCGACACGATCTTGGCGCACACGGGACAGAATTATGACTACAACTTGAACGGCGTGTTTTTCAAGGACCTGAAACTGGCGGATCCCGATGTGTACATGGACGCCGTGGGTGTGAACCTGGGCGAGACCATGGGCAATATCATCGCCAGGAGTTACCAGTTAATGGTGGAAATCAAACCCGATGCGGTGCTGGTGCTGGGGGACACGAACTCCTGCCTGAGCGTGATTGGGGCGAAGCGCCTCCACATCCCTATCTTCCACATGGAGGCCGGCAACCGCTGCAAGGATGAGTGCCTTCCGGAGGAGACGAACCGTCGCATTGTCGATATCATCTCGGATGTGAACATGGCCTATTCCGAACACGCGCGTCGTTACCTCGCCGAGTGCGGCCTGCCGAAGGAGCGCACGTATGTTACGGGCTCGCCGATGGCTGAGGTGCTGCATCAGAACCTCGCCGAGATTGAGGCGTCCGATATCCATACCCGCCTTGGTTTGGAGAAGGGCAAGTACATCCTTTTGAGTGCCCACCGCGAGGAGAACATCGACACGGAAAAGAATTTCCTGAGCCTGTTCAATGCCATCAATGAAATGGCGGCGAAGTATGATATGCCTATCCTGTACTCCTGCCACCCCCGGTCCCGGAAGCGGCTTGAGGCTACGGGATTCAAACTGGACCCGCGCGTGATTCAGCACGAACCTCTGGGATTCCACGACTACAACTGCCTGCAGATGAATGCGTTTGCGGTGGTTTCCGATAGCGGAACCCTCCCTGAGGAGTCGTCCTTTTTCACGAGCATCGGCCATCCTTTCCCGGCCGTTTGCATCCGGACCAGCACCGAGCGTCCCGAAGCCCTGGACAAAGGCTGCTTCGTTCTCAGTGGGATTGACACCAAGGGCCTTCTCCAGAGCGTGGATATAGCCGTCTCCCTGATCCGGGATGGTTTCCCGGGTATCCCCGTTCCGGACTATGTGGATGAGAACGTGAGCACCAAGGTCGTGCGCATCATCCAGAGTTACGTGGGGGTGGTGAATAAGATGGTTTGGAGGAAGTAAATCATGCCTGACAAAGAGAAACAAACCTGGATAGAGCGATTATTCAGGTATTATTTCAGCAGGAACGTCTTTCCCTATTGGTGCGTCGTCCTTGCGGATACGGTCATCGTGTTCCTGTGCAGCGCCTTTGCGTATTGGGCATTCCATCGGACGGGCGTCACCTACGAGCATCGTTTTGAACTGCTTCAGACAGGCATTCTGTTCTCGCTGTTGAGTTTGATCAGCGCGAGGGTATTCAAGACCTATTCGGGCGTCGTGCGCTATTCGGGCTTCGTGGACTTGCTGAAGGTCTGTTATGCCAATGCATTGACCTTTGCGCTGGCAGTGGGGACGTATTACCTTTTCAAGTATCTGGGGGCCGATTCCTGGCGGGCGTTGCATCCGCTGCAGATCTTCGCGGCGATTGTCCTTTCGACTTTGCTGATGCTGGTCATGCGGATGGTGATCAAGACGCTCTATGACGTCATGTCCTCCGGCTCACAGGCGATTCGGGTGCTGATCTATGGCGCGTTGACCGGCGGAGCGGGTGTGGCCAAGTATATCCGTTCCGAGAGGCCGGCCCGCTTTGATTTGAGGGGCTTCATTACGCATGAAAAGCGCATCAAAGGGATGCAGATGCTGGGCGTTCCTGTGTACACTTTGGATGAGGACCTGGCTGACATCATCAAGAAGCAGCGAATCCAGGCGGTGCTCGTGAGCCCGCTTCGGGTCGATGAGTTCCGTGAGAACCAGGCGGTCCAGGACGTGTTGATCGGCGCTGGATGCAAGATTTTCATGTCGCAAGCCGCGAAGGAGGCGAGCGTCAAGAACGGTGTGTTGAGTGACGAGGAGTTGGAGAGCATGCAGATTCACGAAGTGAGCGTGGAAGATTTGTTGCCGAGGCAGGAGATACGCGTCGATTTGAAGTCGGTGGAGGAGTTGCTCCAGGGCCGACGCGTGATGATTACCGGTTCCGCCGGCTCCATCGGCTCGGAAATCGTCCGTCAGGTCGCCGCTTTCAAGCCCGCGAAACTGATGCTGATCGACCAGGACGAAACGCCGCAGCACAACATCCGGCTGATGATGAAGCGGGACTTCCCGGATGTCCCGGCGGAAACGGTTGTGGCGAGTATCAGCCGCCGCACGCGGATGGAGTATATCTTCGAGTCCTTCCGGCCCGAGTATGTGTTCCATGCAGCTGCCTACAAGCACGTCCCCATGATGGAGGACAATCCGAGCGAGGCGGTCCTGAATAACATTTACGGCACCAAGATTCTTGCCGACCTGAGCGTGAAATATGGCGCGAAGAAGTTCGTCATGGTATCGACCGACAAGGCGGTGAATCCCACCAACGTGATGGGCTGCTCCAAGCGCATCTGCGAGATCTACGTGCAGAGCCTGAACGAGAAGTTGGAGAAGGAGGCGATGCTGTCGAAGAGCGGGGGAGACTACACCCAGTTTGTCACGACCCGATTTGGAAACGTGCTGGGTTCGAATGGGTCTGTGATTCCACTGTTCCGTGAGCAAATCAAACACGGCGGACCTGTTACGGTGACGGACGAGCGGATCGTGCGGTACTTCATGCTAATCCCGGAGGCGTGCAAGTTGGTCCTGGAAGCAGGCACAAAAGGCAACGGCGGCGAGATCTTCGTCTTTGACATGGGCCAGCCCGTGAAGATCGCGGACCTGGCGAAGCGAATGATCGCCTTGTCAAACGCGAAGAACGTCCAAATCGAATACACCGGCCTCCGCGAAGGCGAAAAACTCTATGAGGAGGTCCTGAACGAACTGGAAGGCACGAAGCCGACCTTCCATGAGAAGATCAGGATCGCCAAGGTCCGCGAATACGACTACGATGAGGTCTCCCGTGAGATCGATGACCTGGTGGAAATCGCCAAGCAGTTCGACAACATGGAGACTGTCCGCAAGATGAAACAGATCGTACCGGAATACAAGAGTAACAACTCGGTGTACGAGGTGCTGGATAATGCTAAGTAACCAATTTCCCAAATACTATGAGATACCTTGAGCTTTGTACTTTGACCGAATCCCAGATCGATGATCTGCTGGGGCTTATGAAAGAGTTGAATGCCGATTTGACGGTCACGCCGCTTCAGCAGCAGCGTTCGGTGGCGGCGCCGGGAACGCGTATCTTCATCGCTGAGAACGATGAGAAGCATATTGTCGGATGCGCCACCCTGTGTGTCTTTGAGTCGCCGACGGGGCGGAAGGCGAGTGTCGAGGATGTCGTGGTTCTGCCGGCCTATCGGGGCCAGGGGATCGGCCGCACCCTCCTGCAGCGCATCATCGACTTTGCCAAAAATAAACTCGCTCCCATCGACCTTCGCCTCACCTCGAACCCCACTCGTACGGAGGCCAACGCGATGTATCAGGCGCTTGGCTTCGTGCAGCGGGATACGAATGTGTATATGATGAAGTTGTAGGCGGCTGGATGTCCCTAAAGACAAAGTGGCTGGATGATGCTGGAGTGTCGGTTTAGCACTCGAAGATATGGATAAACGGGTATTCTGTAAACGCTTCGCCATCTGGACGGCGATCATCGTCGCCGCCGTCATCGCCACGCTCGGCCTTCTCTTCGGGAAGGTCGTGGAGCCGACGCTGGCACAAGAGATCGCGAAGTGGGTGGTCATGGGCATTTTCATCATCGGGATCTTCGAGGTGTTCGCCTATGTCCTGGCGCCGTTCTTCTATCATGTGATTTATGACAAGAAGAGGTGAGATTCCCGGTCAAGCCGGGAATGACGGGAGATCTGCCGGGAACTACAAAGTCACCCCCAACAACATCCACATGGAATCCTCCTTCGAAATCAGCAAGGAGGATTTCGAGAACGCGTTGAAGACACTCCGCGAGCAGTATCCGGACAGCCTGGTCTGGAACAGGTCGATCAAGTCTCTGAAGCATGAGTGGGCGGCGCACAATGCCTTTCACTCGCTGGGCATTTTCCGCAAGCAGACTGCCCACGCAGACCTGAACTGGCCTCAGCCCTGGCTTATCCGTCTCGGTTACGCCATCATCGGCACGATCGTTTGGCCGTTTATCAAATGATCATCGACATGGCCCGAAATTGGTCGGCCACGTTTTACGGCTTGGAATGACTTTTATGTGCCAGACACATTTGAATTAGCGAATTATGATTTACGACCACATCAAGAACATCGGCCTGTACAAGGGCCTGACGCCGGCGCTGGATTTGGCGCTGGAGTATATCGAAAACGTCACTTCCGAGGTGGAGGTGGGGACGCACCCGCTGGCGCTTGGAGTGAAGGCCGTTGTGAGCGAGGGCACAACGAGCCTCGTGAACCCAAAGGGCTACGAAGCCCATCGGAAGTATGCCGATGTCCAGTTAGCGCTCGTCGGCACGGAACTCATCCGTTGCAAGCCGCTCCCGCAGGTGGTGGAGACGATTCCTTACGACGAGGCAAATGATGCCGCGCGTTATGCGGACTGCCCCGGCGCCGACCTGGTCATCGGCGAGGGTTACTTCCTCGTGGTCTTCCCGGACGATGCACACGAGCCTGGCCTCGCTCCCGGTGGCATTCCGGCTCCGGTGAAGAAGGTCGTGATGAAAGTGCCGATGGAGTAGGGGAGGCTCATTTCCTTGTCTTTTAGCGTTCTATTGCATATATTTGCAAATTATATTGCATGTTAATCTCTGCCCCTCCGGGGGCAGTATCCTGTTCTTATGAAGAAAGCATTGATCACCGGTATCACCGGTCAGGACGGATCCTTTCTCGCGGAATTCCTCATCGAGAAAGGCTATGAAGTCCATGGCATCCTGCGCCGCAGTTCGTCATTCAATACGGGGCGGATCGAGCACCTGTACCTGGACGAATGGGTCCGGGACATGAAGAAGAAACGCCTGGTGAATCTTCACTGGGGGGATATGACGGACTCTTCCAGTCTGATCCGCATCATCTCGGAGATTCAGCCGGATGAAATCTATAACCTGGCCGCCCAGAGCCACGTGAAGGTTTCCTTCGACGTTCCCGAGTTTACGGCCGACGCCGATGCGATGGGCGTTCTGAGGCTCCTGGAAGCGGTCCGGATTTCGGGATTGACGAAGACCTGCCGGATTTACCAGGCATCGACCTCGGAACTCTTCGGCCTGGTCCAGGAAGTCCCGCAGAAGGAGACGACGCCCTTCTATCCGCGCAGCCCGTACGGAGTTGCGAAGCAGTACGGTTTCTGGATCATGAAGAATTACCGGGAAAGTTACGGCATGTACTGCTGCAACGGTATTCTCTTCAACCATGAATCCGAGCGTCGCGGCGAGACGTTCGTCACGCGCAAGATCACGCTTGCGGCGGCCCGGATTGCCCAGGGATTCCAGGACAAGTTGTATCTCGGTAACCTGAATTCCCTCCGCGACTGGGGCTATGCCAAGGACTATGTGGAGTGCATGTGGCTCATCCTGCAGCAGCCGGAACCGGATGATTTCGTGATTGCGACCGGGGAGTATCATACCGTGCGCGAGTTTGCCACGCTGGCTTTCAAGGAGGTAGGAATCGAACTTCGCTGGGAAGGCGAAGGCGTGGATGAGAAGGGTATCGATGTCGCTACCGGCAAGGTGCTGGTGGAGGTGGACCCGAAGTACTTCCGTCCCGCCGAGGTGGACCAGTTGCTCGGCGACCCGACAAAGGCGAAGCAGACCCTCGGCTGGAATCCGCAGAAGACGAGTTTCGAGGAGTTGGTGCGTATCATGGTGAAGCATGATATGAAGAAGGTGAAGAAGTTGTATTTGCGTGAGCACATGGAGGATTAATCATGTTGGATAAGAATTCAAAGATTTACGTGGCAGGGCACACCGGGCTGGTGGGTTCCGCCATCTGGAATAACCTGAAGAAAAGGGGATACAATAATCTGGTGGGACTGACCATCCATGAGATGGACCTGACCGACCAGGCGGCCGTAAAGGCATTCTTCGACCGCGAGAAGCCCGATGCGGTGGTGCTGGCGGCCGCGTTCGTGGGCGGCATCATGGCCAACAGCCTGTATCGTGCCGACTTCATCATGGTGAACATGAAGATCCAGTGCAACATCATCAGCGAGGCTTACGCCCATGGGGTGAAGAAACTGCTCTTCCTGGGCAGCACCTGTATCTATCCGAAGGAGGCGCCGCAGCCGATGACGGAGGACGCCCTGCTCACCGGTCCGCTGGAATATACCAACGAGCCCTATGCCATCGCCAAGATTGCCGGCCTGAAGATGTGCGAGAGTTACAACCTGCAGTACGGTACCAACTTCATCGCCGTGATGCCGACGAACCTCTATGGCCCTAACGATAATTTCCACTTGGAAAACAGCCATGTGATGCCGGCCATGATGCGCAAGGTGTATCTGGCGAAACTCATCCATGAAGGGGCCTGGGACAAGATCGCGATCGACCTGAACAAGCGTCCTGTCGAGGGCGTCACGGGTACGTCGTCCAAGGACGAGATCCTGAAGGTGCTGGCCAAGTACGGCATCTCCGACAACAAGGTAGTCCTCTGGGGCACGGGAACTCCGCTTCGCGAATTCCTCTGGAGCGAGGAGATGGCCGATGCGTGCGTGCATATCCTGACTACGGTGGACTTCAAGGATGTAATCGGCATCGAGAAGTATTCCAGCGTGCATTATGGCGTGGCTGCCGACGGCGTCGTGGACCGTGACCATACGGCCGGGCGCGGTGGCGCCATCCCTTCCCTGGGCGAGATCCGCAACTGCCATATCAACGTCGGCACCGGCAAGGAACTGACCATCCGTCAACTCTCCGAACTGGTGGTCAAGGCCGTCGGTTTCGAGGGTGATGTGGAGTTCGATGCTTCCAAACCCGATGGTACCATGCGCAAGATGATCGATGTGAGCAAACTGCACCGACTTGGCTGGCACCACAAGATCGAGATCGAGGAGGGAGTACAGAAACTGTTCGATTGGTATAAGGCGAGTTTGAACTGACGGATGCAGAAAAAGGTTTTTGTCTCAGGCTGTTACGATCTTCTGCACAGCGGCCATATCGAGTTCTTCCGGCAGGCTTCCGCGTACGGAAGCCTGTATGTCGGTATCGGCTCGGACGCGACTATCCTTCACCTGAAGGGGCACAAGACCCTCTACAGTGAGAATGAGCGTCTCTTCATGGTGAAGTCCATCCGCTATGTGCAGGATGCGTTCATCAACGCCGGTTCCGGCCTGATGGATTTCGTCCCGACCGTGGATTTCCTGAAGCCCGATGTCTTCGTGGTCAACGAAGATGGCTCCACGGCCGAGAAAGCGGCCTTCTGCAAGGAGCGGGGGATTGAGTATGTGGTCTTGAAGCGTACGCCGCAGGAAGGCCTGGACGCACGGTCCTCGACGGATCTGAAGAACACGCTCTGCGGCATCCCGACCCGCCTGGACCTCGCCGGTACCTGGATCGACCAGCCCTATGTCTCGTGTTTTGCCCCCGGTTGGGCGATCACGATTTCCCTGGAACCGACCTTCGAGGTGCGGGAACGGTGCGGGCTCTCCACGTCCACCCGGAACATGATCCGGCGGATCTGGCCGATGAAACTGCCGGACATGGACCCGGAGATGCTGGCGAAACTGGTTTTCTGCTTCGAGAACGACCCTGAGCGGTCTGACGGCATCATCTCCGGCGCGCAGGATTCCATTGGCATTTGCATGCCCGGGCTCGTCAGGCATTACTACGACAACCGCTTCTGGCCGCTGCGCATCGAGTCTTGCCAGGATCCGGCTATCTTGGATTGGCTCGAGGACCATCTGTGCATGATTCCGATGGAACCCCGCCGCCCCGGCTGCTCCGTGGTGGAAGGGAAGGACATTACGAAGCCGAAAGTGGAAGCCCTTGCCGCGGCAGCCAGTGATTGCTGGGACGCCATCATGGCGCGTGACCTGGCTGGCTTTGCGGCGGCGTACAAGGCCTCCTTCGAGGCCCAGGTGGCCATGTTCCCCGCCATGATCCAAGGGTGCGTGCAGGGCTACATCGACAAGTATTCCGTCCTGCCCGGCGTGCTTGCCTGGAAGATGCCCGGCGCCGGCGGCGGAGGCTATCTGGCCCTGGTCTGCTCCGGCCGCGAATCCTTCCCGGAAGGGGCGATTGAGTTGAAGATCCGGCGGGGGTAGGTCACGGTTTCCCCCCGTTTCCATTTTCCCCGGATTCTCCGTATCTTTGCAAGATTATTGACTTCAGCACATGACGAACAACGAACTTAGCATATCCCTGCGGGGCATGGAGATGCCCGAATCGCCGATCCGGAAGTTGGCGCCGCTTGCCTATGCGGCGCAGGACCGGGGGGTGAAGATTTACCGCTTGAACATCGGCCAGCCGGACCTGCCTACGCCGCAGAAGGCGCTGGACGTGCTCAAGCATATCGACCGGAAAACCTTGGAATACAGCCCGTCGCAGGGCTATCGTTCGCTGCGGCAGGCGCTCGTGGGCTATTACGACCGCTACCAGATCAAGTTGACTGCCGATGAGATCATCATCACCAGCGGCGGCAGCGAGGCGGTGCTGTTCGCGTTCCTGAGTTGCCTGAATCCAGGTGACGAGATCATCGTCCCGGAGCCGGCCTATGCCAACTACATGTCCTTCGCCGTTTCCGCCGGCGCCGTGATCCGGACCGTGACGACGACCATCGAGGAGGGTTTCTGCCTGCCGAAGGTGGAGAAGTTCGAGGAACTGATCAACGAGCGCACGAAGGCCATCCTCATCTGCAATCCCAACAATCCTACCGGCTATCTGTACACGCAGAAGGAGATGAACCGGATCCGCGACCTCGTGAAGAAGTACAACCTGTACCTGTTCTCCGACGAGGTGTACCGCGAGTTCATCTATACGGGATCGCCCTACATTTCGGCGATGCACCTGGAGGGAATCGAGCAGAATGTGGTCCTGATCGACTCGGTGTCCAAACGCTATTCCGAGTGCGGCATCCGCATCGGCGCGCTCATCACGAAGAATGCCGAGGTGCGGAAGACGGTGATGAAGTTCTGCCAGGCGCGCCTGTCTCCGCCGCTCATCGGCCAGATGATTGCCGAGGCTTCCATCGAAGGTACGGAGCAGTACTCCCGCGAGGTCTATGACGAGTATGTCGAGCGCCGTAAGTGCCTGATCGACGGCGTGAACCGCATTCCCGGCTGCTATACGCCCGTGCCCATGGGGGCATTCTACACCGTCGCGCAACTTCCTGTCGATGATGCCGAAAAGTTCTGCGCCTGGTGCCTGACGGACTTCTGCTGGAAAGACGAGAAGACCCCGGCCGATGCCGTCGGCGAGACCATCATGATGGCGCCCGCGGCCGGATTCTATTCCACCCCCGGCATGGGCAGGAACCAGGTCCGTCTGGCCTATGTCCTCAACAAGCACGACATCCAGCGTTCGCTGTTCATCCTGTCGAAGGCGCTGGAAGCGTACCGATAATGGGCTTTGCGCCCGCATGGTGATATGAAAAGATACTGCCAAACCCTGGAACTCCGGGACGATCCGGAGATGATTGAAAAATATTGCGAGGCCCATGCGCATGTGTGGCCCGAGATCCAGGCGGGAATCCGGGAGGTCGGCATTCTGGACATGCAGATTTTCCGGCTGGGGACGCGCCTGTTCATGATCATGGACACGGTGGACGATTTCGACTTCGTGAAGGACAATGCCCGCCTCGCCACGCTCCCGCGCCAGGCCGAGTGGGAGGCCTACGTCGCCCAGTTCCAGGGATGTGACCCCGATGCCCCGTCCACGGACAAATGGCAGTTGATGGAAAGGATTTTCAAACTGGATGAATCTAAATAAGGAATAACTATGATTACCCGTGTTATCAGGCTGACGGAGGCGTCGGCGAAATATCTGGGCAACCTCCCCCGGGAGGATGCCATCCTGGTCGTGAAATCGGAGCACAAGGTGCGTCATCTGTTCATCGACGCCCTCGAGCAGGCGCTTTACGGGCGGAAGGACACGAATCCGGCCTTTGCGGCGATCGCGGACTATTTCAAGGGACTCGTCCCGGATCCGGCCTTCGGCGTGAAGGTCGATGCGGAACTGCTGGCGCTGCGCCATTATGTCGATGAGGGCGTGGTCTATCGGCCTTCCTTCGAGACCATCCGTGATTACGTGCTGGGCAAGTGCGCCCGCCTGTGCGCGGAGACGGTCCATGCCGTCGTCGGCGGAACCTTCGTCGATGGGGCCGAGGTCATGGTGTGCGAGGAGGACCAGGGAGCGCTCCGGGTCGATTGGAACACCTCCATGACCCGTCTGGCTGAACGGACCGCCACGCCCGGCCTGTACGTGATGTCCAGCGGTTATGGACACAATCCCTTCGGCTTCAGCATCCGGCTGGGCCGCAGGGGAGAGGACCTGATGGCGATGACGGTCGCTTCGCATTTCGGCGAACCGGCCGAAGTCTTCGTCCTGGACGACAAGATCCTGACCATCCCGGCGATGACCTATGAAGAGGCCGCGGTGTTCGTCTCGGGCGGCGAAGGCGCTTTCGCGCCCGCCGCGCTCCTGCCCATGATGAAGGCGGACCTTCCCATCTATGTGAAGGACCTCGCCGACCCTTCCCGCCAGACGGTCATTTCCGGCAGCAAACCGGCTTCCGAGCATGTCGTCACGGGATTTGTCGTGGAGGACGGATTCGCCCTCATCAACGTCCGGGGTACCGGCCTGGTGGGCAAGGTGGGCGTTTCTTCGTCCATCTTCGGCGCCCTGGCCCGGAGCGGGGTGAACATCCGTTTCATCTCCCAGCCTTCTTCCGAATTCTGCATCACGGTGGCGGTCGCCTCGGCCGACCTGCCTGTTGCCCGCGAGGCGCTTTCCGGCCTGTACAAGGACGGCGAGGTTTCGCTGGATGACGCCGTGGACATCGTGGAGGACGTCTGCCTCCTCTCCGTCTGCGGCAACGGGATGAAGAACGTTCCCGGCACTTCGGGCCGCATCTACTCGGCCCTCGGCGCCTACGGCGTGAACATCATCTCCGCCGCCCAGGGCGGTGACGAACTCACCATCTCCTTCGTCATCCGCGCCGCCGACCGCGCCGCTGCCGAAGAGGCGCTGGAGATCCTCTAGGATCCATGTTCCGGACCATCCTCAGACAAGTCAGGCAGTACAAGGCCGCGGCCTTGCTGACGCCGCTGTGGACGACCCTGGAGGTGGTCATGGGCGTGCTGATCCCGTATGTGACGGCGTCCATCATCGACAAGGGAATCGGCGCGGGGAGTCTGCCGGACGTGTACCGGTACGGGGCGATGATGATCGGCATCGCGTGCCTGAGCCTGCTGTTCGGCATCCTGGCCGGGCGGTTCGCCGCTTACAGCAGCACCGGCCTGGCCGCGAACCTGCGGCTCGCGATGTATGAGAACATCCAGCGTTTCTCCTTCTCCGACATCGACAAGTTCTCCACCGCCGGTCTGGTCACGCGCATGACCACGGACGTGTCCTCCATCCAGAGCGCGTTCCAGATGCTGCTCCGGATTTCGTTCCGCGCGCCGCTGAACATGGTTTCGGCGCTGGGGATGTGTTTCCTGATCCATAAGAGACTGAGCATCATCTTCCTCGTGGCGATGCTCATCCTGAGCGTGTTCCTCACCGTACTGATCACCCGCGCGGCGAAACTGTTCAAGCAGATCCTCCTGAAGGTCGATGCCCTGAACGGCGTGGTGCAGGAGAACGTGGATGCGATCCGCGTGGTGAAGGCCTTCGTGCGGGAGGACCACGAGATGTCCAAGTTCGACAAGGCCGCCCTCGGCCTCTATACGATGAACGTCAAGGCGGAGACGCTGATGGCCCTGAACGGCCCGGTGATGAACCTCATCGTGAACGCGTGCATCATCACCCTGAGTTGGTGGGGCGCGCATTTCATCGTGGAAGGAAGCCTGACTACGGGTCAACTCACCTCGCTGTTCAGTTATATCATGACGGTCCTGACCTCGCTCATGATGCTGTCGATGATCTTCGTCCAACTTACCCAGAGCGCGGCCAGCGCGGCCCGTATCGCCGAGGTCATCGACGAGGAACCCGACATGGCCGATCCCGCCGAGCCGGTGACGGAGGTCCCCGACGGCCGCATCGACTTCAACCACGTCTATTTCTCCTACAAGCAGGGCGGTGACTACGCCCTGGAAGACATCGACCTGCACATCCGCGCCGGCGAGACCATCGGCATCATCGGCGGTACCGGCAGCGGTAAATCCTCCCTCGTGAACCTGATGGCCCGCCTGTACGACGTGTCCGAGGGCTCTGTGGAGGTGGGTGGCATCGATGTCCGGAAATATGCCATGCAGGTCCTTCGCGACGAGGTTGCGATGGTCCTGCAGAAGAGCACCCTGTTCTCCGGGACCATCCTCGACAACCTCCGCTGGGGCAAGGCCGACGCCACCCTGGAAGAGTGCCGGGAGGCGTGCCGCCAGGCCTGTGCCGATGAGTTCGTCGAGAGTTTCCCCGACCGGTATGACACCGTCATCGACCAGGGCGGCACCAACGTCTCCGGCGGTCAGCGGCAGCGCCTGTGCATCGCCCGGGCCCTGCTGAAGCATCCGAAGGTGCTGGTACTGGACGACTCCACATCGGCGGTGGACACGGCTACTGACGCCGCCATCCGTGCAACCTTCAACGCCCGCATTCCGGGCACGACGAAGGTCATCATCTCCCAGCGTATCCTCTCCATCCAGGAGGCCGACCGCATCGTGGTCATGGACAACGGCCGCGTGGCCGCGTTCGACACCCACGAGAACCTCCTGCGCACCTGCGACATCTATTCCGAAATCTACGAAATGCAGACGAGCGGCGGCTCGGGCGATTTCGACGAACCCCAAGCCTAGCCTATGCCACCCGGATTCAACCACCCTCCCGGACAGGATCGCGGGCCTCGGGCCGGCGCCACCCTCAAGGACCTCAAGAAGGATTCGACGGTCTTCCGTCTGTTCCGGTACATCTTCCGCAACTACAAGGTGAACTTCGTGGTGGTGACCCTGTGCATCATCATCTCGTCCGTCACCTCGCTCGCCTCGTCCCTGTTCACCCGGACCCTCATCGACGACTACATCACGCCCATGACGGCCGCCGCGGCGCCGGATTACGCGCCGCTCGCCGTCGCCCTCGTGAAACTGGGCGCCATCCTCCTCGTCGGCATCATCGCCGGCTATGTGCAGTCGCTCATCATGATCCACGTGGGGCAGGGGACGATGCTCCGCCTCCGCAAGGACTTGTTCTCCCACATGGAGACGCTGCCCCTCAAGTACTTCGACAATCACTCGCACGGCGATATCATGTCCGTGTACACGAATGATGTGGACACCCTCCGGCAGGTGATCGGGAACAGCATCCCGAGTCTGTTCCGGTCGGTGGTGACCATCCTGGCGACCTTCGTGAGCATGCTGGTCCTGAGCCTGCCGCTCACGGTGGTGGCCGTGGCGATGGCTTTCCTGATGTACAAGGTGACGACCGGCCTCGGACAAGTGTCCAGGAAGTATTTCGTGGAGCGCCAGCGGAACCTGGGCCGTGTGAACGGTTTCATCGAGGAGATGGTCTCCGGCCAGAAGGTCGTGAAAGTTTACTGCCACGAGGAGAAGGCGCTGGAGGATTTCGCCGGCCTGAACGAGGAACTCCGTTCCAGCGTGTACAACGCCAACAAGATCGGCAACATCATCATGCCGATCAACTCCAACATCGGCAACTTCATGTATGTGCTGCTGGCCATCGTGGGATCCGTCATCGCCCTGGGCAGCGCTTCTCCCTGGTACTTGCATGGCCTGGACGGCGCCGCCCTCACCCTGGGTACGCTGGTGTCCTTCCTGACGCTGCAGCGTAACTTCACGCGCCCGGTCACGCAGATCTCCAACGAAATCAATTCCATCGTGATGGCCTCCGCCGGTACCGACCGCCTGTACGCCCTGCTGGACGAGACGCCCGAGGTGGATGAAGGCACCGTCACCCTGGAGAAAGAAGGGGAGGGCCGCTGGTCCTGGAAGGAAGCCGACGGTTCGCTCCGGAAGTTGGAGGGTCTCGTGTCGCTGAAGGATGTCGATTTCAGTTATGTCCCTGAGAAACAGGTACTTTACGACATCACGCTCACGGCCTATCCCGGCCAGAAGATCGCCTTCGTGGGCGGTACGGGTGCCGGAAAGACGACGATCACGAACCTGATCAACCGCTTCTACGAGATCCAGGACGGGACCATCACCTACGACGGATTCAGCGTCGCCGGCATCAGGAAGGCCGATCTCCGCCGCTCCCTGGGCATCGTGCTGCAGGAGACCAAACTCTTCAGCGGTTCGGTGCTGGACAACATCCGCTACGGCCGGTTGGATGCGACGGACGAAGAGTGCCGCGATGCCGCCCGCCTGGTCCATGCCGATGCATTCATCCGCCGTCTCCCGGACGGCTACGACACCGTCCTGGACGCCGACGGCGGCAACCTGTCGCAGGGCGAGCGCCAACTGCTCGCCATCGCCCGGGCCGCCGTGGCGAACCCGCCGGTGCTCATCCTGGACGAGGCGACCTCCTCCATCGACACACGCACCGAAAGACTCATCCAGCAGGGGATGGACTCCCTGATGAAGGGGCGCACGACCTTCGTGATCGCCCACCGTCTGTCCACGGTCCAGAACGCCGACTACATCGCCGTGATGGACCACGGCCGCATCATCGAGCGCGGCAAGCACTTCGAACTCCTGGAGCAGAAGGGCAAATACTACGAATTATACACCGGTAATCAAATCACTTAGCATGGCATACAGGAATCTTACCCAGCAGGAAATCGAGAAATTGCAGGCCGCCGGCTGCGAGGCGGAGGATTGGGGGAACGTGCTGACGGACGCCGCGGAGGTGGGCCACATCCGGCGCGTGCATTTCTCCGGCACCGTGCGTTTCGGAAAGTTCGAGCGGGAGTTCGTGTTCCCCGGCGGACTGCGCAAGCACGCCGGCATCCACGACGCGATCCTGCACAACGTGACCGTCGGTGACAACTGCCTCATCGAGAATATCTCCAACTATATCGCGAATTACGAAATCGGCCACGACACGGTCCTGGAGAACGTGGACCTCGTGCTCACGGACGGCACCTGCCGCTTCGGCAACGGGGTCTCCGTGTCGGTCCTGAACGAGACGGGCGGCCGCGAGGTGCTCATCTACGACCGCCTCACCGCCCAGATCGCCTATGTGATGGCGATGTACCGCCACCGTCCCGAACTGGTGAAGGTCCTGGACCAGATGGTGGAGGACTATGCGAAATCGCAGGAATCGACCATGGGCCGCATCGGCAACCACGTGTTCATCCGCAATACGCGCTACCTGAACGGCGTGCGCATCGGGGACTACGCGGTCATCAGCGGCGTGAACCGGCTCCGGAACGGCACCGTGCACAGCAACGAGGCCGCTCCGGTCCAGATCGGCCACGGGGTGATCGCCGACAACTTCATCATCTGCAGCGGCTCGCACCTGACGGACAACTCTACGTTTACACGCTGCTTCATCGGCCAGGCGTGCCATTTCGGACACGGCTACAGCGCCTCCGATTCGCTGTTCTTCTCCAACTGCCAGGGAGAGAACGGCGAGGCCTGCTCCATCTTCGCCGGACCGTTCACGGTGACGCACCACAAATCCACCCTCCTCATCGCGGGCAACTTCTCGTTCATGAACGCGGGCAGCGGTTCCAACCAGTCGAACCACATGTACAAACTGGGACCGATCCACCAGGGCATCCTGGAGCGCGGTGCGAAGACATCCTCCGACTCCTACATCCTGTGGCCTTCCCGCGTGGGCGCGTTCTCGCTGGTGATGGGCCGGCACGTGAACCACTCCGACACGACGTGGCTCCCGTTCTCCTATCTCATTGAGCAGCAGAATACGACATATCTCATGCCGGGCGTGAATCTCCGGAGCGTGGGGACCATCCGCGACGCCCAGAAGTGGCCCAAGCGAGACGGCCGGACGGATCCCGACCGGCTGGACTGCATCAACTACAACCTCCTGAGCCCTTACACCATCCAGAAGATGTTCAAGGGTGTCCAGTTGCTCAAGAACCTGCAGTATTCATCCGGCGAACTGTCCGATGTGTATTCCTACCACAGCGCCAAGATCAAGAACACTTCCCTCAAGAAGGGACTCATGCTGTATCGGACGGCCATCACGAAGTTCCTTGGGAACTCGATCATCAAGCGCCTGGAGAACCTTCCCGCCAAGGCGACGGACGCCGAGATCCGGGCCATGCTGAAACCCGACCTCCCGGGCGGCAAGGGCAAATGGACCGACCTGAGCGGCCTCATCGCCCCGAAGGGCCTCGTGGAAGCCTTGCTGGACCGGACCGAGGCAGGGGAGGTGTCGCTGGAGGGACTTGCCGATGCGTTCCGACAGATGCATGCGGATTATTACCGGCTGGAATGGACCTGGGCCTATGACAAGTATGGCGATTTCTTCGGTTTCCCGCTGGACACGGTCACGGCCGACCAGGTGAAGGAAATCGTCATCAAGTGGAAGGACGCGGTCATCGGCCTGGACGAGATGCTGTACGAGGACGCCCGGAAGGAGTTCGACCTGGCGTCCATGACGGGCTTCGGCGCCGATGGCTCCCGCGAGGAGAAGGAACTCGACTTCGAGCAGGTGCGGGGCGCCTTCGAATCCAATTCCTTCGTCAAAGCCGTCCTGGAGCACATCCGGGTGAAACGTGCTCTGGGTGACGATCTGCTGGCGCGCTTGGAGCGGTAGGATCAGAGGATTCCCAGCAGGTGGCTGCGGGACAGCATGCAGTCGCCGATGGGGGCGGCCTGGTTCCGGAGTTTGGAGAACTTGATGGCGGTGTCCTGATTCGCGATGGTCTGCGCGTGACGCTTCACGGCGCTGCGCACGGACAGCAGGAGGTAATCGCCCGCGAGGGCCATCTTACCGCCCAGGACGACAAGTTGCGGGTTGAAGACGTTGATCAGGCCCGCAAGGCCGCGGCCGAGGTTGGCGCCGATCTTCTCGATCGTTTCGATGGTGAGGATGTCCTCCTCCTGGATGGCATTGACAATGTCGTTCAGGTTCACCTTGCCCTGCTCCTTGAAGGTACGGGAGAGGGAAGAGGCGCGGCCCGCCTGCAACTGCTCGGAAATCATGCGCACGAGGGCGGAGCCCGAGGCGCCGGTTTCCAGGCAGCCGACCTTGCCGCAGCGGCAGATCTGGTCGTTGTTCAGCAGCGGGAAGTGGCCGAACTCGCCCGAGTAGCCGGAGGTTCCGTAGTACAGGCGGCCGTCCAGGATCATGCCCATTCCCAGCCCCCAACTCACATTGACGAAGAGGACGTTCTTTTCTTTCTTGACCACGCCGGAGATGTATTCGCCGTAGGTCATCGCCCGGGAGTCGTTCTCGATGACGACGGGGATGTCCAGGTCCTCGGAGAGGATCTTGTTGATGGGACGCTCCGGGTCGAAGGAGTACAGGTTGCTGTAGCCCGTCTTCGGATTCACGCGTCCGGCGACACTGATTCCCATTCCCAGCACACGGTTCCATTCGAGGTCGTGCTCCACGAAGAAGTTTCGGATGTTCTTAGAAATGGTGTGGAGGCAGGCTTCGTCGATCTCCAGGACGAAGGGGATGTTGTCCTGGAAGTGCAGCAGGCCGCCCTTGAAATCGGTGACGGCGATGCTGGCGTGCGAATGCCGGATGTCCAGTCCGATAAAGTAGCCCGCATCCGGGTTCAGGCCGTAGATGCTCGGCCGGCGGCCGCCGGAGGTGCCCGACTTGCCCAGTTCGATCATGAACCCTTCGTCCATCAGTTCGCCGATGAGTTTGGTTACGGTAGGAACGCTGGTATTGATCTGCTCGCTGAGCGCGGCGATGCTGTATTCCCCGCTCTGGATGCAAAGGCGAAGGATGGTCTTTTTCAGAATGGAATTCTTGTTGTCTTTCTTGTCTAAGAATGTGGTTCTCATCGTATTTGGTCTTATGCATGCAAAAATAACCAATTTTTTTATAAATACAAATTTGGTTTTGAAAATTCGTTAAATATTTTTGGAGAAATCGTTCACGCATGGAAAGTTAAGGGAAAAAACCGTATATTTGTAAGTTGAGAAAAGTGTACGCTATGTTCGGAAGGCTTAGAAAATGGAGGAATTCGTTCCGGCTTTCGCTGAAGCAGAAGATGGTGCTCTCCCTGAGCGCCATCGCCGTCGTCCTCATCGTGTCCGGAGTCATTTCCTTCGTGGAATACCAGCGCATGTCCAACTTCGTGTCCAACATGATCGCAGAGGACATCCACAGCATCAATGTGGCGCAGAAACTCGCGGCGGTCACCGACGAATACAACCTGCAGATCCTCGCTGTCATCGGCGACGACAACCTGAATGCGCTGCCCGACTTCGACCAGCAAGGGTTCGTCTCCTACTGCGACTCGCTGCGCTCGTCCTTCTCCGGTGAGAACGTCCTTCCGCTCACCGACTCGGTCCTGTATTCCTATGCGGCGTACATGCTCACCTCCCTGGAACTGGAGCAGGTTATCCAGTCCGATTTCATCGACTCGCGCACCTGGTACTTCGAACGGCTGCAGCCCTCCTTCAAGCGGCTGAACGGCGACATCGACCGCCTGAGCCAGGCCATGTACGACGACCTGCAGGCGAATTCCGAGGAATTTGACCAGGGTTTCCACCGGAGCATCATCCCGGTCATCGTCGCCGTCTCCGTGGGCATCATCCTGGTGCTCCTGCTCATGTTCTTCATCATCAGTTACTACGTGAATCCGCTCAACAAGATGCTGGAGGGACTGGCGGATTACAGGTCCATGGGCCGGCGGTACGGTCTCACCTTCGAAGGGGATGACCAACTGGCCGAACTCAACCAGGGCATCTCCGAACTCACGGAGGAGAACCGGCAGTACCGCCGCCGGATCAAACTCCTGAAGGAAACCCGGACGGAGGAAGCCGAATGAACCTGAAGGTCATATCGAGGAACACGGGAATGGCGCTCCTGGTGAGTTCGCTGTTCATGCTGATTGCGGCCGTCATCTCGCTCATCGACGGTGGTGACAGCGCCCTGGCGCCGCTCCTGATCAGTTTCTCGCTGACTTTCACCGTGGGCATCTTCCCCTTCATCTTCGTGCGGAAGACGGAAGGCATCACGCTCAAGGACGGATATATGATCATTTTCCTGTCCTGGTTCCTGTCTTTCCTGTTCGGCATGCTGCCCTACGTACTGTGGGGAGGCCCCTTTACCATCGCCAATGCCTGGTTCGAGAGCGTATCCGGCTTCACTACCACCGGCGCCACCATCCTGGAGGATGTGGAGGCACTGCCGCGGAGCCTGCTTTTCTGGCGCTCATCGACGCATTTCATCGGCGGTCTCGGTGTCGTCGTGTTCCTGCTGCTGATCATCCCGAACTCATCGCCGGTACGCCTGCGGCTTACCAACATGGAACTGTCGTCCCTGTCCCGGGATGACTACCAGTCCCAGGCCAACAAGACGGTTTCCATCTTCGCGCGGGTATATCTCATCATCTTCGCCCTGGCTTTCATCTGTTACTGGGCGGCGGGCATGTCCGCGTTCGATGCCGTCAACCACGCTTTCAGCGTATGCGCAACGGGCGGATTCTCCACCCGGAACCTGTCCATCGGCGCATTCCATTCACCGCTGATCTCGGTGCTCACGATCATTTTCATGACGGTCGCCTCCATCCATTTCGGCCTGCTGTTCATGGCTTTCGTGACCCGTTCGCTCCGTCCGCTCAACAACCCGGTGCTGAAGTTCTTCCTGTTCAGCCTGCTGGGCGGTTCCGTCCTGGCAGCCGTTTCGCTCAAACTGCAGGGAATCGACGCCACCTGGGGGGAGGCCTTCCTGGACGCTTCCTTCCATGTTGCCAGTTACACGTCCACATCGGGACTGGCCATCAGCGACAACGCGGACTGGCCCATGCTGCCGTGCTTCATCCTGGTCATCGGCGGTCTCGTGTGCGGCTGCGCCGGGTCCACCACGTGCGGTCTCAAGTCGGACCGTGTGCTGGTCCTGTTCAAGGCCATCCGGATGCAGATCGTCAAGACCCTGTATCCCACTTCCGTCTTCGAGGTCCGCTTCGGTAAGCGGATGCTCCGCGACGAGGATGTCTATCAGCAGATTCTCTACATCGCCCTGTTCCTCCTGCTGATCGCCCTTTCTTCCATCCTGTGCGTGGTCATCGGCGATCCGAACCAGCACGCCCTCCTGGGCAGCATCGCCTCGCTCACGAATGTGGGGCCGTCCCTCGGAACCATCGGCACGCATGGCAATTACAACATGGAACCGAACGCGCTCAAGTTCATTTTCGCGTTCGACATGTTCCTCGGGCGCGTGGAGATCTATCCCGTGTTCGCCGTCATCGCGAGTATCTTCCACAAAGCATAGCCTATGGACCGGGCAGGATTCCTGTACCATGAATTCCTGCGTCGGCTCCCGTATGAGCCGACGTCCTGTCAGGACGCCCTGATGCGGGACATCGCCGCTTTCCTGACCTCCGACGACGGCGATATCCTGGTGGTCAACGGGTATGCGGGCACCGGCAAGACGACGGTGCTGGCGGCGGTGGTGTCGGCCTTCACGGACCTGCGCACCCCCTGTGTCCTGATGGCGCCGACGGGGCGTTCCGCGAAGGTCCTGTCCAGTTATACGGGGCGGCCGGCATCGACCGTCCACAAGCAGATCTATCGGCAGAAATCGCACGGGAGCGACGGCTTCGGGCAGTTCTCCCTGGCGCCGAACAAGGCGAAGAACACGCTATTCATCGTGGACGAGGTGTCGCTCATCGGCATCGATGCGGGGGAGCGGCAGAGCACCGCCGCTTTCGGCTCCGGGAATCTCCTGGAGGACCTGGTCCTGTACATGCGCAGCGGGGTGGACTGCAGGATGATCCTGGTGGGAGATGCTGCCCAGTTGCCTCCGATCGGCCTGGACCGTTCGCCCGCGTTGTCGGAGGAGTACATGGCCGGCGTCGGCGGTGTCCGGTTCTCGGAACTGCGGACGGTGGTCCGGCAGCAGGCCGATTCGGGCATCCTCGTCAATGCGACGCATCTTCGGGAACTGCTCGAAGAGGATTGCGAGATTCCGCTGGATGAACTGGGACTCACCGTCCGGGGTTTTGACGACGTGGAACGCATCTCCGGAGGGGAACTCATCGAGACATTGACCGATGCCTACGGGCGGTACGGCGAGGACGAGACCATCGTCCTGTGCCGCTCGAACAAGCGGGCGAACCGCTACAACGCCGGTATCCGGGCGCAGGTCCAGTTCCGGGAAGAACGCCTGGTCCGGGACGACAAACTGATGATCGTGCGGAACTGCTACCATTTCGCCGAAGGGCTGGAAGGGACGGATTACATCGCCAACGGCGATATCTGCAAACTTGTCCGCATCAGCCATTACGAGGATCGCTACGGCCTCCATTTCGCCGATGCGCGGCTCTCGTTCCCCGATTATCAGGACCAGGAGATCGTGGCGAAAGTCCTCCTGGATACGCTGGAAGCCGAGTCGCCGTCGCTCACCTATGAGCAGTCGAACGCCCTGTATCAGGGTGTCGATGCGGACTATGGGCACATCACCACCAAGAAGAAGCGGTACGACGCCGTCCGGGAGGACCCCTTCTTCAACGCCCTCCAACTCAAGTATGCCAATGCCATCACCTGCCACAAGTCGCAGGGCGGCCAGTGGAAGTGCGTGTTCATCGACAATCCCTTCTGGCAGGACTTCCTGGTGCCGGATGACCTCAAATGGCTGTACACGGCCCTTACCCGCGCCGTCGAAAAGGTATATCTCGTGAATTTCAAAAACGAACTGTTCATATGAAAAGACTGATTGCATCCCTGGCCCTCGCGGCCCTCGTCTCCGGCGCTTTCGCGCAGGAGTTCAACCGCACTCCCTTTGCCTACAAGTGGCTCAGTGACAAGGAGGTTGCCTTTACCTACAACGGCCGTTACACCGACGACGAAGGTTTCAAGTTGGTGATGCCCAAGGGAACGAAGGTGACCGGTGTCAAGGCGCCCGAGAAGTATTCCGACTTTCCGCTGAGGCCGGAAGGCGCCGTGAACCTGACCTATTCGCCGGACTCCACGATGCTCGCCTTCACGCGCGCGAATGACCTGTATGTGGTCACGATCGCCGACGGGAAGGAATGCCGTCTCACCTTCGACGGTACGCCCGTCATCATGAACGGCTACGCCTCCTGGGTGTATTACGAGGAGATCCTGGGCCGTCCGTCGCGCTACCGGGCCTTCTGGTGGTCGCCGGACAGCAAGCGCATCGCCTTCTACCACTTCGACGACACCGAGGTCCCGATGTTCCCGATCTATTCGCCCTTCGGCCAGGACGGGAGGATCCGCGAGACCCATTATCCGAAGGTGGGGGAGAAGAACCCGGACGTGAAGATCGGCTTCGTCGATGTCCCCGCGGCGATTGCCGGCCGTGTGTCGACGGTCTGGGCCGATTTCGACGAGAAGGAGGACCAGTATTTCGGCATCCCGTTCTGGTCGGACGATTCCCGGACGTTCTATGTGGCCCGGGAGCCGCGCATCCAGAATACCCTGGACCTGTATGCGGTGTCGCCGGTGGATGGTTCCAAGAACGTCCTCTACCACGAGTATTATCCCACTTGGCTGGATTGGATCGAGGGCATGCTCTTCACGGAGAAGGGCCTGTACATGGTCCGTGCCTTCGAGACGGGCTGGCAGCAGATCTATTTCCTGGGCTATGACGGCACGGTCCGCCGTTTGACCGACGGTCCCAACTGGCGCGTCTCCCTGGTCCGTGCGGAGAAGGACGGTACGGTGTATTTCACTGCCCAGCGGGATGAACTCCATGTCCGCCAGGCCCTTTACAAGGTGTCCCCGAAGGGCGTCATCACGCCGCTTACGGACGAGTCCCTGAACGTTGCCGGCGTGCAGTTCTCTCCGGACGGCAAGTATTTCGTCGCGCAGACTTCCTCCCTGTCCGTCCCGACGCAACTGCGTGTGTATCAGACTTCCAAACCTTCCAAGAACTGGCTCGTGGCGGACCAGAAGGGGCCTGATTTCGATGCCTCCAAGTACTCCCTTGGCAAGATCATCACCCTGGATTATGACGGCTTCACGTTCCCGGGCATCATCGTCTATCCGAAGGATTTCGACCCGGCCAAGAAGTATCCCGTGCATGTGGACATCTACGGCGGTCCGGACTCCCCGCAGGTGACCGACCGTTGGACGCAGCCTACCCGCTATGCCTGGTATCAGCAGAACGGCATCATCGAGGTCATCGCTGACAACCGCGCTTCCGGCCACAACGGCCGCGCCGGCCTGGACTGCATCTACAAGCAACTCGCCACGGTGGAGGTCGATGACTTCGTCGCCTGGGCGAAATACCTCCAGACGCTCCCGTATGTCCAGGGGAACAAGATCGGTGTCGAAGGCTTCTCCTTCGGCGGCACGATGACGGCCCTCCTCGTCGCGACGGCTCCGGATGCCTTCCATTACGGCATCGCCGGCGGTGGCGTGTATGACTGGAAACTGTATGACTCCCACTACACCGAGCGCTTCATGTCCACCCCCGAGGACAATCCCGACGGCTACGCCCGCACCCGCGTGGTGGACCGCATCTCCTCCTATCCGGCCCGTCCCTACGGCTCCGCGGCCGCGGAAGGCACCGTCTCCGACGGCTCCGTGATGCTCAAACTCACCCACGGCACCGGTGACGACAACGTCCACTACCAGAACACCCTCCAACTCATCGACGCCCTCCACAAGATTGGCGCGGACTTCGACTTCATGGTCTATCCCGACGGCATGCACGGCTACGGCGGCTACCAGGGCCAGCACTTCCGCGCCGAGAACAACGCCTTCTGGCTCAAG